>DXGR01000133.1 GCA_019113825.1 Candidatus Stackebrandtia excrementipullorum | reverse complement strand
GACGGTTCCCGACTGCGCCGCGTGCACCGGCGCACCGTGCGGAGCGGCGAAGTCGACGCCCTGGTGAAGTTGTCCCCAGCGCGGCCCGAACAGCGATGTCAGGTGAACCTCGTCGAGCGGCAACCGCCACGTGACCTCGGCGGGTTGTTCGGTTACCGGGCTGTCGCCGTCACCGTCCGGCACGTCGAGGAGCTCGTTGGTGACGACGTCGGCGTACCCGGCCGGTGCGCGTTGCGCCGGTGGTTCCACCCGGGGTTGCGCCGCGGTCGGCTGTTCCGGTTCAGCCGACGGGAGTGCCGCCGCCGAGCCCAGTGCGACGGCGCCCGCGCTCAGAACCGCGGTTCCCACGACGACCGCGTAGCGCCCCTGCGTCGGAATGTGTACCGCGAAAGCCGCTCGATGTCGCCCGCGGTGATACAACGGCGCGCGGTGACGGGGCCGATGCTTGACAGGACGATGTGACGTAACCAAGATCCCCTCCACAGTGGTGGACTGTCTTGATTGCCGGTCGCTACCGGCAATACGGGAGGGGTGTCGTCGGCTTGTCGTCATCTTCCCCGTTCACAAGATCGAGAAGTGACACGCAACACCGTATATGGTGGATTTAAGGTACCCATAACCAGGTGGAGGCTGGTTTTCACCATATGAAACACCACCAGCCGGACAATCCAGTCAGGGGATTCGGACAAAAAGCCGAAACTGCCCATCCGGTCGGCTGAGCAGGCTCATCACCCTTTTGGTTTCAGCTGCAACTGTGGCAGTATGTCTGTCAACCCCTGAAGCGTATGGCCTTGGTATTCCAAGTAGGCGAGGAGCCACACAATGAAGGTTCCCATAATCAAACGAGTCGCGGCAGCGATCGCATCGACGGCGATGGCATTCGCCTTCCTTGGCGCCGTCGCGACCGCGACACATGCGGACACCGAAACGACAGCCACAACTGCGACCCCTGAAGCACAAGAACACGAATGGGGCTGACAGGCCGACCCATACCGGTCAGCAATTAAGTCCGGAGGGAGCCACGGTTGGTGGCGAGTCGTCATGACGCCAGCTGGTCAAGGTGGATGGTATGGGCTCTCACGTCCTTCCTCTCCCTGGTAGCTGCGCTACTGGCCGTGGCCATATGGCCCCTGGGTCCTGCACAACCCAACTGGACCGTCTTCGCTCTACTCTTGCTGTTCCACGCCGTCGCTCAGGCGTTCCCACTTCAGCTCGAGGTTCGACGCCAGGGCATCCTGGTGTCCGCCGGCGAAATCCCGTTCATCCTCGCCCTGTTCTATCTGCCGCCCTTCTGGGTGTTCGCGGCACGCGCCACCGTGGTCGTCCTCATGGGCGGATACCGCTGGATCAGCCGCAAAAGTCAGCTACATAAAGCAGCCTTCAACGCCGCCAACACCTGTGCCGCCGTAGCCGCGGCGGCTCTCGCCGCCCACGCCCTCGGCATCGGCGCCGCCTCCGACCCCGCCACCTGGTTGTCGCTCCTGGCCGCCGTCGTCGTCTTCCTGCTCGTCACAGCACTGTTCCTCATCGTGATCATCTCCATCACCCAGGGACAACGCAGCCTCGACGAGCTCTACGCCAGCATGGGATCCAGCCTCGTCATCGGCGGCGTCAACGCCATCATCGGCATCCTGATCCTCCTGGCGATCAACACGACGTCATGGGCGCTGGCCCCCCTCGCCGTACTGCTCTACCTGTTCTTCGCCGCCTACCGCGCCTACTCCAACCTGGTGCGACAACGACAGGCCCTGGCCGACCTCAACGACTTCACGCAGTCGGTGGCGCAGGCCGTTCAAAGCAACCGGCTGGTCGACATCATGACCCACCAGCTACGGGAAATGCTGAAGGCGGAAGCCGCCACCGTCTGGGTACCCAAAGACAAAAGGTTCCCCGAGCTTCTCCTGACCGCCTACATGGACACCGAAGGGCTACTCGACACCACGCCCGTCCCCGAAGCGATCCGACACACGGTACTCACCAGCGGTAAAACCCTCCTCGTCACGGCGAAGACCGGGCCGCCGGAATTCCGAGGACTGCTGCGCGCCGCAAAAATCAAGGGCGTTCTCGCCGTACCGCTGCGGTCCGGCAAGGTGACCTTCGGGTGCCTTGTCGTGGCCAACCGGATGGGCGCCGACCTCGCCCAGTTCGGGCCCGACGAACAGTCCCTCCTCGAAACGCTCGCCGCCCACGCCGGCGTCGCCGTCGAAAACTCCCGTCTTGTCGAACGGCTCCGGTTCGACGCCTACCACGACACGCTCACCGAACTCCCCAACCGACGCCGCACCATGGCCGTCCTGGAAGAGTCGATCGCGATCACCGTGCCCGGCGAGATCGTCGCCGTCATGCTCTTCGACGTCGACGGGATGCGCGAGATCAACGACTCCATCGGTCACGCCTCCGGCGACAAACTCATCGTCGAAGTCGGACGACGACTCAAGGACGCCGCCCCGCCGGCCGCGCACGTCGGCCGCATCGACGGCGACGAGTTCGCCATCGTCCTGCGACTACCCGACCCCAACGCCGCCATCCGGTTGGCCGGCGACATCCGCGAAGCCCTACGCCAGCCGTGCATGCTCGGCTCACTCAACGTCGACATCGACTCCGCGGTCGGCATCGCCGTCCACCCCGAGTCCGGTGGCGACGCCGACAGCCTCCTGCAACGCGCCGACGTCGCCACCCAAACCGCCAAGAACGTCTCCAGCGGTGTCCAGGTCTACAACGCGGGCCTCGAGTCGAGCAGCGTGCGGCGCCTCGGCCTGGCCACCGATTTGCGACGAGCCTTCGACAGCGGTGAACTCCACGTCCACTACCAGCCGAAAATATCGCTGGGCACACGAGAACTCGTGGGCGTCGAATGCCTCGCCCGCTGGCGGCACCCCACCCACGGTGACGTACCACCCGACGACTTCGTACCCGTCGCCGAACACACCGGACAGTTGGGACGCCTCACCGAGTTCGTGCTGCGCGACGGGCTGCAGAGACTCCGCGAGTGGGAAGACCAGGGCTTCGTCCTCACCACCGCAGTCAACCTGTCACCGCGGACCCTTGTCGACAGCGACTTCCCCACGATGGTGGGACGTCTCCTCAACGAGTATTCGATACCGGCCAACCGTCTCACCTTCGAGATCACCGAGGACGGCATGGTCGGCGGCGGCAAGAACACCGACACATTGCGGCGGCTCCGTGAACTCGGCGTGCGCCTCGCGGTCGACGACTTCGGCAAAGGCTATTCGTCGTTGTCCTACCTGCGGCAACTTCCGGCCCAGGAGATCAAGATCGACCGCTCCTTCGTGCAGGGTATGGCCACCGACGAAGGAGACCACGCCATCGTGCGCGCCATTGTCGACCTCGCGCGTCACTTCCGCATGAAGGTCGTCGCCGAAGGAGTCGAAAGCGAAATGACGCTGTCGCTTCTCAGCGACATCGGGTGTGACATAGCCCAGGGCTTCTATTTCTCACGGCCGTTGTCCGCCGACCGCTTCGCCACATGGATCGCGGCTCAAGACGGCAACGGCAGTAAGACCCCTCGGTTGAGGGCCGTCTGACCAGGCACGCCCCGCACGAGGCAAACCCGCGTGATACGACAGCGCGCGTTCATGTACTCTTGTCGGCGGCACGTTGACACGATGTCAACGCCCGCCCCTTTAGCTCAGTCGGCAGAGCGTCTCCATGGTAAGGAGAAGGTCTACGGTTCGATTCCGTAAAGGGGCTCTCCAGATCGCATAGCGGCTGCGAAGCGGTCCGGTCACACGGCGGTGTAGCTCAGGTGGCAGAGCAAACGACTCATAATCGTTGTGTCGCCGGTTCAAGTCCGGCCATCGCTACAAAATCTCAAGGCTCGGTGTGTCTTCCATGAGAAGACCACTGAGCCTTTGTCGTACCCGGATTTCCGCAACCGACGGGGACGTGCCCGGAGCACACCTTTGAGGTACGGATGCGTCACGGGACCCGTTGTTTCGGTTGCGCGGTCTTCGGGAGACACCCGACGACGTTGTCGCGGCCCGCATAAACGGGTATGCGCGCCTCGTCCCGACGACACGTTCACCGGACCGTCGTACACGGCGAACGGAGTGAGGCCGCCCGCGAGGTGGCCATCGAGGCCGGTACGGATACGTCTCCGACCCGGACGGCGGTATTGGGCGGATACGCCGCGCTCGCTGTACTGCGGCATACAAACGACCCGACCGTTCCACGGTCGTGGCGTACTGGCAATCCGGTTCGTTCAAAGGTCGGCGTCTTGTTCGGCCTGTTCGCCACGACGTTCCGCCACTACGCCCGCCGGGAGGAGCCGAAGCCGGACAGCAACGCGACGTACACCGACATCTTGGGCACCGATCCACGAGTCCGTTCGGATCCTGGCCGAACCAGCTACGGCGGGCGGGATTCGACCGGACTGCCCGCTCCGTACCCACAACCGGCTCCTGTCCGATGCGACAAAAGCGATGTCCCCGGTAAGGGCGCGACAATCAACATCGGGCGGTTCAAGGAGCACCCGAGAGACCCAAGGGCCCCGGCGGCGAAGGGTTCGCCGGACGGTGAAGGCAACCTCGTCGAACATGAGGGTGTGGGCCGGCCCGGTGACCTGAGACGCCCTCTGCCGATCCGCCGCCTGTTGCCGATCTTCCGTGGCGTCAGGTGGCGTTGTCGCAAGGTCCTTGTTCGCCTTCGGATCCGTCCACCTCAACGACCGCGCAGCATGAACGAACTCCATGAGCGGCTTCCGAGGCGGGCGACCCGGCACCGTTGAGCACCCCGAGCGGCCGTTGCCGGAACGTCAGGTACTCTGAGGCGGTTGTATTGCCGGTCATGGACGATCGGTGAGCCGGAGGCCACACGGGTTCCGGTTGGGTATCGAGCCTCGCGCCCGTTACCCTTGTCCAGTCATTCGTGAAGTACCCGTAACACAGGAAGGCGCGCTGCCGTGGCCAAGGCTACTGACGTTCGTCCCAAGATCACCATGGCATGCGTCGAGTGCAAGGAACGCAACTACATCACCAACAAGAACCGCCGCAACAACCCCGACCGGATGGAACTGAAGAAGTTCTGCGCGCGCTGCAACACGCACACGGCGCACCGCGAAACACGCTAATCCGGCGTGCTGAACCAGGGGTACGTGGGGCACAGTCTTCCGGCCACCGACCCGGTCGAGATCACCGTCGATGCGGTGGCGGCTTTTTGCGAAGCGCTCGGCCAGTCCGGTGGCCAAGGGGTCCCCGCAACGTTCTTGATTTCGGTGACGTTGCCCGCCGCCGACGCTTTGATCAACGACCCTGAATTCGGCCTGGACTTCAGCCGCGTTCTGCACCGTGAGCAGAAGTTCACCTATCGCCGACCCCTGAAGATCGGCGACGTGGTCACCTGCACCGTGACCGTCGAGTCGATCAAGGTTGTGGCCGGCAACGAACTCTTGACGCTACGCAACGAGGTCCACGACGCTGACGGTTCCGCCGTCGCGTCGGTGACGACCACGTTGTTCGTTGCAGCGGAACCGGCGGAGGACACGGCATGAACACCGGGGACGAGCTTTTCCGCAACGAGTACGCGATCCGGCGATCCGACCTCGTCGCCTACGCCCACGCCGGCGGAGACCACAACCCGATCCACCTGGATGACGAGGCGGCCCGCGCCGCCGGACTGCCGGGCGTCATCGCTCACGGCATGTACACGATGGGGCTGGCCGCTCGCGCCGTCGCCGAGTGGGCCGGCACACCCGACCGCATCACCGACCTGACCGCGCGGTTCGCCAAACCGGTCGTCGTACCGGCCGACGGCGCCGCGACCGTGATCGTCGTCGGAACGGTCCGCAAAATCGCCGAATCCGGGGACATCGACATCACCATGACCGTCACCTGCGGTAGCGACAAGGTCCTTGCTCCGGCTCGTGCAACCGTCACCGCCTGACGAATCCCGTCGGCGACCGATCGGCCGCCGGCATGCCTGACGACACCACCGAAAAAGCCGGACGGCCCGGATGGTCCAGCCTGGTCCTCGGTGTCGTCGCCGTGATCTTTCTGTTCGTCCCGATCATCGGAGACGTCGTCACTCCCCCAGCCGGCTTGACGTCGATCGTTCTCGGGTTCATCGGGCTCGGCCGCATCGAACGCGGCACCGCCGTCAACACGAAGCAGACGCTGACGGGGATCGGCCTCGGAGCGGCCGCGGTGTTGATCTGGTTCGTCTTCTTCGCCGTAACCCTGTGACGTCGCGGCCGTCACCCCCGACGGTCTGACCAAAACCCGACAGTCGCGACCTGCGGGCTCTGGAATCGTGGGCGCCATGAACACCTGCTTGACATGTACGTCGCACGTCCCGGCGACGGCGGACTCGACCTTGTACTGCTCACACGAATGCCGCAGTATCGCAGTCGCCTCCGGTGAACCACAACGCCACGAGAAGCTCCCCGGATACGTCATCGTCGACAGGGGCGATCGGATCTCGTTCATTCCCGAACCCGAGCCTCCCGTGGCGGCAGCGACCTGCGCCACCCGCATCGCCCGATTGGAGCACGTGTACGGCCGGTCATTCACCTCGACGAACGCGGACCCGGATCGCTGATGGACCGGCCTCCAAAAACAAGACGCCGGACGCTCGATACGAGCATCCGGCGTCCGCACGTTTGGCGGTGGCGGTGGGATTTGAACCCACGGAGGGCGTAAACCCTCACGCGCTTTCGAGGCGCGCTCCTTCGGCCACTCGGACACGCCACCGTCGACGAGA
>DXGR01000132.1 GCA_019113825.1 Candidatus Stackebrandtia excrementipullorum | reverse complement strand
CCGAGGGATCGAAAAAGTTTGACATGTGCATCCATATGTTATTAATCAGGGCATTTCGCTAATCTGCCATCATCACACCGAAAACCCCTCGATCGAGTGCGACGCGCCGATACCTCGGCACGACCCCACGGACCCCATGGGATTTGCCATCTTAAATATTCCAATGTTTCGTTGACAGCGCGTTGTCTGCCTGGCACAACGGGAACAACAACCCTCCGCACCAAGGAGCGCGCCATGTCCTCGCAATCGCTCGCCCTTCGATGGCAAACACTTCTATCCGTAACGGCCCTCGCCCTCGCCGCCGTAGCCTTCGTCGGCCCGGCACATGCAGACGACACCGCGTCCGTGCACCACGGCGAGGCGGCACCCGACATCGTCGGCGGCGGGACGGTCACCGAACCCAAACCCTGGATCGCCGCTTTGCACAACGAAAACGGCTTCACCTGTACTGCGGCCCACATCGGCGCCGAGTGGGTCGTCACCGCGGCGCACTGCCTGGCACTCGACCGGGACTACACCGTCCGCATCGGCTCACTCTCCCGCTCGAACGGCGGAACCGTCATCGCCGTCGCCGAAATCCATCACCACCCGCAGTACAGCTGGCCCGACAACGACATCTCACTGCTGCGACTGAGCCGACCACATCACAACACCTACGCCCCCATGGCCACCGCCGCCGACGTCTCCCTCGGTCAAGCGTCCACAATCTACGGCTGGGGCTCGGAAAACCTCGACTGGAGCGGGCCGCTCCCGGAACAGCTCAAGTACTCCGACGGCCACACCACCACCGATTACTGCAGCACACCCAACGTCATATGCATGGTCGGCGACGGCGGCGTCGCAGGAGGCGACTCCGGCGGGCCCGGCTTCGTGGCCAGCGCCGTCACCGGCGAGTACGTCCTTGCAGGCGTATGCGCAATAGGCCACCAGCCCGCCGGCACCCGGTGGGGCGGCTACACCTCGATTCCCGCCAACGCCGATTGGATCAACGAGATAACCGGCCTGTAACCGTCGGCGCCACCGCCTCACTTCGGATCCGGTGCCGGGTCGACCGCAATGTCGACCCGGCGCCGTCGTTGTTCCGTCCGGTTCGCATCCAACCCCAAACAGATATACAGTTATACTGCATATCGTTGAGCTGAACAGTACGCCTGAATAAGGAGGTGCCGTGAACAGAAATCCTCGGTTGCCGCTGACCGAAACGGTCTACTACGTGTTGCTCGCCCTGATGCAACCCGCCCACGGGTACCTCATCATGTCTCGTGTGGAATCAATGAGCGCAGGACAGGTCCGCCTCGCGCCGGGAACCCTCTACGGCGCGCTGGAAAACCTCGTCAAACAACAGCTGATCACCCGCGTTCCCAGCGATGATCCACGCCGCAAGGTCTACCGAATCACCGACACCGGCCACCACGCGCTCGCGCAGGACACGGATCGGATGAGGCACATGATCGATGTGTTCACACGGACCGGGGAGGGCACCGGATGAAAACCAGGAAACTGAAGTTCATTGTCGACTTCGACAAGGAGGAGGCCTGGCTGAACCAGATGGCGACCGAAGGGTACCTGCCGGTCGGGGCGACCGGACCCCTCTACACGTTCGAGCCGGTCGAACCCGCCACCGCGGTGGTTCGCGTGGACTACCGGCCGCCCATGAAGCGACCCGACTTCGCCGACTACGTCAACCTTTTCGAAGACTCCGGCTGGCGACATCTTGCCGGCTCACACCACGGCGGTCCCCAGTACTTCGCGTCGTTCTCCTCCGACGCGGAGACCGACATCTTCTCGGACACCGCCTCGAAGGCACAACGCTACCGACGATCGATCACGGTCTACGGTCTCGTGTCGACGCCGGTCCTCGCCGTCGTGATCGCCCTGTGGATACAGGGAACAATCGGCCTGCGAACCCTCACCTCGCCAAAAGACTGGTACCTGACCCCGGGGCTGTGGCAGATGCAGGGACCGGAGTTCGTCGGAGCGTTCCTGTTCGAGACGATCTTCGTGCTCTTCCGCGTCGGCGGGCCGTTGCTTCTCGTCGGCTTCTGCCTCTACTGCCTTACGGCCATGGCGTATCAAACGCGCCTGCACCGCAAGGCGATCCGCGACGCCTCCACCCGACCGTTACCGCGACGGACGCAACGTCGCCAGCCAGTTGGCGAACAGGGCGTGGCCGGAATCGGTCAGGATCGCCTCGGGGTGAAACTGCACGCCCTCCACGGCGAGACCTCGGTGCACCAACCCCATGATCATTCCCGAGGTGGTACGCGCCGTCACCGTCAAACAGTCGGGAAAATGCTCCTCCGACACCGCCAACGAGTGATAACGCGTTGCGGTGAACGGCATGGGCAGCCCCTTGAACAGGCCCGTGCCCTCATGATGGATCGGGCTGGTCTCACCGTGTCTCAACTCGGTGGCGCGCTCCACGGTCGCACCGAAGTGCTCGGCTATCACCTGGTGTCCCAGACAGACGCCCAAAATGGGCACAGTGCCGGCGAACCGGTCGAGAACCGCTCGGGGGACCACGGCGGAGGCCGGCTCCCCCGGCCCCGGTGACAGAAGAATCCCGTCGAAGTCGGCAGCCGACACCGCGTCGACGGGCAGGTCGGTGGCCTGCCGCACCGTCACCGCCGCACCGAGCGTCGCCAGATAGTCGACGATCGTGTACACGAAGGAATCACGGCAGTCGACGACCAGAACACGAGGCGACCTGATCACGGCTCCTCATCCACCGACGGTGACTCTTCCAGTTCGAAGTCACTGGGGTCATACGAGGGAACCCGAGGATCGTCCGCGTCGGGATCACCGCCTTCGGTATCGGAAATATTGATTTGACCGAACGGCAACAACGGCGCCAACTGCGGAAACACCCAGAACCACAACGCCGCAGACACGCCCACGATCAACATGAGCGACCCGGCCAGCTTGCCCGGCAGACCAAACGGCAGTTTGCGCCAAATCCATCCGTACATCAGCCGACCGCCTCCGGGGGAAGTTCATCGACGCGGTCACGCGTGTCCAGCAACAACGCCCAGACGATGTAACGCTCATAGTTGTCCCACCACGGGTGGCACGTCACCATGGTCAACCAACGGTCGTCCTCACCGGGCTCCACGCCGGGTTGGTTCGGCACCGGCGCAACAACTCCCACATCGGTGGGCTGCACGATCGCGTGCTCCGTGATCTCGTAAATGTAGAAGTTGGTCTTCGTCTCGATCACGATCTCGTCGCCGGCCTGCAACACGTCGATGTGCCGAAAAATGGCGGGGACGTTGTGCCCGGCCATCGCGAAGTTCCCGATCTCGCCCGGCATCACCGAATCGGTGAAGTGCCCCGGGGCGGTTTCGATGTCGGCCAGGTCCGTGCCCTCGACGATGATCCACGGCTCCGGCCGGATCTGCGGAATGTAGATACGGGCGATCGCGTCGCCGGGCAGCGGGTCGAGCGTGGGATCTTCCTCGCCGTCCCACTCCTCGACAAGCTCGGCCTCTTTTTCGCCCTGCGCCGCATTGATCTCGGCGGTCGTCCCCCAAATCATGTACGCGGAGAACAGGAGTACCACGGCGCCCAACGTCACAAAAATCTCCGCGAACGCGCGTACGGTTTTCCGTCCGCCGGGCGCCTCCTGGTCACGGTGCCGCCGAATCGCACGCTTGCGACGCGAATCGGGAAGATTCGTCTCCGGCTCCGGACCCGCCTCGGTACGGCCGGGAATCCGGGGCAACAGGGTCGTCTCGTCGGGGCCGGGAATCAAGTTGAAGGGATCGGCCTCGTCGCCGCCCGAGCGGTCTCGTGGCGGCGGTACCGGGT
The DNA here is from genome assembly GCA_019113825.1 of Candidatus Stackebrandtia excrementipullorum. GTDB lineage: Bacteria > Actinomycetota > Actinomycetes > Mycobacteriales > Micromonosporaceae > Stackebrandtia > Stackebrandtia excrementipullorum. The sequence goes on along the minus strand of DXGR01000132.1, from coordinate 1,554 downwards.
CCGGCACCCTGGCGACACCCATCGCGGGCTCCGGCTCGGGGGGCGGCCGCCGACGGTAACGCTCGTCGGGTTCACGGCCCCTGCGATACCCGTAGCCGTCGTGTTCTTCGTCATATCGACGGTAACGGTCGCTCAACTAGGTACCTCCGCGTCCACGAGGTTCAGCGGGCCGTCGTATTCCGGCAGCTCACGGTCGTCAAATGTCTCGGTTGCGTAACCGAGCCCGAAATCATCGGCGGCCGCTCGAAAAGCTCGCACCCCCGGGGCCTCCTCCAAGGCATCCGCCATGCCCTCGGTATCACCGATCGCCTCGATCACGAACGGCGGGGAGTAAACCTGTCCGTGAAGCAGCAAGGTGTTACCTACGCACCGTACCGCGCTCGTCGAGATAAGCCGCACTCCCATGATGGCCACGGCTTCCGCGCCCCCACTCCACAGAGCGTTGACGACCGCCTGAACGTCCTGCTGGTGCACCACCACGTCGTTCACCGTCGCGCCCCGCGGCAGACTGCCGTCGGCCTGCCGAGGAGCATCGTCGAGACTCACCTGGATGCCGGGGCCGTGCACCGCGGTCAGGCCGGCCGCCTCCAGAAATTCGTCGGCACGTTCCTGTTCGGCGACGATGTCGTCGTCCCCCACCCCCAACGCATCGGTCAAGGCGTCGACCTCGGTACGGAGACGTTCCGCCAGGTCGGAGAGACGCCGAACGTCGGCGTTGCGTTCCGGAACCAGTTCCCGAAGTTCGACGTCCTGCTCGGCCCTGAGGCTCGTACCACCGGCCTCCGAGGCCGTCGCGCTGATCAGAGCGCCCGCCGCGAACAACACCACCACGGTGACGACCGACCAGCGACGATGCCGCTGCGGGGCACCCGACCTGCCGCGTTTCCGGGGGGTACGGTTTTCGATAGTGGGAGACGACTTGGTCGTGTCGTCGGTGAAATCTTCGCTCACCGGCTGCCCTTCCGTCTCCTACGCCGCACGGAGCGGCCGAACCAACTGCGCCGGTCGACCGCGTCAGCGGGTAATGTGCCTCATACACACCCCGCGAATACAACCAAGCTTATCCGCCGGAATGAACCATTCCAGGCAGTACGGACCGACTCATCGCACCAGCGCGGATGAATTCCGGTTACGCTGTTTGTCTTGGTCTTCCCTCAACAGGAGTTCTATCAATGCCCAAGTCGCGCGTTCGGAAGAAGAAGGTCTACACGGCTCCCGCCGAGCTGCGCCCGAAGACCCCGAACTCAACAGATCAGCCGAGCCCCACCTGGGTGCCGGCTTTGGCGGTCTCCCTGGTCATTCTCGGTATCGCCTGGTTGGTCTCGTACTACCTCACCGAAGGCACCTTCCCGATCCAGGCATGGGGACTTTGGAACCTCGGGGCCGGCTTCGGCTGCCTCGTGGTGAGTCTGCTCGTGCTGTCGCGCTGGCGCTGATCCGGTCTTCACCGCCCGGTTATCCACAGGCTGTGGATAACCGGGCGGTTGCTTTTATGCCTGGTCAGCCCCCCAAAACGTCCCTCAAACAAGCGCGGCGGGCGAGTTATCCACAGGC
>DXGR01000131.1 GCA_019113825.1 Candidatus Stackebrandtia excrementipullorum | reverse complement strand
AAGTCGCACGCCCGTCCTAGTGGGTGTTCACCGAAGGTCCCACCTCGATAACAGGCGACGTATCGCTGAAAACCGCTGATTTGGGCCTGCTGGAGAGCGTGCATGGTGCGTGGGGTCAGACAACCCCCCGTCGTTGGGTCGCCGATGGAGCAGCTCTCGTAGGGGAGAGAACCGTCGGAGTTTCTTGGGGCCGGGTCGGCAGCGCGAAAATCACCCGGCGCCGGTCCCGGCGTGGCGTTTCCGCCATTCGCTGCGATGGCGGTTGCGGCGCTGTCGCGCGCCGTGCGTAGGTCGTCCAATGCCTTCTCGGCGGCGGCGATCGCATCCTCAAGGCCTTGTTCTTCGGCTTCGAGGTTCAGCTTGGATTGTTTCAGGTCGGCGAGTTTGCGGCCGCTTTGTTCGCCCAGGTAGCTCACGACGGTGAACCCGTCGATGGCGACGTCCGGAGAGCCGGTGGCCAACACCGCGGCGACAGAGGTCAGGCTGGTGTTGCTGTAGACGACCTCCGCGAAATCATTGACCTCGGCGGTGAGCACCTTGATCTCTTTTTTGCTGGCGGCGATGCTGTCGGCGATCTCGTCCTGTCTTTGTTCGGCGGTGGCGAGATCTTCTTCGGCGGCGACGTAGTCCTCGATGGCGGTGGCCAGGTCACCGCCGAGATCGGATTCACCCTCGACCGGGTCGGCTGTGGCCGGTTGGACCGCCAGAACGAGGGCAGCGGCGACGATGGTGATGACGACCAACCGGAGCCGAGCCGACGGGGTGGAAAACGCAGCGAAGAACGGCAACGGGGCCGACCGGTCCCGTCGATTGGGGCGACCGGCACGAAGGTGCCTGTCAGGGGTCACATGCACATCCTTTTCTTCGTGTGCCTACCGGGTTAGCTGTCGGGTTCGGGCCGAAGAACGCCCTACCGCTCCGGCGAGCGGATTCACCCCGGCCTCGCTCGCGTACAGCGAGGCTGTGGGTCCCCGGTTCGCCTCTGTGCGGGCGATTCGGCATGTGGCCGGTCACTCGTCATGCGAAATGCGCAACAAGTGGCGGCCAGGCGACAGCCTAAAGCCCGCGGACCGCTCCGATCTCATCGGGTCCGTCCGCGGGCCGTTCTATTCGTTCAGGGCAGCCTTGACTTCGGCGATACCCGCGTCGTCGTGTATCTCGGTGAATATCTCCAATGCCTGCTCCAGCGAGGCCACGGCGGCCGGCTCGTCACCCCAGGAACGGTAGAGCGCCGCGAATCGCTGTCGTACGTGGGCAACGCGATGGCAGTCCTTCGTGTCGGTGGCCAACTGCAACGCCAATTGGAGTTCGGTGTTGGCTCCGACTCCGTTGTCCAGTGATAGGAAGGTCCCGGCCAGTGCCCAACGCGCGTAGCTCTCGCCGTAGGGATCGCCGGCTTGTTTCAACTGTTCTGCGGCGTCGCGGAACAGTGACGCCGCCGCGGCGTTGTCTCCGGTGAACCGGGCGACCGCTCCCAAGCCGCAGACTGCCAGGGCCGCCTCTCTGTCGTTGCCCAGTGCTCGTGCCAGCACGCGAGCCACATCGAAGCACTCGTGTGCACCACCGAAGTCGTCGGTGTAGATGTGCCACTGACCCAAACCCCGCAACATCGTCGCCTCGCCTTCGGTATCGCCGCACTTGCGCGCCGCCACCAAGGCGATACGTGCGCATCGACGCCAGTCGTCGAGTCGAATTTTGAAATCGAGGTAAGGCACGAGGGCCGCGGACAGACGCCATGCCGAGGAGGCCAGTCCTGCGGTGGCCGCCTGCCGGACCAGGGCCATGATGTCGTCGCAGTTGTCGGCAAGCCATTCCAGCGCATTCGCGGGAGGAGGCACCGCGGGAACCGACGGCACCGTCGTGGTCATGGTGAATTGGCTGACGGGCAGTTCACCCACTGCGGCTTCCACCATTGCCTGCTTTTCGGAGCAGGTGCGGCGTAGCTCGGCGGTGCGCACGTCGGTGTGCCGGGTGCGCGCCGTCGGTGCTCCCAGCAGTCGCCGGTGAACCTGCTGCGATTCCTCACTTGGCTCGATACCCAGTTCATCGGCGAGAGTGGCGCGCAGTTTGGCATAGGTGTCGATGGCTTCGGCACGTTGGCCTGCACTGGACTGTGCGGTCATCAGTTGTCGCCACAGGCTCTCCCTCAAGGGGTGCTCGGCAATGAGTCCGCGCAGTTCACCGACGGCTTCGCTATGTTGACCATTATGGACGTATAGAATGGCGCGCTCCTCCAACGCGTCCAGTCGAGTGTCAATGAGCTTCTGAATATATGGAATCCACGGCGGAGGACCCTTGATATCGGCCAATGGTTCACCGCGCCAAAGTTTCAGTGCACGGTCGTAGACACTGATGGCGTCGGCCACATGACCCTGGCTCGCGTCGTGCCGGGCTTGCGCGAGAAGGTCGGTGAATACTTGGACGTCAAGTTCGCCGGGTTTTACATGCAGTACATATCCGCTGCGTAGGCGGTTCAGACGCCCGTGCAGCGCACGGCGAAGGACCGTCACGTAGGAGTACAGATTCGCGCTCGCGGACTTTGGGGGTTGAGCCCCCCAAACGACGTCGACGAAACGATCCAGCGGTAGTTGTTCACCGGGAGTCAACAGAAACGTCGCCAGCATCCGGCGCGGTTTCAAGCCGCCCAATGGCGCGTCGTGACCATTAACCCGTGCGGTGAGTGCTCCTAAAAGGCCAAATTCAAACTCGGGCATTTGTGGGTTCCTCTCTCGGGGTTATTGGTTTTGGTGTTGTAGAGCATTTATATACACCCATCGAAGGGTGTTTGTGAAGCCCCGGAAAAGGGAAACATTGTGAAATTAGGCGCCATCGGACAATGTCGAGCCCCCATGTGCGATGCGTGCGACCTGCTGATTCCGCCGGAGGTGACGGTGATGCGGTTGCCGTCTCGTCCGGCGGGGTAGTGTCACCTGGTGCTTGGTTTTCCACGTCCCACGAAGATCCGGCCCGTCGCGTTGACCGAACTGGCCGAGAGCCTGTCGACCTCCGTCTCATCCGACGCGTACGTCACCGGCGTCAGTCTTGCTTCGGGCAAGGTGATGCCGGGCGATCTGTACGCGGCGCTGCCGGGGAGTAGAAACCACGGGGCCCAATTTCTGGCCGAGGCCGTCGAACGTGGCGCGGTCGCCGTTCTCACCGACGACGTCGGCGCCAAGATCGCGGTCGATCACGCCCTACCGGTCCTGGTCGTCGCGAACCCGCGAGCGGCTGTGGGGCCGGCAGCGGCGTTGATCTACGGCGATCCGACCGCGACGCTTTCGGTCATAGGTATCACCGGGACCAACGGCAAGACGTCCACGGCCTACCTGGTCGAAGCAGGCCTGCGTGCGGCAGGACGCAAGACCGCGTTGATCGGTACCGTCGAGACACGAGTGGGCGACGAAACGATCGAGTCCGAACGCACCACACCCGAAGCGCCGGAACTACAGGCATTGTTCGCCTACGCCCTGGAACAGGGCGTGACCGATCTGGTCATGGAAGTTTCCAGTCACGCTCTGGCGCTGTACCGGGCCGAGGGCATTCGATTCGCCGCAGGCGGATTCACCATGTTCGGATTGGATCACCTGGACTTCCACCACGACGTCGACAGCTACTTGGCCGCCAAGGCAATGCTTTTCGACGGACGCAGCCACACCGAGATCGTCAACCTCGACGAGCAGGCGACCGCAGGCCTGATCGAGCCGGCAACGGTGACCTATTCGATCAGGGAGGACACCGCCGACTGGTGGGCCGACCAGATTTCGGGCACCGGGTTCGATCAGACCTTTGTCACACATGCGCCCGATGGCGGAATTCATGATGCGTCGGTCCGGCTTCCCGGTCGACACAACATCTCCAATGCCTTGTTGGCGATGGCCTGCCTGGAGGCGGTGGGGGTCGATCCCGCGACGGCGGTCAAGGGGGTGGCGGCCTGTCCGGGAATACCGGGGAGAATGGAACTGGTCTCCGGCGACGGGCCCGTTCGCGGTGTTGTCGATTACGCGCACAAGCCCGATGCGATCACCGCCGTGTTGGAAGCACTTCGGCCGATTACTCCGGGCCGCATCATCGTGGTGCTGGGCGCCGGCGGCGAACGTGACACCGGGAAGAGGCCGATCATGGGGGCGGCGGCCGGCGAACGTGCCGATCTGGTCATCGTCACCGATGACAACCCTCGCAGTGAAGACCCCGAGGCGATTCGAGCCGGGGTTTTGGCGGGTATCGGGGAAGCGTCACACATGGATGTGGCCGGTCGCGCCGAGGCTATCGGTGAGGCCGTTAAACAGGCGAAACCGGGCGATACCATCGCTTTGCTCGGCAAGGGGCACGAAACACGCCAGGAACTTGCCGACAGCGTTGTGCCGTTTGACGACCGGCGTGAACTGGCCGCCGCGTTGCAGGCGGCGTACGGCACACGGACCTGAATCGAAACGCCTACCAACTCGTCCGACCGATCACGCATGTGACCGTCGGTCGACGTGTACGAAGGAGCGCGCCCGAGTGATACCCATGAGCCTGGCCGATGTCGCCGCCGCCGTCGATGGTCGCCTGGTGGGCGTCGACGACGCCGACGTCTTGATCACCGGCACGATCGAGCACGACTCCCGCAATGTGAGGGCCGGTGGTCTTTTCGTGGCGTTCGTGGGGGAGAAGGTCGACGGGCATACCTTCGCTCCCGCCGCGTTCGACAGCGGCGCCGTTGCCGTGCTGGGTAATAGGGCGGTCGACGGCCCCACAATCGTGGTCGACGACGTTCTGTCCGCCTACGGCCGGTTGGCGCGGGCCGTGGTGGACCGGCTGCCGGGCATGACGGTCATCGGCATCACCGGTTCGTCGGGCAAGACGTCGACGAAGGACATGGTCGCTCAGGTATGTGAACGTCTCGGGCCGACCGTGGCACCGCAGGGCAGCCTGAACAACGAGCTCGGTCTGCCATATACCGTGTGCAAAGTCGACGAGTCGACCCGTTACCTGGTGTTGGAGATGGGAGCCAGGGGGATCGGTCATGTCGAGTATTTGTGTGGGATCGCTCCGGTCGATGTCGCCGTCGTTCTGAACGTCGGCAGTGCTCACCTCGGAGAGTTCGGTTCAGTCGAGGCCATAGCGACGGCGAAGTCTGAGTTGGCACGGGCCGTGGGCAGTGGTGGCGCCGTCGTCCTTAACGCCGACGATCCTCTGGTGTCGGCGATGGGCGACTCGGCGACGGCCACGGTGGTGCGTTATTCCATGGCCGAGGCGCCCCAGGCGCAGGTCACGGCATCCCATTTGGCGGCGGTGGGCGGACGATTCTCGTTCGTTCTCACCACTCCGCGCGGACAGGCCGAGGTTGAACTACGGCTTCACGGTGCACATCAGGTGTCGAATGCGCTGGCGGCAGCTGCAGTCGGTGACCAGCTCGGCATGGTAACCGCGGACATCGCGGCGTGTTTGGACGCGTTGGAACCACGTTCCGCCAGGCGTATGGACGTATTCACACGAAAAGACGACGGCATCACGGTGATCGACGACAGTTACAACGCCAATCCCGCTTCCATGGCGGCGGCGCTGTCGGCGTTGGCCGATGTCGGCCAGGGGCGACGCAAGATCGCGGTGTTGGGTTACATGGCGGAACTGGGTGACGGTGAACGTTCCGCCCACGAGGAGGTTGGCCGATTGGCCGCCGAGGCCGGCGCGGAACTGGTCATCGTGGTCGAGGAATGCGCCTCGGGGATCGCCGCCGGCGCGGCGGCGTGTTCGGTAGCCACCCGCCAGACCTTTGACCAGGACGAGGCCATCGCCCTCCTCGATGAATTGTCACGACCGGGTGACACCGTGCTTATCAAGGCGTCTCGTTACCGCACGTGGCGCGTGGCCGACTATCTTCGTAGCCCCCAGCATCTGACGAAGGAGGCCCACGCATGAGGGCGGTAATCGTCGCCGCGTTCGTGGCGTTCGCGATCTCTCTGTTTTTCACCCCATTGGCGGCCAAGGGATTCCGCAAGCTCAAAGCCGGACAGCCCATTCGCACCGATGGACCCCAGACGCACCTGGGTAAGCAGGGAACCCCCACCATGGGTGGGGTGGTTTTCATCATGGCCACCGTGCTGGCGTACCTGGCCGGTCACGCCGTCCTGATCGCTCTGCCCGAAGGCTACAACCGACCTCAGGGAGTCACCGCCACAGGAATCGTCCTACTGGGCCTGTTCGTCTGCATGGGGCTTGTCGGCTTCCTCGACGATTTTCTCAAGGTGCGGCGCAAAAATTCCGGCGGCCTTAACAAACGCGGCAAGTTGATCGGCCAGATCGTGGTCGCGGCCGGCTTCGGTTATCTCGCGCTGTATTACGAGGGTTCCATCGGGATGACGGTGGCCAGCGACCACATGTCGTTCATCCGTGACATCGACTGGCTGCAACTGTCGAAGATCGGCGCCGTCATCATGTTCGTGTTCGTGGTGATCGCCACATCCAACGGTGTGAACCTTACCGATGGGCTCGACGGGCTGGCGACCGGTGCATCCATTATGGCGTTGGCTGCGTACATCATGATCGCCTTCTGGCAGTATCGCCACTGGTGCTACGGGGAAAACCCTCCGTCGGCCCTGTATTGCTACGACGTTCGTGACCCGTTGGAGATCGCCTTGATCGCCGGCGCGGCCGCCGGTGCGTGTTTCGGCTTCCTGTGGTGGAACACCTCGCCCGCGCAGATCTTTATGGGAGACACGGGCGCCCTCGGTCTCGGCGGTCTCATCGGTGGCTTGGCTCTTTCCACCAAGACGATCATGTTGCTGCCGATCATCGGTTCGCTGTTTGTGATCATCACCTTCTCGGTCATCATTCAGGTGATCTCGTACAAGACGACCCGGCGCCGCGTGTTCCGTATGGCCCCCTTGCAGCACCATTTCGAACTGGCCGGATGGAGCGAGGTCAACATTGTGGTTCGGTTCTGGATCGTGGCCGGGATCGGTGTTGCCATCGGAATAGGCCTGTTCTACGCCGACTTCCTGCAGGTGGCCGGTTAATGACACGTTATCTGGTGGCAGGTTCCGGCATCGCCGGCGCGGCGATGGCGAAAGTGCTCATCGCTGCAGACGACGACGTAACCGTTTACGACCGCACCGACTCCGACGACCTCGCGGCTTTGGCCGACATGGGCGCCAAGGTCGTAGTGGGAGAACCCGATTCGACCGCGGTCGTCTCCGCGGTCGAAGGTGCCGACGACGTGGTGGTGTCACCGGGCTTCCCGCCGCATCATTCACTGGTGAGAGTGGCACTCGGCCTCGATAAACCGGTCTACAGCGAACCGGAGCTTGCGTGGCGGCTGCGACCCGCCGACGCGGCCCCCTGGCTCGCGGTCACAGGTACCAACGGCAAGACCACGACCGTCACCATGCTCGCGTCCATCCTGGCGGCGAACGGTCTGCGGACCGAGGCCCTGGGGAACATCGGTCGCTCACTTGTCGACGCGGTCACGGCGGATTACGACGTCCTTGCCGTCGAACTGTCCAGCCAGCAGTTGCACTGGTCCAGCAAGTTGGCTCCGGAGTACGGTGCCCTGCTCAACCTTGCCGAGGACCACTTGAGCTGGCACGGTGGTTTTGACGCGTACGCCCACGCCAAGACCGCCGTCTGGCGCGGTGGGACGTGCGTGGGAAATCTGGACGATCCCGAGGTGTCGACGCTGTTGAAAGCCGGTGATCGGTGCCGAATCGGCTTCACGCTGGGCGTGCCGGGGCCAGGACAGTTCGGAGTCCGAGACGGAATGCTCGTGGACCATTCCGGTCCCGAACCTGTTGACTTGATCGCCGTGGAACAGGTTCGTCCTGCCGGGCGACACCACGTCGCCAACGCGTTGGCCGCATCCGCCTTGGCCCGCTCCTTCGGGGTCACCGTTGATGCGGTCGTTGAGGGCCTGGTCGGGTATGAACCCCAACCACATCGGAACGTCCTGGTGACCGAGGTCGACGGGACGTCCTATGTCGATGACAGCAAGGCGACCAACCCCCATGCGGCCGCAGCGGCACTGGAGGCATACGACTCGATCGTGTGGGTCGCCGGTGGCCAGCTCAAGGGCGTTGACGTCGATCCGTTGATTGCTCGTGCTGCACCACGATTGCGAGCCGCGGTCGTGTTGGGTGCCGATCGGCGGGAGTTTGTCGATTCGTTGCGGCGACACGCCCCCGGGATACCCGTGGTCGAAGTGACACGCAGTGATGATGAAGTGATGGACGAGGTGGTGACCACGGCGGCGCGTTTGGCGTCCTTTGGCGACGTGGTGCTCCTGTCACCTGCGGCGGCCTCGTACGACATGTTCAGCGGGTACGCGGAGCGTGGTCGGCGGTTTGCGACGGCGGCGGAATCGTTGGCGGGGCTGAATCGGCCATGACGACGCTGACCAAGCGGCCGAGGTCGGGGCTGTCCGCATTGCGGGGGCTGCTCGATCGGCCGTTGGCGTCGTACTTTCTACTGCTGGCATCAGCCGGACTGCTGCTCCTTATCGGGCTGGTCATGGTGTTCTCGGCGACCATGGTTCGTGCCTACGAGCTCGAGGGAAACGCTTTTTCCGCGATCCTGAGACAGGGCATGTGGGCCTTGGTCGGCCTGGTCGGATTCTGGTTGGCGCAACGTATGCCGGTGAGCGGATACCGTCGAATCGGTCGGCCTCTGTTGATCGTCACAGGACTTATGCAGGCGCTCCTCATGCTCATGCCGAACACCGGTGGGGACACTTTTGGAACCTCGGAAGGGCACTGGATCTCCGTCGGCCAGTTTCAGTTTCAACCGTCCGAGCTGATGAAGTTCGCCTTCCTCCTTTATGCCGCATCCCTGTTGGCCAAGGCCGGGCCCAAGGTCGGTTTGTGGCGTGAGCTGGCGGTGCCGTTGTTTCCGGTCGCGGCGGTGGTATTCCTTCTCGTCGGATACAGCGACCTGGGAACCATGCTGTGTTTGGTCGCCATCTTCTTCGGGCTTTTGTGGTCGGCCGGCGTCAGGCTTCGCGTGTTCGTCGCCATGCTGTCGGCGGCATTCGCCGGCGTCCTGATGCTTGTGCTGGTGGCCAGCTATCGCATGGAACGGTTCATATCGTTCCGTAATCCGGAGGAATACGCATCGGACTGGGGCTACCAGGCCGTCCAGGGGTACTACGCGATCGCCACCGGTGGTTGGTTCGGTGTCGGCCTGGGCGAAAGCCGTCAGAAGTGGGAGTGGCTCCCCAACGGGCACAACGATTTCATATTTGCTTTGATTGCGGAGGAATTGGGCGTCGTCGGCTGCGTCGTGGTCATGGTTCTGTTCATGGTCTTGACGTACTCGGGCATGCGTATTGCCGCACGTGTCGAGGATCCGTTCCGCCGACTCGTCGCAGCGGGGCTGACCACCTGGATAAGCGTGCAGGCGGTCATCAACATCGGAGGTGTGGTCGGCCTGCTTCCCATCACGGGGCTGCCGCTACCGTTGATTTCCGATGGCGGTACGGCGTTGGTCGTCGTATTGGTGGCCATCGGCATGCTGGCTTCCTTTGCGCGCGCCGAACCGGCGGCCGCCAGAGCACTACATGCGCGAAACCCGGGGCGGTGGGTGCGTCTTCTGTGGGCACCGCTGCCTCCCAAACCCCAACCGGCAAACCGGAAAACGAGGAGAGACGAGTCTTGAGTCAGCTGCGATCGGTGGTCCTGGCCGGCGGTGGAACCGGTGGGCACATCTACCCGCTGTTGGCGTTCGCCGACTGCCTGAGAAGAAACGACCCGAACGTGCGTATCACGTGTTTGGGCACCACCAAGGGCATGGAGAACGAACTGATCCCGCCCACCGGATACGACCTACGCATCGTCCCGGCTTATCAGTTGCCTCGCAAGGTCAACATGGACTTGGTGAAGACGGCTCCGCGTATGATGCGAGCCGCCAAGGTGACACGTTCCATCCTCGACGAGGTGGAAGCCGATGCGGTCGTCGGGTTCGGTGGTTACGTCGCGGTACCGGCGTACTTGGCAGCCTGGCGTCGTAAGACGCCCATGGTGATATTCGAATTCAATGATCCGCCGGGCGTGGCCAACCGGTTGGGGATGAGATTCGACCATCGTCTTGCACTGGGATTCCCACATCTTCCGCAGACGGTGCCGGCGTTGAAAGACGGCGAGGTCACCGGGGTCCCATTGAGGACTGGCATTTCCCGGCTCGACCGGTCGGCGATGCGGGCGCAGGCTCGGGCGCATTTCGGTCTGGACCCCGACCGGCCGACGCTGTTCGTCTTCGGTGCCTCGCAGGGAGCCAACTCCATCAACCAGGCGGTGGCCGGCGCGGCCAAGGCCATCACCGCAGCCGGTGGCCAGGTTCTGCACGTCATCGGTGCCAGGCGTGACGAACCGGTCGAGATCCCCGCCGACATCTCTGGTCCATACGTGACTCTGCCGTTCCTGAAGGAGATGGAACTCGGGTACGCGGCGGCCGATGTGGTGTTGTGTCGTGGAGGGGCCATGACCTGTGCCGAAGTCGCAGCCGTCGGCCTTCCGGCCGTTTACGTCCCGTTGCCCTGGGGCAACCGCGAACAGTACAAGAACGCCGGCCCGGTCGTGGCCGCCGGTGGTGGGGTCTTCTGTGACGACGAGGACCTCTCACCCGCGTGGATCGAGCGCGAACTCGTCCCCCTGCTGACCGATCCGGCCAGGGTCCACACCATGGGAGTCCAGGCCGCCGCCTTTGGACGCCGAAACGGAGACGAGGCGCTGCGCGACCTCACGTTGCGGGCGGTGGCCGGAGCATGATGACGTCGCCGATCGACGAGAATGTTACGGCCGAAGACCTTGGGCACGTACTGTTCATCGGGGTGGGTGGCGTGGGCATGAGCGGAGTTGCTCGTCTCTACGCGACCCGAGGCCTGCCCACGTCGGGCAGTGAGTTGCACGACTGGCCGTCGCTGACGGACCTGGCCGATTTGGGTGTCACGATCCACCGTCAACACCGACCGGCCAACCTCGACGGTGTCGACACCGTCGTGCGTTCGACGGCGCACCCGGACGACCACATCGAACTCGTCGAAGCGCGGCGGCGGGGAATTCGGGTGTATCACCGTTCGGAGGCCCTGGCGGCGGCGATGACCGGAAAAAGGTCAATCGCGGTGACCGGCACACACGGCAAGACGACGACCACCGCCATGATCACCGACATGCTTGTCGCCTGTGGGAAAAACCCCTCTTTTGTCAACGGGGGCGAATCGGCTGATGGAAAAAGCGGAGGGCACGGCACCGGCGACCTGTTCGTCGTTGAGGCGGATGAGAGTGATCGTTCGTTCTTTCGCTATCGCCCCGAGGTGGCGATTCTGACGAACATCGACGCCGACCATCTCAACAACTACGGCTCGGTGGAACAACTGGCAGACGGTTTCGCTGAATTCCTGCGTGGCACAAGCGCCGACGGAGTCGTGATCGTGTGCACCGATGATCCGCGTACTGCCGAGGTGGGAGCGACTCTGGCCGAAGAGGGGCGCGACGTCGTCACCTACGGAACCTCGGTTGATGCGAATCTTCGCATCACCGCCCCCGTCTCCGGTGCAGGCGGCGTGTCGTATCGGGCGACCTACAACGGTCGTGACCTGGGCGAGTTCACTCTGCCTGCTCTCGGAGCCCACTTGGGGCTCAACAGTGCCGCCGCGGTCGCCACCGCGCTTCGTCTTGGCCTGGAGCCGGACGACATCCGTAAGGGACTGTCCGGCTTCACCGGGGTCCGTCGCCGGTTCGAGTTGACCGGAACGGTTTCGGGCGTGCGAGTGTACGACGAGTACGCCTATCACCCGACGGCGATGAAGGCGGCGCTGACGACTCTGAAGGGGTTGGCCGGTGACAGCCGACTCACGGTCGTGTTCCAGCCGTACCGGGTTTACCGCACTCACGGCTTCCAAGCGGAGATCGCCGAGGCGTTGTCCATTGCCGACCAAGCGGTGGTAATGGAGATATTCGGTCCGGGAGAGACGATCGAGCCCGGACGGGGAGGTCAAGCCCTGTGCGAAGCCGTTTCCCTGCCCGAGGGCCGGAAGTGGTTCGAGCCCAATTGGGATCGAATCCCCGGTTTGGTCGCCGAACACACCACTGCCGGGGATGTGGTGGTCACCATGGGAGCTCCGCCCATTTCGATGATGCCGACCGACATTCGGGCGGCGCTGGCGAACTGACGTGTCGCGGGAGAGAACATGTCCTGGAAACTGATCCGCGTTCGGTCGGTGGGCGGTCGCCGCAAGGTGCTGGCGATCGTGTTGTCGGCCCTCGCATTGGTGGGGCTTGCGGGGTGGCTGGGTTTTGGCTCCGGCCTGTTTTCCGTTGACCGGGTGGAGATCCGTGGTGCGACTTTCACCGACACGGACAAGGTCTCGAGGGCTGCAGCCGTTCCCGACGGTGTGTCGCTGCTGTCGGTCGACACCGACGACGTGGCCGAGCGGGTGGCAAAGCTTCCCGAAGTGGAAGTGGTGACGGTCAGCCGGGACTGGCCGCACACGATCGTCGTCGACATCACCGAGCGAAGCGCCGATCTCGCCGTCCCGGTCGACGGTGGCTTCATCCTGGTTGATCGATCGGGCGTGGCGTTTCGTACCGTCGACGAGGCGCCCGACGATACCTTTCGAGTCGCATTGGACGATCCGGGCCGTCACGATCCAGCCACGGTGGCCGTCCTGACTGTACTGTCGTCCTTGACATCCCATTTGCAGGACCTGCTGGTGGAAGTGGACGCGCAGGCACCGACGCGCATCACACTGATACTGTCGGATGAACGCACGATTTTCTGGGGTGATGCGTCTCGGTCGGATCGTAAGGCCGAGGTGGCGACCGCGCTTCTGGGGATGTCGGAGCAACATTTCGATGTCAGCGCACCAGACGTTCCCACAGTGAGCTAAGTTGATTTGCGTGTGCCGGTGTATGCGGAGTGGTTAAACGGCAGATCGGCGACACGCCGAAACACATCCGTGGCCGGGCAGTCCACAAGCCATACGTTGCGGACAACGACATACTGAAACCGTGATCGGCGCGAAACGCGGTCGTTCACCGCAGCACCGCGACACCTCTTGCCGTTGGGCCAGCAGAGGAAGGACAGGGGAGATATGACACCACCGCACAACTACCTGGCAGTCATCAAGGTCGTTGGTGTCGGCGGCGGCGGTGTCAACGCCGTCAACCGGATGATCGAAGCCGGCCTTAAAGGGGTCGAGTTCATCGCGATCAACACCGATGCTCAGGCGCTCTTGATGAGTGACGCCGATGTCAAACTGGACGTGGGACGCGAGCTGACCCGAGGGCTGGGCGCCGGCGCCAACCCCGAGGTGGGTGCCAAGGCGGCCGAAGACCACCGGGACGAGATCGAGGAAGTCCTCAAGGGAGCGGACATGGTGTTCGTGACCTGTGGTGAGGGCGGAGGTACGGGAACCGGTGGGGCACCGGTGATCGCCAACATCGCTCGCAAGCTCGGGGCCTTGACCATCGGCGTGGTGACGCGTCCGTTCACGTTTGAAGGGAAACGTCGTCAGACGCAAGCCGTCGAGGGCATCGAAGAACTGCGCAACGAGTGCGACACACTGATCGTCATTCCCAATGATCGGCTGCTGCAAACCGGTGACCGCGGAATCACCATGATGGATGCGTTCCGTCTCGCCGATCAGGTTTTGTTGTCGGGTGTCCAGGGCATTACCGACCTCATCACTACGCCGGGTCTGATCAACTTGGACTTCGCGGATGTCAAGAGCGTGATGAGCGGAGCCGGATCGGCCTTGATGGGCATCGGCAGCGCACGTGGGGAGAACAGAGCGGTGGAGGCGGCGAAGGCCGCCATCGCATCGCCTCTGTTGGAGCAGAGTATGGAGGGAGCCCGAGGGGTCCTTCTGTCTATTGCGGGGGGTTCGGATCTCGGGCTCTTTGAAATCAACGATGCTGCGGAACTGGTCAGCGACTGCGCGCATGCCGATGCGAACATCATCTTCGGTGCCGTTATCGACGACGCGTTGGGTGACGAGGCACGTGTCACGGTCATTGCCGCCGGGTTCGATGCCGAGGACACCTCGTTCGAGATTCCCGAGCCGATACGCCTTCCCAAGCCGGAAACCATCGCGGATACTCCTGCGCCGACGGGAGAAACGAGTTCTCCTCCGCGATCGGGAAACACGGCACCGCCACCGCGGAAGGTCTTGTTCGATGATGTGGATGTACCCGACTTTCTGAAGAACGGTTCGTGAATACCAACGAGGTCGCCGACAGGCGTGAGCAGATAGCCCGATCACTGCGATCGGTCAACGGTGAGGTGGCCGCCGCCTGTTCGGCGGCCAACCGTAAACCGGAGGATGTCCGGCTCATAGCGGTGACGAAGAATTTTCCCGCTTCCGATGTGGTGCACCTGGCGTCATTGGGCGTCAGTGACATCGGGGAGAACCGGGACCAGGAGGCTTCCTCGAAGGCCGCCGAAGTTGGGTTGTCGGCGCAGGTCCGCTGGCATTTTGTCGGGACCCTGCAACGTAACAAGGCAAAGTCGGTCGCCGCCTATGCGGATATGGTTCAGTCCGTCGACCGGGGAAGGTTGGTAACGGCGCTGGGAACGGCCGCTCGTGGCGCGGACCGACTTCTTGAGGTGTTGATACAGGTCAGTTTGGATGGAGACGTCGAGCGAGGCGGCGCGACCGTCGAGGATGTTCCCGGCCTCGCCCAATCCATTCTCGAGGAATCCGCTCTATCGTTGCGGGGCGTCATGGCGGTCGCCCCCCTTGGTTGGGAGCCGGCTCGTGCGTTCGATATGTTGGCCGAGACTTCAGAACAACTGAGAAGCATTGCGCCCCAAGCTAATGAAATATCAGCGGGAATGAGTACCGATTTCCACGAGGCAATCGCTTGTGGTGCCACAATGATCCGCTTGGGGTCGAAATTGCTCGGGCACCGGAGAAATGTCGGGTACCCTGTCCGCTAGACGCAAGAAAGTACATCGCTGTAGTTTGGCGACCCCAGGCCGGGAGGGAGCAGGAGTCCATGGGCGCTATGCGCAAGGCGGGAGTCTGGCTCGGCTTGATCGAAGATGAAGAGGACCGTCAATACGACGACTTTGACGATTCTGATGAGTTTGACGATCGGGCCGACCGCCCAACCAGTAGTCAATCCCGGGTGCGGCGGCTTGACCGTACGGACAGAGTCGGTGGGGAACGGACTGCGGTGCGGCAACTTTCGCGCCAGTCGGCTTCGGTGACCCCGTTGACCCGTGACAGTTTGGCGTTGGCACCCGAACCGGTCGTTAACGACCGACCGATGCTCGTCAGTGACAACCCGGAGTACCGGATTACGACGGTTCACCCGACCACGTATAACGAAGCCCGAACGGTGGGAGAGGCTTACCGGGACGGCACTCCGGTCATTATGAACCTGTCGGAGCTCGACGAGTCCGATGCCAAGCGCCTGGTCGATTTCGCCGCCGGGTTGGTCTTTGGGCTTCGTGGTAGTTTCGACCGAGTCACCAACCGGGTGTTCCTGTTGTCTCCAGCAAACATCCAGGTGACCGCGGAGGATAAGGCGAAGATCGCCGAGGGCGGGTTCTTCAATCAGAGTTGAACGAGGTAACACGTAGTGTTGGACGTGCTGTGGCAGGCGGTCTACCTGGCTTTGTACGTATTTTACCTACTGTTGCTAGCGCGACTCGTTGCTGGCGCGGTGGTGCGCTTTTCCCGTCGCTGGGAACCCGGCCGTGGTACGGCCATCGCTCTTGAGGTCGTCTTTTCGGCTACCGATCCCCCCCTGAAAGGCCTGCGTCGGGTCATTCCGACGGTGCGGCTTGGTAGCGTAGCGCTTGACCTTGGCTTCCTAGTGCTATTGATAATTGTCATAGTGCTGCGGATCTATGTGGTAGCGCCGTTGATGTAGCTTTGCCGACAAGGTCCGGATGGAGAAATCCATACCAAGGCAACCTGATGTGGTCCTTCCAGACCGCTGACCGAAATGTAGGAGTAATCGATGCCGCTGACCCCGGCCGACATTCACAGCATCTCGTTTAAGAAGTCCCCGATTGGCAACCGTGGGTACAACGAGGATGAAGTCGACAACTTTCTCGATGAGGTGGAGCGAGAACTGGAGCGACTCATCGAGCTGAACAACAAACTACGGGCACAGAACGAACAACTGCTCTCCGGAGCGCCCGCGGGCGCTGCCGATAACGCGGAGCTTCTGGCGGAGTTCGAGCGGTTGCAACGCGAAAAGAACGCCGCAGAGCAGGCCGCGCGGGCCGCTGAAGCCGAACTCGAGGAACTGCGTCATGCGGGACCGCAGGGGGCGGGACCACAGAACGCCGAAGCCGGTGAACAGCAGGCTCTCCGACTGTTGATGGTGGCGCAGCGCACCGCAGACGAGCACCTCGACAGTGCACGGAGCGAGGCCGACACGGTACTGAACGATGCGCGTACCCAGTCGGAGGAGATGGTTACCCAGGCGCGTAACCAGGCTGAGACCCTCGAACGGGAGTCGCAGCAGCGCCACCAGGAGATCATGGGCAACCTGGAAGCCAAGCGTTCGGCGCTGCACAAGCACATTGAAGAGCTCAAGACGTTTGAACGTCAGTACCGCACTCGATTGAAGGCATACCTGGAAAGCCAGCTCCGGGACCTGACCGGGCGTGGTGAAGGCGTCATCGACGGCGAAGCGGCATCCGAGGGCCAGGCCGAGGTTCGTGGCGCGGCGAACGCGGCGATCCTGAGCCAGCCGACACCCGAATCGGTGCGCTGACGGGATCGAGTAACCCATTCGCCGCTGGGACGTTGTGTATAGGTGAGTCCGAAGTGCCCGCGACGCGTCGCGGGCACGACGGAATTCCGTAAGGTGTGTATCTCCTCGAGGTGCCACCGCCAACATCGTCCATGTGGGGGTTGATACACATCATGATCGTCGGTAGTTTACTGCTCTTGGTTGCCGGAGCCGGGTTCCTGATCACCGGGCTCGCCGTCGGCAATGACTCATTCCTGATCGGGACGATCGCGGCCTCGGTGTCGGCTGCGGTGTGCCTTTACGTGGGAACGCGTCGAGGGCATGCCGACGAGAACGAAACGCCACGGGATCGTGGAGGAACTTCCCGCGTTACCAATGACGACGACCGCTCGGCTGCGGTTGGGCGTCGGCGATACGACGTCGACGATTACAACCGGTCCGAGAGGTCTGACAACCTGCCGGGTACACGCGGTGACGGTCGGGACGACTACCTTGACATCGATGTGGACACCAGCCTCGTTCCCATCGATGAACCCGGAGAGGTTCGGATCTCCAGTGTCGAGGCAGCAGCCCTTATGCGCATGGACGCCGAGGTGATGGTGGTCGACGGCCGCCCACGTTTCCATCTCGGGGGCTGTGTCCACCTTGTGGGGCGTGAGAGTGAGCCCCTCCCGGCATACGAGGCGGTTGAACTGGGATTTAGCCCGTGTGCGTTGTGCCATCCGGCGCAGTCGCTTCTTCGGGAGCCCACTCACCGCTGATCGGTATGTTCGTTGCGCGGATGGAGACCGTGTTTTTCTCGGTCCCCATCCGCGTTCGTTTGTGGGCGCTCATCGTTTGAAGAGCTCGGTTTCGCTTCGGTCCCCCCGTTCATCGTGTAGACCGGGTCTTTCCTCGGCATGGTGGTGACGACCTCGGGGAGCAGATATCTGTTTTCAGGCAAGAGCCACGAGCTGGCCGGCCCCCATCGCCGTAGGCCGATTTCGACGCATGACGACACCGGAGGGTGATCGGATGTTGGCGTCAAGTGATTGCTTGTGTGACTATTGTGACGTACCATGGGCGCTTAATCGCGCGGCAACCGCCGTGCGGCGCCTCATGATTGAGGCTGTTTTGCCTACGACTTCAACGAATACAGCAATAACGACACGTGCCGGGGGGCGGCGTCATGACCGAGCAGTGCTGTCGCGATGGTCGCGAACCGAGCCGGTATCGGGCATCGCCACCCGGCTTCTGCCCACCGAGTATATCGACGGGCCCCGGGGATGCCCTGTCCACGACGACCCCTCCTGAGAGCGCGCGATGACTACTAAAAAGACGGTCACGAAGACCAAACAGACTGCTAAGAACGTCGCCTCCGATAAGAACGTCGGAAAAAAACCACCTGCGAAGAAGGCTGCGGCCGCCGACGTAAAGAAGGCAATGGTGACTCGCTCAGAGGCTGAAACCGCCGAGATCCGCGTTGCGTTGGATGAGCGTCTGCACGAGCTCCGGACAGAGTATGAGGAGGCGATCGTGGGCATCAGCGAGATGCAGAAGGAGCGGTTGTCCGATTCTGCGGGAGACGATCAGGTCGACTCCGGATCGAAAACGGTGGAACGTGAACAGGAGATCAGCCTCGCCAACAGCGTTCGTGACCGAATGATTCAGGTCGAGCGCGCGTTGGAGCGTCTTGACGAGGGTGACTACGGCATTTGTGAACGGTGTGGCACTGCGATCCCCGCCGCACGCCTTGCGGCTTTCCCATCGGCTACGCTTTGCGTCAATTGCAAGCAACTGGAGGAACGACGCTGAGCACCCGTGACGACACCACTGACTCCGCCGAGGTGGTGATGGAGCCGAGACAGGCATTGAATCGTAGAACGCGTTTCGTGCTGCTTTACGTGATCGTGGGGCTGGCGATCGTCGCCGCCGACTTGGTAACCAAGGTTGTGGCGGTTGCCAACCTCGTGCCCGGCGAGTCGGTGACCGTGATCCCCGGTGTCGCCTACCTGTTTTTGACGCGTAACAGCGGCGCGGCCTTCAGTATGGCGACCGATTACACGTGGTTGCTGACCAGTTTGGCAATGGTTGTGGTGGTCGCCATCACCTGGTATTCCTTCGGCAAGCTGGGATCGAAGCCGTGGGCGATAGGGCTGGGTTTGATCGCGGGTGGCGCCATGGGCAACCTTGTCGACCGGTTGTTTCGGGCTCCCGGGTTCATGCACGGTCACGTTGTGGACTTTGTCAGCGTGTTCAACGAGCACGGCCAGGGTTTCCCGGTGTTCAATGTGGCGGACTCTTCGTTGGTGATCGGTGTGGGCTTTGTGATCTTCCTTGAACTGACCGGCCGTCGGATAGACGGCGTTCGTCAAACCGGTTCGCGGGATGATTCGTGAATCGTCAACTGCGTGAACTGTCGGTGCCCGACGGTATGGAGGGGGTGCGCCTCGACCAGGTCATCTCCAGGATGTTCGGACTGTCGCGTACCGTCGCCGCCGATCTGATCGTCGACGGTGACGTCACCGTCGATGGAAGCCCGTGTGCGAAGTCGACGCGGGCATCCGCAGGGACGTGGCTGTCGGTGCTGTTGCCCGAACCTCCGCGCCCCTTTTCCTCATTGCAACCGGAACCGGTTGACGGGCTGACGGTCGTACACGCCGACGAGGACATCGCCGTACTGGACAAACCGGTGGGAGTGGCCGCCCATCCCAGCCCCGGATGGACCGGGCCGACCGTGATCGCGGGTTTGGCCGCGGCAGGGCATCGGGTAAGCGTTCACGGCCCGGCGGAACGCCAAGGCGTCGTGCATCGGCTGGATGTGGGAACCAGTGGCATCATGGTCGTCGCCAAAAGCGAGCGGGCCTATTCGGCCTTGAAACATGCGTTCAAGTACCGCGAGGTGGACAAGGGGTACCGGGCAGTCGTCCAGGGGCACCCCGATCCGTTGCGTGGCACGATCGACGCCCCCATCGACCGCCACCCCGGTCACGACTACAAGTGGGCGGTGCGGTCGGGCGGACGCGCCAGCGTCACGCATTACGACACGCTGGAAGCCTTCCCGGCTGCAAGTCTGGTCGACATACACCTCGAAACCGGTCGGACCCACCAGATCCGGGTCCATTTCTCCGCGTTGCGGCATCCGTGTGTGGGGGACCTGACCTATGGAGCCGACCCGTCGCTGGCCGCCAAGCTGGGTTTGACACGGCAATGGCTACACGCTTACCGGCTCGGCTTCGTTCACCCCGGCACCGGGGAGAAGGTCGAGTACAACAGTGACGACCCCCCCGACCTGGCCCATGCTTTGAGCGTTCTTCGCGGCGAGGGCTGACGAAGCCCGACGGTTTAAGCCGACGGGGCGGCTCGGTGTTCTTCAGGTACCCTCGGGGCCACAGATTCGCGCTGGTGAATCATTTAGTGCCCCACATCACTCCGATCCGTGGTTTGCCAGCGTCGGACTGGATTGTTATTGGCCCGAACGGACGACGGCGACCCCCCGACGGTCTGTGCCGTACGTGCGCCCTGTCGCATCGTCGATTCGTTCCGTAGCCTGTAAGACACAGGCAATCTCGCGGAGGCTGCTCCGCGTCGTCCCCCTAGGGAGGTGAACGTGGGTTCCATCGATGGCTGGTCAGCCAGGCAGCCCGAGCCGGTGCCACGGTGGCGCACCCTTCTGGGGCGAGGCCGTGGCCGCGGTGACGACCCGTCAACCGTTCTCGACTCGCCGTCGGCGGCCTATCCGGTCGTCGGTACCGGTATCGCCCCACGTCAGACCACGGCATGGTCGGGCAACGAATCGGGACTGGACCCCGAACTGCATCCGGGTTTGTCGACTTTGCGTCGAGACCTCGGACGTGCGCGCGTTATCGCGTTTGTGAACCCCAAGGGAGGCGTTCACAAGACCACGGCCACCGTTTTGACGGCCGCGGCGTTGGGAAGCGCACGCGGTAAAGGCGTGATCGCCTGGGACGACAACGAACTGCGTGGAACATTGGGTCTGCGAGCGGGAACCGCACGGCATGCTCGCACCATCCGTCACCTTGTTGCCGACATCGCCGAAGTCGAAGCCGCCGGTGCGTCCCTGCCGGACGTCGCCGACGATTACCTGCGCCATTCATCGGACGGTTCCTTTGACGTGCTGGCCGGCGACGAAGACCCGAAGCTGGCGAGACAGCTGGATCCCGAAACGGTCTTGCGGGTGCTGGACATCCTGACCCGGACCCACGACATCATTTGCATCGACACCGGCAACAATGTCGAAAGCCCCAACTGGCGAACGATCGTCTCTTCGGCCGACCAACTTGTCGTGACGACCGTGCCGCGTGAAGACGCGGCGTTTACCGCTGACTGGATGCTCGATCTGCTGGAAGCAGACGGGTACAACGACCTGGTTCAAAACGCGGTGACGTTGCTGTCATGCCCCACGCCGCGCCCGGGCCCACTGTTGGACGACCTGGTCCGGCATTTCCACACCAGAACGCGAGGAGTGTCCGTGGTGCCGTACGACCCGGCGCTGGAGCCGGGGTCCGCCATCAAGTACTCCGAGCTGCGTATCTCCACCCGGTATGCGTGGCTGAGTGCCGCGACGACCATCGTCGAGCCGTTCATGAAGTGACCCCTCACGGTGGTGCAAAACAGTCGTCGAGCTCTGCCATGGAATGATCTGACTCGTGAGTCAAACGCCACCCTTCTCGAATCCGCTGGCAATGGCAGGTATCGGAGCCACGCCACCACAACCGCAGAAGCGGACTCCGGTTGCCGACCTGAGGGCCGCCGCCGTCGTGGTGGGCACGTTGGCGTTTCTGGGCCTCCCGCTGGGGGCTTTGTGGTCGTGGATGACACCGCGCGTGGAACTGGTTCGCGTCCCTGGTGGTTTTGGCTTGGCCCAGGAGAATCCCGAGCAGTATATGGCCGCGGACGGCGTGTTTGCGCTCCTCGGCTTTGCCGCCGGAATACTTGCGGCCCTGGTCGTGTGGACGGCCGCGCCTCGTCGGCGAGGGCCCTTGCTTCTGTCTGCTCTTGTCGTCGGATCGATGGCCTGCCAGGCGATCGCGTCGGCGTTCGGAAAGTTGAACCGTGACGAGTACCTCGCGTCGCTGGAGTCGATACCCGTCGGATGGCACGTGTGGCGTGTCCCGGAATTGAAGATGGTGTCCTTTGACGTACCGACCGCCTTCGGAAACCTGATGACGGGCGACCTCGGCGGGATGATGGCGAATCTGTCGCTGGGCGTGCTCGTCACGATGGCGTTCGCCGCAGCGTTCGTCTACACGGTGTGTGCTGGCTGGTCACGGTACCCACAGCTGCGCTCGGGGAACATCGCACAGGAACGGGGATCACACCAGACCTCTCCCAGGATCCGAAACACGGAGGCAAAAGAGGAGGATGGCCGACTACCCTCGTTAACGTGCTGAAACGCATAGACTTGAGGGGTTCTTCCGACGTTGCGCGTGGGCTGTTGCCTCGCGCGCGTTTCGATGTGGCCGCCGCGATGGCGGAGATACAACCGTTGCTTGACCGGATCCGGCAAGACGGTGCCGAGGCCATCCGCCGGGTGACGGCCGAACGCGACGGCGTTGAGCTGCATCGTCTCCGCGTCCCGACAGAGGCGTTGGCCGCCGCCGAGTCAAACCTTGACCCCGTATTGCGTGCCGCCGTTGAAGAGTCGATCGTGAGGGTGCGCGCGGCGCACCGCCCACAGGTGCGAGACACCCTGGTCACCGAGGTGTCGCCGGGGGGTGTCGTGACCGAGCGGTTCATCCCAGTGAAACGAGTGGGCCTTTACGTGCCCGGTGGTTTGGCGCCGCTGGCCTCCAGCGTTGTCATGAACGTTGTGCCCGCACAGCTGGCCGGCGTCGACGAGATCGCGGTCGCATCTCCGCCGCAGCGTGCGACAGGGATGCCGGACTCGACGATTCTGGCCGTGTGCGCGATTTTGGGCGTCGGGGAGGTCTATGCGGTGGGTGGTCCCGCCGCCGTAGGTATGTTCGCTCACGGCACCGACGAATGCGACCCCGTCGACATGATCACCGGGCCCGGCAACATCTATGTGACCGCAGCCAAACGTGCGGTGCGAGGCATCGTGGGCATCGATGCCGAGGCGGGGACGACGGAGATCGCCATCCTGGCCGACGACACCGCCGAGCCTGCCCACGTAGCAGCAGACCTGATCAGTCAGGCTGAACACGACCCTGCTGCCGCGGGTGTACTCGTGACCCCGTCGGAGGCGTTGGGCGACGCGGTCGTCGACGAGTTGAAGCACCAGATCGAGACCACCAGGCACCGGGAGCGCGTCATCGCCGCCCTGTCGGGAGAACAGTCCGGGCTCGTCCTGGTGTCCGATCTCGAACATGGATTGGCCGTGGTCGACGAATATGCCGCCGAGCATCTGGAGATCCAGACCGTTGATGCGCGAACGTTGGCCATGCGTGTACGTAACGCCGGCGCCGTCTTCGTGGGTCCGTATTCGCCGGTGTCGCTTGGCGACTACTGCGCCGGTTCCAACCACATTCTTCCAACGGCCGGTTGTGCGAGGCACTCGTCCGGGCTGTCGACGGCCTCGTTTCTTCGGTCGGTTCAGGTGGTCGATTACAGTCGTGCCGCGCTCGCTCAAGTGGCCGACCGGGTGATTGTGCTGGCCGATGCGGAGGATCTACCTGCTCACGGAAACGCCATCCGAGCGAGGATGCCGTGATGACGACGTCCATCACATCGTTGCTGCGTCCCGATCTGCGCAGCCGCAGCCCGTATGGAGCTCCACAGATCGAGGTTCCGGTACGGCTCAACACCAATGAGATCCCACATCCGCTTCCAACGGACGTGGCTGAAGCGGTAGCGGAGTCGCTGGCCTCGACGGTCACCGACCTGAACCGTTACCCCGATCGGGACGCGGTGGAGTTGCGGCGTGAACTGGCCGCGTATATCGGGCATCGGATGACACCGAGACGAGTGTGGGCGGCCAACGGATCCAATGAGGTTCTCCAACAACTTCTCCAGGCCTTTGGTGGTCCCGGCCGGTCCGCAGTGGGCTTTGCGCCCTCGTACTCCATGCATCCGATCCTGGCGGGCGCCACCGGTACACAATGGCATGACGAGCCTCGTGCCGCGGACTTCACACTGAGCTCTGCGCGCATCACGGATGCCATCCGGCGGTGGCAACCCGATGTGGTCTTCCTGTGCTCACCGAACAATCCCACCGGAACGGTCCTGGACGTGCAGACGATTGTGGACGCCGTGGAGGCGTTCAGCGGCCTGGTGATCGTGGACGAGGCCTATGCCGAGTTTGCTCGTGACGACTTCGTCAGTGCCGTCACACTGCTGGACGAGTATCCGCGGCTCGTCGTGACCCGGACGATGAGTAAGGCGTTCGGTATGGCGGGAGCCAGACTCGGTTACATGATCGCCGACCCCGCCGTTGTCGACGCCGTCCAGCTCGTTCGTCTTCCGTATCACCTGTCGGCCCTGACACAAGCGGCTGCCGTGGCGGCGCTGAGGCATCGTGAAGCCCTCCTGACCCACGTGGACGGCATCCGACGGCGACGCGACGACTTGGTGACGGAACTGTCGCAACGTGGACTGAAAGTGGCTCCCAGCGATGCCAACTTCGTCCTGTTCGGGGGAATGAGCGATGCCTCCGCGGTGTGGCGTTCGTTGGTGAAGCGAGGTGTACTGGTTCGGGATGTCGGTATTCCGGGGTGGTTGCGGGTCACCGTGGGGACCGACGCGGAAACCACCGAGTTCTTGACGGAGTTGTCACACGTGTTGGAAGAGGAGAAGAACAGCCCATGAGTCGCCAAGCGGTGATCGATCGCACGACCGGTGAGACCACGGTGCACGTTTCGGTGGATCTGGACTCCCGGACAGGTAAGGCCGAGATCGCCACCGGGGTCGGGTTCTTCGATCACATGCTGCACCAGATCGCCAAACACGGCGCAATCGACCTTGTGGTCCGCACAGAGGGGGACCTCCACATCGACGCGCACCACACGATGGAGGACACGGCGATTGCTTTGGGCGCAGCCTTCGCCGAGTCACTGGGAGACAAGGCGGGTATACGCCGCTATGCCGACGCGAGTGTGCCGCTGGACGAGGTGCTGGCGCGTGCCGTCGTGGACCTGTCCGGGCGACCGTACATGGTCCATGAGGAACCGCTCGACCTTGCGCCGATGATCGGCCCCGATTATCCGACCAGCATGACGCGGCATATCTTCGAGTCCCTGGCGCACCACGCTCGTATCACGTTGCATGTCAGCGTTTTGCGGGCGGCGAACCCCGGTCAGCGTGCCGATGCACACCATGTTGTGGAGGCACAGTTCAAGGCGTTTGCCCGGGCTTTGCGCGGAGCCATCACCCTCGACGGCCCCGCAGGTGTGCCGTCGACGAAAGGTGTTCTTTAAGTGGATTCGCTGATGCCGATGCTGATGATGGGGTTCGCGGGCCTCCTGGCCGGCGGGACGTATTCGATGGTCAAACAAAAACGCACCGTTGCCGCGGTGATCTGCGGTCTGTTGGCGGTGGTGGCGTTGGCCGCTTCAGTCCTGTGGCTGTGGCCGCAGGGCGGTGCCGCGTGAGACGTCCCCGCGTCGTGGTCTTCGACTACGGCTCGGGCAATGTGCGGTCTGCGCAGCAGGCATTGGAACGGGCCGGTGCCGACGTTACGGTGACCGCCGATGCGATGACCGCACGCCACGCGGACGGACTCATGGTGCCCGGTGTGGGCGCGTTCGCCGAATGCATGCGGGGACTGGTGGCCGCAGGTGGCGCTGAGGTCGTCGAATACCGCGTGACGGCGGAGCGACCGATCCTGGGAGTGTGCGTCGGCGCTCAGGTGCTGTTCACATCCAGCACCGAACACGATACGGCGACCAAGGGGCTGGGTGTGTTCGAGGGCGCGGTGACCAGGCTCGACGCCACTCGGGTGCCGCACATGGGTTGGAATACCGTCGACGGTGCCGCCATGCCGTTGTTCGACGGGATTCCCGGCGACGAACGGTTCTATTTTGTCCATTCCTATGCCGCGAGGCCCCCCGTCGCCGACACCGAGATCGCACTCGGTGACCACGGGGGCCCTTTCGTCGCCGCGGCGGTACGAGGCTGTGTGACCGCGACTCAATTCCACCCCGAGAAATCGGGACGAGTCGGTTTGACATTGCTGTCCAATTGGTTGAGGAGCATGTAATTCGCATGTTGACCCTGCTGCCCGCAGTCGATGTGATCGACGGAAAAGCCGTGCAACTTGTACAGGGCGTCGCCGGGAGCGGCAAGACATACGGTGACCCGCTGACAGCCGCGCGTGACTGGCAGCGTCAGGGAGCGGAGTGGGTCCATCTTGTCGACCTGGACGCCGCCTTCGGTCGTGGAGACAACGCGGATGTCTTGGCCGACGTGGTGGCCGCGGTCGACATCAAGGTGGAGCTGTCCGGAGGAATCCGCGACGACGCCACTTTGCGCCGTGCGTTGGCCGCAGGCGTCGACCGCGTCAACATCGGTACGGCGGCGCTGGAGAATCCGCGTTGGTGTCACCGGGTGATCGCCGAGCACGGTGATCGTGTCGCCGTGGGGCTGGACGTCGACAACGGTCGACTCGCCTCTCGCGGATGGACTCGTGAAGGTGGCGACCTGTTCGAGGTCCTGACACGACTGGAGGCTGCCGGGTGCAGCCGATACGTGGTGACCGATGTCCGCAGTGACGGGATGCTCAAGGGGCCGAATCTGGATCTGCTTCGGAGTGTCTGCGAATTCACCGACAAACCGGTTGTCGCCAGTGGGGGAGTATCGACTCTCAGCGACTTGAGGGCGTTGTCTTCCCTGGCTTCCAAAGGGATCGAGGGCGTCATCGTCGGTACCGCACTGTATGAGGGTAATTTCACCGTGCGGGAGGCATTGGAGGTTTTGGCGTGACATCAACTCCAGACGCGACGTCCGAGGTTCAGCGCGTCGGTTTGGGTGGCCCTTGGGAGCAACTGTACGGATATTCACGTGCTGTTCGCGCCGGTGATCTCATCGTCTCTTCGGGCTGTAGGGCGACAGTGGACGGAAACGTCGTACATGTGGGTGACCCTGGAGGACAGACCAAGATCGCTTTCCAGATAGCTCTGGACGGGATCGTCGCCGCCGGTGCCTCCGTCTCCGACGTGATCAGGACACGCATGTACGTCACCGATCCGTCTCACGCCGACGCCGTGGGGCGAGTCCACGGTGAGCTGTTCGGTCTTGTACGTCCGGCTGCAACAGTGGTGGTCGTCGCCGGGCTGCTGGAGCCGGAGCAACTGGTCGAGGTCGAGGTGGAGGCCTACGCGCCACAGCGACCATGACCGGTGATTGTTGTAGCCGGAGACGGGTCTTCGTGGGGCTCGTTGAACAGGTTGGCGAGTTGATGTGTTTGCCTGACGGTTTTGGCGACGGGGCTCCCATCCACCGGAGTGGTCGCGGTGCATCGTGACCACTCCACACACCGGAACCTGCGCTCGACGGGCGTATCGGTTGTCGACGGCCACGGACCGGTTGGGCGCCAACGTTTATGGTTTTCTTTGCCACGTGATGAAACAATGATGTCCACGCTATCCAAGGACTGTTGTTGTTCGCCTATCTGACCGCGGCCGGTCTTTCCGCCTCAGCCGGCCTCAACGCGTACATACCGTTGTTGGTGGTGGGGCTGTTCTCACGGTTCACCGATGCCGTTCGCGTGCCCGATGCGTTCGGCTGGCTCACCGATTGGTGGGCATTGTGCGGTATGACGCTATTGCTTTTGGTTGAGCTTGTCGTGGACAAGGTGCCGATCGTCGACCACGTCAACGACATATTGCAGACGGTCGTTCGGCCTGCCGCCGGTGGCATGGTGGCCGCAGCGACCGCCTCGGCCGCCGAACTCGACGAGGCCACCGGCACCTTTCTCGCCACCACGGACACGTGGACGGGATGGATCGTCGGGGGCGGCATTGCCTTGATCGTTCATGTTGCCAAAGCGCTGACACGCACCATGATCAACGGTGGAACCCTTGGATTCGGGGCACCGGTCGCCAGTACCGTCGAGGACGCCGGATCCGCTGGGCTGAGTGTGCTGGCCGTCGTCGTACCGATTTTGGCGGGGATCGCGCTCATCTTCTTGGCGATCCTGTTGTGGCGTCTGTGGTTGGCCCGTCGACGCCGGCGTCGACGCCGCACACTCAGGCGAGCGGCGAAGCAACAGCAGTACGGTGCGGCGGCACCCCCACCGTGACCGGCTAGGCTCGGCGACATGTCAGTGGCGATACGTGTCATTCCCTGCTTGGACGTCGACGCCGGTCGCGTTGTCAAAGGCGTGAATTTTCAACAACTGCGAGACGCCGGAGATCCGGTGGAACTGGCGATCGCCTATGAGGCGGCAGGGGCCGACGAACTGACGTTCCTGGACGTGACCGCGTCGGTTGACGACCGGGACACCGTCTACGACATCGTGGCAAGAACCGCCGAATCGGTGTTCATCCCGTTGACCGTCGGCGGGGGTGTGCGAAGCGACGAAGACGTGGACCGACTGTTGCGCGCCGGTGCAGACAAGGTCTCCGTCAACACGGCCGCCGTATCAAGCCCTCCCGTTATCGCCGATATCGCCCGACGGTTCGGGTCGCAGGTGTTGGTGCTGTCGTTGGACGTCGCCGGTTCAGCCGACACCCCCAGCCGGTTCGAAGTCACCACCCACGGAGGCCGCCGCCGGACAGGCATCGACGCGGTTGAGTGGGCCGTCAAGGGTGCGGAACTGGGGGCAGGTGAGCTTCTGGTCAACTCGATCGGGGCCGACGGCACCAAAAGCGGGTTTGATACGAATCTGCTCGCCGCCATCCGAGCCGAAGTCGATATTCCGATCATCGCATCGGGTGGAGCCGGAGAGGTCTCCCATTTCCTGGAGGCGGTCGAAGCCGGAGCCGATGCGGTGCTGGCCGCGAGTGTGTTTCACTTCGGGGAGCTGACGATCGGTGAGGCCAAAGAGTATCTGGCGCGTGCGGGGCACACGGTAAGGCGGTAGGGCCCTGACGAGCCCCACCGCCTTCAACGTCTTGACCCGTCAGGGTTTGGGCGTCGGTGTGATTGTTTCCGCCTCCGTCTGTCCCGGCATGGACGCGGTGACGGTCGCGGTTCCCTTCGGCAGCTTGCGGCGGGTCTTGCGTTCGACGACCGTGACGACCTTGGACAGGCCCCACGCGAGAACGAAGTACACGAACGCAGCTATCAACAGGACCTGGAGGAACGAGTTCGGGTAGTCGTTTCCGATGATCTTCGACTCGTGCAGCAGGTCGGGGTAGGTGATGGCGAAGCCGAGCGCGGTGTCCTTCAACAGGATCACCAGTTGAGCCAAAACGGCCGGCAACATGTTCCGGACCGCTTGCGGAAGCACGATCAAACGCATGGTTTGTCCGTGCCGCAACCCGATGGCGCGACCGGCCATGGCCTGTCCCGGTGGTAGGGCGTTGATGCCGCTGCGAAGGATCTCCGCAAGCACGGCACCGTTGTAGACGGATAGACCCAGAACCAGGAAGAACAGTCGTCGACCGTCCTGGTCGAGCCCGATGCTTCCCGCCGTCCCCAGGGCGCCGTCGATGGTGAAGGGTATCCAGATCAGCAGAAGCAGCGGCATCGCGCGGAAGAACTGCACGTACACCGAGGCGATACCACGGATCACCATGAACCGGGAGACTCGGCCCATGCCGACGATGATGCCCAGCGCCAGGGCGCCGACACTACCCAATACCGCAGCCTGCAACGTGCTGATCAGTGCCGGGAGCCAGGCGTTCTCGATGATCATGATGTCGAGCGGGTTCACCCAGCGGGACTGCTCGAAGAAGTCTTTCAAAGACAGTTTGTAAACCGCCCACCCTATGAGGGCAAGAAAAACGACTCCACTGGTGATCGACGCGCTGCGCACTCGCGCCGCCCCCTTGGGGCCGAGAGCGTCGAATAGGACAGTACTATGTGTATCTTTGCTCATGGTCCGCCCCTCACCGCGCGAACTCGGCACGCTTCTCGGCGCGTCGAATGAAGTAGCTGATGGGCAGGTTGATGATCAGGTAGCAGATCGCCACGCCGATGATGACGGCCCACAGGTCGAACCGGTTCTCGTTGTCGTTGATCAGGCGTTGCGCCTGGGCAGAGGCCTCGGCGACACCGATTGCCAGTACCAGTGAACTGTTCTTCACCAGCGCCGTCAATAGGGATCCCAGCGGTGGAATTACGGTGCGAACCGCCTGGGGGAGAATGACATAACGCAGCGACTGGCCGAAGGTCAACCCGATCGAACGAGCGGCTTCGGCCTGACCGAGATCGATGGAGTTGATTCCCGCTCGCAACGTCTCACCCACGAAGGCGGCCGTATATGTGCCGAGGCCGATGATCGCCCACTGCCAACTGCTCAGTGGTATGCCGATCTTCGGGAACCCGAAATACAGGATGAACAGGACCGCCAGCAGAGGAATGTTCTTGAACAGACCGGTGTATGCGGTGGCCAACCAGCGTGCCGGTGGGGCGGGGCTGACGTGCATGGTGGCGAGTAGACCGCCGATGATGAGCGCCAGCGTGAAGCTGACCGCCGTCACCTCGAGGGTGACCAACAGGCCGGTGGCCAGGGCCTCCACCATGAGGTCGAGATTGTCGAACACGAGGACTCCTTGGGAGCTTATGACCGTGGTGCCCACCGGCCTAGGCGAGCACCACGGAAGAAGCGGGGGTTACTTCGCCTCGTAGTTGTCGATGGTCGGGTACTCGGGCTGGTCCATGCCGGCAGCGCCGAAGGACAGCGCGAACGCCTTGTCCCAGTCGCCGTTGTCGAAGGCTTCCTGGATCATCTCGTTCATGAACATGCGGGCGTCGGTCTCGCCGAACTTCATGCCGATGCCGTAAGGCTCGTCGCTGAAGATGTTCGAGTCGTCGAGCACCTTGAACGTGCCGGGCTTACCCGAGACGAAGCCGTACAGGATGGTGCTGTCGGTGCTCACCGCGTCGGTGGTGCCGTTCTCCAGAGCCTCGGCACAGCCGGCGTAGTCCTTCAGCGGCGTGATCGTGGCCTCGGGGTTCTCCTTCTCCATGTTTCCGATGGAGCCGGAGCCTTCGGCGATACACACGTCCTTGCCCGCCAGGTCGGCGACGGTGGTGATCTCGGTGTTGTCCTCGGCCACCATGACGTTCTGTCCGGTGTGGAAGTACGGGCCGGCGAAGTCGAAGGACTCGAGGCGCTCGGGGTACATGCTGTAGCTCGCGATGACGACGTCGACGGTTCCGTCGTTGACGTAGGTTTCGCGGTTCTCGGAGGTCGTCTCGATGAACTCGAGGTTGGCGTCTGCGCCCTCCTCGACGACCTCACCGAAGATGCGCATCGTCAGCAGGCGGGCGATTTCGGCGTCGAAGCCTTCGATCTTGCCGGTTGCAGTGTCCTTCTGACCGATCAACGGCTGGTCGAACTTGGAGCCGACGACCAGCTTGCCACGTTCTTTGATGTCGGCGATGAGGCCTTCGGGAAGATCGGTCGCCTCCGTCATCGAGTAGGCGCCGACCTCCTCTTGAAGCTGGTCCTCGGCTTCCTTTTGCTGGCTTGCTTCGCCCGAGCAGGCGGACAGTGCCATCGCCGCGACCGCGACGCCGACGAGGGCTGCCTTGCGTATGGTTCGCATGCTTGCCTGGTTCCTTTCAATCATCGGATGCCGGCACCGAAACCGGTGCGACTAGTGGGACAGCACTTTGGACAGGAAGTCCTGTGCTCGTTCGGTCTGGGGATTGTCAAAGAAATCGGCAGGCGGCGCGACCTCGACGATTCGGCCGTCGGCCATGAAGACGACTTTGTCGCCTGCGCGCCTGGCGAAGCCCATTTCGTGCGTCACGACAACCATGGTCATGCCCTCACGGGCCAGGTCCTGCATGACGTCCAGCACCTCGTTGACCATCTCCGGGTCGAGCGCCGAGGTCGGCTCGTCGAACATCATCAGTTTCGGGTCCATGGCCAGCCCGCGGGCGATCGCCACACGCTGTTGCTGACCACCCGACAACTGAGCGGGATACGAATCCGCCTTGTCCGCGAGCCCGACCCTCTCGAGGAGGGTGCGAGCGCGTTCCTGAGCCTTGGCCTTGGATATCCGGCGAACCTTCATCGGTCCGAGCGCGATGTTTTGCAGAACGCTCAAATGCGCGAACAGGTTGAAATGCTGAAAAACCATGCCTACATTGGAGCGGAGTTCGGCCAGCGCCCGTCCTTCGGCGGGCAGCGGCCGTCCGTCGATCTCGATGGTGCCGGAGCTGACCGTCTCGAGTCTGTTGATGGTGCGGCACAGTGTCGACTTGCCGGACCCCGAAGGGCCGATCAGTACGACGACTTCTCCGGGCATCACAGTCAGATCGATGTCCTGAAGGACGTGATTGTCGCCGAAAAACTTGTTCACCTCGGACATGTGGACAAGTGGCGTCTGCATCGTCGTATCGGTTTCCATGCGTGTCCCTGCGAGTCGGCCCGGACGGGTGAGGCTGATGGGTTGGGGCGGGCTTGTGGTGTCTTGGAATATAAGTGCCGTGGCTCACGCTCGAACACCGGGGTGACAAGGCGAGCTGATCAGAAGAACCGGTTATACCAGGCGGTTTGCCCTCGGCGGCGCTCACGGCGATTACGATCCGGCATCTAGTTAGTCACGATGTCGACCGGGGGAGGGATTCAGGATGATTTGTGCCGAAAGGTCACTTCAGAGGTTCAAGTCGGTCTGCCGCAACCGCTCCGCCTGCGGCCCGGTCACCTCCACCTTTGCCACGTCTTGGCGGCCACTGCAGAACAGGACTATTTCACCGGGTTTACCGGAGACGGTCGCGTCGACCGGACCGCGTCCGATGGTCCGGCGACCGTACGCAGGACTCGACAGCGTCACGGTGAGGCCGGTGCGGCGCAACAGGAGCTTCGCCATGGAGCTTTTTCTCCACAGCTCCTCGTTGTCGGCTCTCGGAAGTGACCTCGGTTCCCACTGTGGCTGAGCGCGCCGGACGTCTTCATGATGGACGAAGTATTCGACGGTGTTGACCATGCGGTCCAGGGAGGTCGTCGACAGCGGACTCCACCGGGGTTGTTGTCGAAGCATGCCGACGAGGGTAGACAGACCCTTCTCTCGGTAACGCAGACGCACCCTCTCCGTGTGACCACCCAGGCCTTTCGCCACCAGGCCCACGGCGGCGTCCAGGCGTCGTTCACGCACGGCCAGATGTGCGGCCAGGTCCAAGGTCGTCCAGCCTTCGCAGCATGTGGGTGCGTCGGGTCCCAGTTCCTCGAGAAGATCCAACAGCGCCTGGCGCTCCCGTTGGGCGAGATCGGTCATGCTGCGATTGTTGCAGTTTCGAGCCGAGAATGTCGTTCCCGCGATGTAGCTTGCACTGGTCGGCCACCGGGATGCTTCGTGATTGTGATGCCCGTCGCTGAGGCTGCGACCCGCTGACGGGCATGACCTGGCAACTTGTCACCGTTGTTCAAATGTAAGGACCGGATCGTGCTTGCGGTGCGGACAATGGCGAGTCAATATGAGCTAGCGGTGAAGTGCCGTTTTCAATCGTTGCGGGAGGTCGTGTGGACGGCGAGATACCGAGCAAGGGCGTGATCCAACGCGGATTCCGCGTGTTGATCATGGCGGCCCGGACCGAACCGCGGGTTTTCCTCCTCGCCGCGGGAGGTGCGATCCTGCACTCGGTGCTGACGCTCGCAGGGGCGTTCGTATTGGCTCGAATCATCGACCAGGTCGTCGTACCGTCCTTCGCGTCCGGGGAGGTCGAGACGGGCGCGCTCGTGTTGGCCGTGGTCGTGTTGTTGTTGCTGAGCCTGCTCAAGATCACCGGTATGGTGACGCGTCGATTGGGCGCCGGCAGCATGCAATTCCGTTTGCAGGCGCGGTACCGCCGCGAGGTGACGCGCCGCTACCTCCGGCTGCCGGTTTCGTGGCACCATCGTCACCAGACGGGGACCCTCCTGTCCAACGCCAATGCCGACGTCGAAGCCAGTTTTGTGCCGGTCGCGCCTTTCCCTTTTGCCGTTGGAACCCTGGTCATGCTGGTAGTGGCCATGGTGTCGCTGTTGTGGACCGACTGGGTGCTGGGCATGGTCGGTATCGGCATATTCCCGCTGTTGTTCGGGTTCAACGTCTTCTACGCGCGTCGCATGTCGCCGCGGATGACACGCGCGCAGCAACTTCGCGCCGACGTATCCGCCGTGGGGCACGAAAGTTTCGACGGCGCCTTGGTCGTCAAGACCATGGGGCGTGAAGCCGAGGAGACGGCGCGATTCAACAAGACCGCCGATCAACTGCGAGATTCGCTGATCTCGGTCGGTCGGTTGCGCGGTCTGTTCGACCCGATCATGTCGTCTCTACCGGAGTTGGGAACTCTTGCCGTTCTGGTGTTGGGCGCCTGGAGGCTGTCGACGGGGGCCGTCGGCCTGGAGGAGATCGTCCGGGTCACGATGTTGTTCTCCGTCATGGCGTTCCCGATCCGGGCGATCACATGGGTCTTGGGTGACCTGCCTCGGAGCGTTGTGGGTTGGGAACGCGTCTACAAGGTGCTGTCCGCCACCGGTGACATGACCTACGGGGAGCAGCGACTGCCACGTGACGGCAAACCCGCCGCGGTCTCCTTCGAGAACGTGAATTTCGCGTACGCCGCCGACATGCCGGTGCTCGACTCTGTGAGTTTCACGGTGCCGGAGGGCAAGACCGTCGCCCTGGTCGGCGCCACCGGATCCGGGAAGTCGACCATAACGTCCCTGGTGAGTCGGCTCATCGACCCGGACTCGGGAACGGTGAAGGTCGACGGCGTCGACGTCAAGGATTTGACGCACGCCAGTCTGGCCGAAACGATCGCCCTGGTTCCACAATTGGCGTTTGTCTTCGACGACACGATCCGCGGCAACATCGCTTTGGAACGCCCGGGAACCGACGACGAAGTGGTGTGGAGTGCGCTACGTACGGCCCAGGCCGACGGGTTCGTGGCCCGGTTGGAGTCCGGCCTCGATACCGAGGTGGGCGAGCGAGGAACCTCCTTGTCGGGCGGCCAGCGGCAACGCATCACCTTGGCACGGGCGCTGGCCGGAAAGCCGAGCCTGTTGATCATGGACGATGCGACCAGCGCCGTCGACCCGAAGGTGGAGTCCGCCATCCTCGACGGTTTGAAGTCGAGCGAACACCCCGCGTCGGTACTGGTGGTGGCGTATCGCCGCGCCACGATCGCGTTGGCCGACGAAGTCGTCTACCTCGAAAACGGGCGGGTTGCCGCCCACGGAACCCATACCCAACTGTTGGCCACGGTCCCCGGCTACGCCAATCTCGTGACCGCTTACGAGCGGGCCGAGGCGGAACGTGCCGCCGAAGGCGAGTTCGACGAAGCCGACGAATGGAAGGCCGCCGATTCCGATGAGGAGGTATCGGCGTGACCGCCGTTGCCGAAACCGCTGAAGCCAAAATCTCCCCGTGGTTGACCCTGAAACGCGGACTCTCGCTGTCGCCGGAACTGCGTACCGGTCTGTTGGGAACCTTGCTGTTGGCGATTGTTTCCACAGTGGGGCGCGGTGTTGTTCCGGTTGCGGTGCAGCAGGGTATTGACAATGGACTCTTGGCCCCTGGCGGACCCAACATGACCGTCGTCGTCACCGTTGCGTCGGCGGGAACGGTGGTCCTCGCGATCACCTTCCTCAGTGGCTATTACATGAACGTGCGGCTGTTCACCGTCTCCGAGACCGCTTTGGCCTCGCTTCGCACCCGTACGTTTCGACACATTCACGATCTTTCGATGCTTCACCAGCAAGGCGAACGGCGCGGGGTACTGACCGCTCGGGTCACCACCGACATCGATCAGATCAGTCAGTTCCTCCAATTCGGAGGAATCATCCTGATCGTGTCGATGGGACAGGTTCTCATGGCCACGGTGATTATGGCCGTGTACTCGTGGCAGCTTGCGTTGGCCGTGTGGCTGACCTCGATGCCGTTGGTCTTCGTGATCCGATACCTGCAGCAACAATTGGCCAAGGCCTATGCGATGGTCCGCGAAAAGATCGGAATCATGCTCGGCGCCATATCGGAGGCGGTGGTCGGTGCTCCGGTCATCCGTGCGTACGGTGTCCAGGCTTTGACCTCTAAACGCGTCGACAAATCCGTTGAAGACTTTCGTTTTGCGCAGTTCAAGGCGCTTAAACGGAGTGTCCTCAGCTCCAGTACCGGTGAAACGTTCAACGGTCTGGCGTTGTCGGTGGTGATCGTCACAGGCGTTTACCTTGGAGTCAGTGGTGATCTCACCGTCGGGCAGCTGACGGCCTTCCTCTTTCTCGTGACGTTGTTCGTGCAGCCGATCATGATCGGCACCGAGATCCTCAACGAGGCGCAGAACGCGATTTCCGGTTGGCAGCGAGTCCTTGACATTTTGGATCTCGAGCCTGATGTGGCCGATCCCGGAGACGACGGCCTCAGGCTTCCGTCGGGCCCGGTTTCAGTGCGCTTTTCGCACGTGGACTTCTCATATCCGGGAGGTCCCAAGGTGCTTGACGACGTCGATGTTTTGTTGCCCGCACAAACGAAGATAGCCGTCGTCGGTGAGACCGGGAGCGGCAAGACGACGTTCGCGAAGCTGTTGACCCGCCTGATGGATCCCCAGTCTGGCCAGGTCGAACTGTCAGGGGTGGCCTTGACCGACGTCTCGTTCGCCTCCTTGCGGCGCAGGATCGTCATGGTGCCGCAGGAGGGATTCCTGTTCGACGACACGATCGCCGGCAACGTACGTTTCGCGCAACCCGACATTACCGACGCCGAGATGTATGTCGCGTTCTCCGAACTCGGACTGGCCGATTGGATCGACGGGCTCCCGCAAGGGTTGGAGACTCCGGTCGGTGAACGCGGTGAGGCCTTGAGCGTTGGAGAACGGCAGCTCGTGGCGCTTGCTCGTGCATATGTGGCCGACCCGGACCTTCTGGTGCTGGACGAGGCGACTTCGGCGGTGGACCCGGCTACGGAACTGCGCCTGTCGAATGCACTCGACGCGGTGACGCGAGGCAGAACCACGGTGGTGATAGCGCACCGCCTGTCGACTGCCGAAACGTCCGACATGGTGCTCGTGTTCGACGCGGGACGTATTGTCCAACGTGGTCACCACAGTGAGCTCGTGGCTGAACCCGGGTCGATTTACGCGGGCCTGCACTCATCCTGGGTCGAACAGACCAGGTCGGTGTGATGGGACCCTCCAAGACCACCATTGTGTCCGAGACGGTGCGGCTGCCGATGGCGGAGCTCGGGGCGGACTCACCGTTGCCGCCCCTGCCGACGGCACTCGACGTCCACGCGTCCGTGTCGTCGGAGGGTGTCCCCGAAGAGGTGGCGCGGAACCTGAACACGGGTTTTCCGGCCAGCATGCTTCCGTACACCACACAGAACGGTTATGGCCGTGAACGACACGACGGCGAGCTGCCCGCCGTGGTAGTGGACAACGGTCTTCTGCGCGCGACGTTCATTCCGTCGTTGGGTGGTCGACTGTGGTCCCTGGTGGATCAGGTTTCCGGTAGAGAACTGCTCTATCGCAATCCCGTATTGCAGCCGGCCGATCTGGCGTTGCGAGGAGCCTGGTTTTCCGGCGGTGTCGAGTGGAACCTGGGGACGACCGGGCACACACCGTTGACATGCGCCCCCATGCACGCTGCCGAGCTCGAGGGCCCGGACGGCCCGGTGCTTCGCATGTGGGAGTTCGAACGGCTTCGCGAGGTGACGTATCAGCTCGATGTCAGCCTCCCCCCGGGCTCAACTCAACTCGTTGTCGCCGTGAGGATCGTGAATCCGAACCGGTACGGCGTCCCCATGTACTGGTGGTCGAACACGGCGGTGCCGGACACACCGGGAAACAGGGTGATCGCGCCGGCGGTGGACGCATATCGGTTCTCCTACGAACGGATGCTGAAGGTGGTGCCGACACCGGAGGATCACGGCATCGATTACAGCTATCCGGAAAACTCGGCCCTGGCCGCCGACTATTTCTTCCGCTGCACCGATACCGATCGGCCCTGGATCGCTGCCGTCGACGCATCCGGGTTCGGTCTGGTCCAAACGTCAACGGCGCGTCTACAGGGACGCAAACTCTTCGTTTGGGGCACCGGCACCGGTGGCCGTCGCTGGCAGGAGTGGTTGACGGAGCCCGGAACCGGCGGTTACCTGGAGATACAAGCCGGCTTGGCCCGAACCCAGATGGAACACCTGCCCATGCCGGCAGAATCAACGTGGAGCTGGGTCGAGACATACGGACCTATCGACGTACCGAGGCGGCGCGCACACCACCGGGACTGGCGACAGGCGGTCGACGCGGTGGAAGAGGCGCTCGGCGACGAGATGTCGGCGCATGCCGCGGAGGCACGGTACCGGGTATGGAAATCCTGGTTCGATGCCCCGGTACGCCGGATTCTTCATCGTGGTTCAGGCTGGGGCGCCCTGGAACAGGCGCGCCGGACCGCGGCCGGTGAGCCCGGCCTGCAGCGGCCGGGAACGCCCTTCGGTGAGCCCGATCCGGATGACGCCGAGATCGCGGACTGGTTGAGTCTGTTGAATACCGGCCGACTACCGAGTGCCGATCCCGGCGAGGCCCTCACCTCGTACGCCACGTCGTCGGGCTGGCGGCGGCTTTTGGAGGACTCTCCACCGGACTGGCTCAGCTTCTACCACCGTGGGTTGGCGGCGGTGGCGGCTGGTGACGACGCCGACGCGATGCAGATGTGGGAGGTCAGCCTCCGGCACACGGAGACCGCATGGGCGCATCGAGCCCTCGGGCAGACCTGGCGGCGCCGGGCACGAGACATCGAGGGGAACGCCGCTGAAGAGGCATTGCAACGGGCGGGGATGCATTACCGGCGGGCCGTTGCGATCAAGCCCCGCGTATGGCAGTTGGTGGTCGAAGCCTGCGACGCGCTGTTCGACATGGGAGCCGATGGCGAGGCACTCGAGATGATCGAGGCGGCCGACACCGACCACGGTCAACTGACGATGCGCCGCATCAAGGCGCTCACCCGACTGGGACGGTTGGGGGAGGCTCAGAGGTTGTTCGACGCTGGTTTTGAGGTCGCCAACCTGCGTGAAGGCGAAGAAACGTTGGATGCGTTGTGGTTGGAGTTGGCCGAACGTCGTGTGGCCGACGGCGGACCCGTCACCGACGAGGTCAGGAGCGAGGCGCGGCGGCGGTATCGGCTGCCGACCCGGTACAACTTCCGGATGACCCCCTTGGACGACTTACCGGGGTGAGCCGAGGACGTCGCGAAGTCGCGCCACAGCCGTGGGCGAGCGGGGGCGACGTGCACTGTCGTTCGAGCCTGGTCACGTCGCGTGGATGCCCCGCGGTGTTGTCCTCGTACTCGACCGGCCCAGGGGCGTGGCAGAGCCTCGGTCGGGTCAATTCCCGGTGGCGCACATCCGATGCGGGTGCTCGGGGCCGACGGGGTGATCGACGGGGCTCCCCGTAGCCGACACCGGATCCGGTGCCGGGGTTTCCGGATGGCCGTGTCCCCCACGAAACCGTTCCACAATCGGCTGGCGGGCGGGGATGATCTTCGAGTCGGTGGGCGGCCGGCTCGTTGAGATGGAGATCGCCCGGCGCCTGTTCTCACAGCGACATCGGCAGCGGCGAGCCCGGGGTGGCGGCGTAAAACTAGGCGGCGACTCATGTGCGGCAGGTGACGAAAATCCGTGGCGTCACGGGCTTTCCGTGTGAAGCACGTATCCGCCGCCTTCACGAGTCGAACGCATCGTGATGGCGGTGCGGGCCGTCGACGGTCGGATCGCGATTTTGCCTACCGCAGTCGTGCCAGGACGGATACCGCCGCGGTCGGCGTTTGTCGAACCGTCTCGAGCTGTGACATGCGTACGAACTCACCGACCAACCCATGAGGCTCCCGGCGCACGAACGACGGCGCGGGCGACCTGCGGCCGTTGAGATCGTGCGCCCGCTCCTCGGCGGACGCACCGATACGAGCACGCCCACGGTCTGTTCCATGGTCACGTACACCGTTTGGAAAGAAGTTTCGTTCATGCACCTATTCGGTACCGGAGGTGAGAGCCGCCGGGGACCACGGGCCGAGAGGGCCTACGACTGGCTGTGACGCCGGATGGTTCCCCGCAGCAGGACCATTGCAGAGTTCGCATCGAGGCGAAACCGTCGAGGACGGCTATCCATGGTGGAGGAGGGCCGGTATGCACGGGACATGATCGGCGCCTCGATTTTGCGGCCCCGGGCCCGAATACTCTCTGCGAACCGAATCGATCGATATGTCCCGCCCGCCGCCGAGCGGTTGAGGCGGATACGGACAATAGCAGGGTGGTTGAAGTGCTGACCGATGCCGAAGACCCCCGCATGGCCGACTATCGCGCCTTGACGGATTTGGCGCT
The DNA here is from genome assembly GCA_019113825.1 of Candidatus Stackebrandtia excrementipullorum. Lineage (GTDB taxonomy): Bacteria > Actinomycetota > Actinomycetes > Mycobacteriales > Micromonosporaceae > Stackebrandtia > Stackebrandtia excrementipullorum. The sequence continues at coordinate 32,949 of DXGR01000131.1, read as the reverse complement.
ACGTACGCGTTTCGAGCCGCCTCACGGGCTTTTCATCGCCGAAGGCGAGCTTGTCGTTCAACGCGCACGGCGCGCCGGATACCGAATGCGTTCATTGTTGATAGACAGGAAACGCATCGCCAAGCACGCGGGTTTGGCTCCGGCCGATGTACCGGTGTACGCCGCGTCGGCCGACGTGTTGGAGGCGGTCACCGGTTTCCACGTGCACCGTGGCGTGCTGGCCTCGTACCATCGCAAACCGGCGGCGTCGGTCGACGCGGTGTTGAAGTCGGCGCGAAGCGTGCTCGTCCTCGAGGACATCAACAACCACACCAACATCGGTGCGGTGTTTCGTAGTGCGGCGGGGTTGGGCATGGACGCGGTCCTGCTGTCGCCGACGTGCGCGGATCCGTTGTATCGGCGTAGCGTGCGCGTCAGCATGGGGGAAGTGTTCGCGCTTCCCTACGCTGTTTTGCCGACATGGCCGACGGGGTTGGAGTGTGTGCGGCGAGCCGGGTTCACCGTCCTGGCATTGACGCCCGACGAGGACGCGACACCGGTCGGAGAGCTGAGCGATGCACATCGAGCCCGTCCGGCGCTCCTGTTCGGGGCCGAAGGCCCCGGCCTCAGCGATGAGGTCATGAAAACCGCCGATGTGCGGGTTCGCATACCGATGAGCCGAGGAGTCGACTCTCTGAACGTGGCGGCGGCTGCGGCGGTCGCCTGTTACGCGGTCAGTCACTAGCCGCCGACAGTAGCCGGGTGTGTAGTCGACCAAGCAGCGCGGCATCGTCTATCACTTCAGCGGCTGCGAGCCACGCTGCTCCGGCGGCTCCGTCGGTACCCGTGCGGATCTCGAGGCCGGGATGAGCGGCGACCAACCGCGGACGGAGTCGACGGGAGATAACCGTGTCGTTGCCCGCGAGACTTCCGGCCAACACCACCGGTAGCCGACCGTCGGTGTGTATGGCGTTTACCGACGTGACAAGGTGCTCTACGGCGGTGTCGACGATCTGGTTGGCCAGGTCGTCGCCGTCGTCGGCGGCGCCGGTGACCAGCGGCGCGTATCGTGACAGCGCCACCGGCCGGTTCGACATGACCTCGCTGACGATGCGATTGACAGTAGGTGCGACACCGGCCGGCAGCATCGCTGCGACGACGGCGTCGACAAGACCGCCGCCGGGCCCGGTTCCGTCGACATGGCGGAGGGTCGCAGCGACGGCTTCGCGTCCCAGCCAGAAGCCCGACCCCAGGTCTCCGAGGAGCCAACCGTAGCCGTCACTGCGGCGGCCGGACAGTTTGTGCTCGGTGATGCCGGTGGCGATCGCGCCGGTCCCGGCGATAAGGACCGTTCCCGAAGGTTGTGGTGTACCGGCGGTAAAGGCGACCACGGCATCGGCGACCAGCCGCGCGGGCGTGGCCAACCCCATATCCCTCCACACCGGATTAAACAACGGCTCGCCTGTTTCGTTTTTCAGGGTCGCTATTCCGGCTATCCCCATGACGACGGACCGAACTCGCTCGGCGGGAACGATTTTCATGACCGGTGCCAACGTCTCGGCGACGTTACGGACCGCGGTATGCGCGCCCCGGGACACGGGATTGCCACCGCTTCCGCGGTTCTCGGCGATCCTGTTGCCGGCGAGGTCGACGGCCAGGACGCGAGTGGAGGTGCCTCCGACGTCGAGTCCGATCACGCAGTCGTCGTCGTGGAGGGTGCGAGAGGCGGCTGTCATGCCGCAGATCCTAGAACAGCATTCTGTGGAAGGCGCGTCGGTGACGGACCGGCACGGTGTGACACGTGTACGTCGTGCGGTGTCGACAAGCAGCATTGGCCAACCGTTTTGGGAACTTTAAGGTCACGGAATGTTTCAAGTCTGAAAAGATTGTTCGAAACGGCTTGACGTTTTGGCCCGTAGGTAAGATTTTTACTCATACACCCCGAACCGATGTTTGAAGGCGCAGCCGCGGAAACGGGTGCTAGCGGCCACAGCGTGCGGGACCGTCTCGGCGGCGGTGTTGTCCGTTACCGATCGGTCGCCATGACGAAGTGAGGTGCCTGGCATGACAGAGTCGTCGCCGACGGATCCGGTCGGTGCCTCAGGTGGTGTGCTCGATCGCATTTCCCGATTGGACGGTGCCTTTTCCGACGCCCTGTCGAGGGTGGCGGCCCAGGTGATCGACGATCCGGCCGCGGCAGCGCGCTCGACCATTGTCGAACTGGCGGAACGTAGTGGCACATCTCCGGCGACGGTCACAAGATTCTGTCGCACTCTGGGATTCGACGGTTACGCTTCCTTGCGCGTGGCGATCGCCACCGAGACGGGACGTGCCGAAGCCCAGAACGGTCTGGGGTGGCACACCGACATCGGTCGACCGATTCAGCCGGATGACCCGCTCGACCGTGTGGCGGGGCACGTGTTGTCCGCGGAAATGACGGCGTTGCAGGACACCGCGCACAGCTTGGACGTTGCTGCGGTGGAGCGGGTCGCCGATGCCATCGGTTCGGCTCGCCGGGTCGATCTGTACGGCGTCGGTGGTTCGGCGTTGGTCGTCGGCGACCTCCACATGAGTCTTCATCGCATCGGTGTGCCGGCGTGGGTTTGGAACGAGGTGCACGGCGCGTTGGCCAGTGCGGCGCTGCTGTCGTCGGGCGACGTCGCCATCGGTTTCTCCCACTCAGGTGCCACGGTGGAGACCGTGGAGATGCTGGCCGAAGCCGCCAGTTGCGGGGCCATGGCCGTTGCGGTGACGAGCTTCGCGTCGTCGCCGATCACCGAGGTTGCTGAGGTGGTTTTGACATCGGCGACCCGCGCCAACAACTCGCAGGCCGACGTTATGGCTGCACGTCATTCACAGATGTTTGTGGCGGAACTGTTGTATCTGGCGGTGGCGCAGCGTACGTTCCCCCGCACCGTCCGGTTGTTCGAGTCGACGGCGCAGGCCGTAGCGGGGCATCGAAAGCCTGCTCATCGCGATTCTGCCTCAGGGTCGGTTGTCGATGTGTGATCTACGTCGTTAATGTATGGCCACCGAGTAGTCAACAAGAGGCATCAGAAAGGTACAAAAACGCACATGGGTGTTTCAGCTGACGATTACGTCGCGGCATTGCGCGGCGTGCTGGACCAGGTGACCGCAACACAGAACGAAGCCGTTGCCGCAGCGGCCGATCTGATTGCGGCCGGGTTGACCCGTGGCGGTGTATTGCAGGCTTTCGGCACCGGGCACTCCGAGGCGTTGACCATGGAACTTGCCGGACGTGCGGGCGGTCTGGTGCCGACAAATCGCATTGCGTTGCGAGATCTTGTGTTGCGCGGTGGCGAACCGGTGGAACTGCTGTCGAGCGACAAGCTGGAGCGCGACCCCCGGATCGCGCGAAAACTTTTTGCACTCTCCGACCCCGACCCGCGGGACGTCTTCGTCATCGCGTCCCAGTCGGGGATCAACGGGTCGATCGTGGAGTTTGCAGCGGCGGTCAAGGAATCCGGTCACGACCTTGTCGCCATCACCTCGACCCGGCACTCGACGGCGACGCCGTCGCGTCACCCCTCGGGCAAACGCCTCCTGGATTTCGCCGATGTCGTGTTGGACAACTGTTCTCCTCACGGTGACTCGATGCTGACGTTGCCGTCGGGAGGTTCGGTGGGGGCAGCCTCATCGATCAGCTCAGCACTGCTGGCACAAATGGTCGTCGCGGAAGTAGTGCGACGGCAGATAGACGCAGGAGAGGTGCCACCGGTGTATCTCTCCGCGAACGTCCCCGGCGGGGACGAGCACAACCATGCACTTGAGTCGCGCTACGCCGGCCGAATCCGGCGGGGCGCATAAGACCAGGTCCTTGTCAAAGGAGACTCACCACATGTCAGAAAACGAAACCAGCGACGTCAGTCGCCGGCGCCTTCTACAGGGCACCGCACTGGGCGTCGCCGCTGTCCCCGCCGCGGGTTTCCTCGCGTCCTGCGCTACCTCCGGCGGTGAAAGCGAGACCGAGGACGTCACCAACTCCGGTGACGCGGACAACCCGTTCGGCGTCGACCCGTCCGCGCCGTTGGACGTCGTGATCTTCGACGGTGGTTTCGGTGACGCGTATGCCACCGAAGGCCACCAGCCGATGTACTCGGAGAAATACCCCGACGCCGAGATCATCCACGCGAAGGAAACCGATATCGCGGCTACCCAGCAGCCGCGTTTCGCCGACGGTGACCCGCCAGACGTTCTGGACGACTCCGGCGCCGGCAAGATCGCCATCGACGCCCTCGTGAACGACGGCCTCCTGGCGGAACTGACGCCGTTGCTGGAGGCGCCGTCGTACGACGACCCGAACGTCACCGTGCAGGAAACTCTTGTCGAAGGTGTGCTGAAGCCGGGCATCTTCAACGGCAAGGTGTACGCGCTGAACTACGCCATGGGTGGCTGGGCCATCTGGTACGACGGCAAACTGTTCGAGGACTGGGGCTGGACCGCTCCCACCACGTGGGACGAGATGCTGGCTCTGTGCGAGGAAATCAAGGACGCCGGCATCGCGCCGTGGACCTACGCGGGGCAGCACCCCTACTACCTGTGGGACTCGCTGACCACGTTGGCCGCCCGTCACGGTGGCCGTGAGGTCTCGGTGGCGATCGACAACCTTGAGCCCAAGGCATGGGAGCACGACTCGGTCAAGGCTGCGGCCGAGGCCCTGTTCTCGCTCCAGGACAAGGGTTACGTCCTGCCGGGAACGCCGGGTATCGACCACATCGACTCGCAGACCAAGTGGAACAACCGCGAGGCCGCGTTCCTCCCGTGTGGAAGCTGGTTGGCCAACGAACAGGCCGACGTCGCGCCGGACGACTTCGTCTACCAGGCCATCGGTATCCCCGCGCTGGAGGGGTCGGCTCAGCCCGAACTCGTTTGGTCCAGTGGTGAGGAACCGTTCGTGGTCCCCGAGCAGGCGAAGAACAAGCCGGGTGCCTACGAATACCTCCGCATCATGTTGTCGAAGGAGGGGTCGAGGATCTTCGCCGAGAAGGCACAGTCGCCGACGATCCTCGCCGACCAGGAGATCGACAACCCGCCCGCCGCCGCGCTCGCGTCGTTGGTCACCACCGCCGACAACGCATACCGGCCGCAGATTGCCGACTGGTACGTCGACTTCAAGGAACAGGCGGAGCCGGCCCTCGGGCAGCTGATGGCCGGGGACATCACCCCCGACGAGTTCGTCAGCATCGCTCAGAAGGCCGCCGACGGCGTGGCCGAAAGCGACGTCGAGAAATTCACCCAGGAATACTAAGATTGCGTGCCCCGGAAATGCCCACAGTGGCACTTCCGGGGCACCTCGGAAGAAGGCACTGCGTTCGATGAAACACGGCAGGGGCTTGTTTGTTGCCTCATTCCTGGTGCTACCGGTCGGTTTGTACGTTTGGCTGGTGATCTTGCCTTTCGTCCAGGCGTTTCAGATCTCTTTGACCGACTGGAGCGGGTACTCCCCAACGTTCAACTACATCGGGTTTGAAAACTTCATCAAGATGTGGGACGACCCGAAGCGCTGGATCGTTCCCGGATTCAAGAACACCGGAATCATCCTGTTGGTGATGCCGGTCATCGTGATCGCGATGTCCCTGTTCTTCGCGTTCATGCTCAATGTCGGTGGTCGTAGCAAGGGCGGCGTCAGCGGTGTGCGCGGTGCCGGCTTCTATAAGATCGTCTACTTTTTCCCCCAGGTTCTGGCCACCGCGATCGTTGCGCTGGTGTGGGTTCAGATTTACAAGCCGGTGACCACCGGCGGTCTGTTGACATCGACGCTGGAAGCTTTGGGGTTGCCGTATCCCGAATACGGCTTCATGAACGACAAGAGTTGGGTGCTGACGGGCATCATCGCGGTCATGGTGTGGAGCAGCGTGGGTTTCTACCTGGTGTACTTCTCCTCCGCGATGGCTGCGATCCCGCACGACATCTACGAGGCGGCACGCATCGACGGGGCCGGGAGAGTCAAGACGTTCTTCACCATCACGCTGCCGCTTTTGCGTGATTCGATCCAGACGGCATGGGTTTACCTGGGCATCATCGCCACAGACGGGTTTGTACTCGTGTTCATGATGACGCCCAGCCAGGGTGGGCCCGACCATGCCAGTGAGGTCATCGGTGGAGCCATCTACAAACTTGCTTTCGGGAGCGGCAACGACGCCGGTATGGCTTCGGCCGTCGGTGTGGTTCTGTTCGCCGCGATTTTGACTCTTACCCTCGTGTCGCTGCGCCTGACGCGCCGCGAACGTATCGAGTACTAAGGAGCATCAATCATGACTACAGCACAGATGCCTCCGAAGACCGACCCCGAACCGGAGCGGCCGCAGGTCAAGCCCGTCGGTGACGAAGAGGGCGGCAAGGTACTCAATGCGTTCTCTCACGGCTTCCTCGTTCTGTGGGCGGCAATGGTCGTTCTGCCGGTGGTGTGGATTCTCATCAACTCGCTTCGGCCGAGTGGCGAGATCAAATCCAATCCGTTCGGTTTGCCGCTGGAAATTCACTGGGAGAACTTCGCGGGGGCGTGGGTCGAGGCCAACCTCGGTCAATACTTCCTCAACACCGTGATAGTTCTGCTCATGTCCGTCACCGGCACCATGCTGCTGGGGGCGATGGCGGCCTACGTGTTGGCGCGCTACGACTTTCCGGGGAACCGCCTGTTTTTCATGCTGTTCGTCGCGGGCATGATGTTCCCGGTCTTCCTGGCGTTGTTCCCGTTGTACAAGACGATGGACAATGTCGGGTTGAAGGACACCTATGTCGGTTTGGCCATTGTGTACATAGCCTATTCGATGCCGTTCACGGTCTTCTTCCTGACCGCGTTCTTCCGAACTCTCCCCACCGGCGTTGCCGAGGCCGCGATGATCGACGGCGCGGGTCACTATCGGCTGTTTTTCCAGGTCATGCTTCCGATGGCGAAGCCGGGAATCATCTCGATCACGATTTTCAACATCATTGGACAGTGGAATCAGTTTATTCTGCCGCTAGTGTTGATGAATCGAAACAAGGATGGCCAGGTTTTGTCGGTGGGACTTGCCAACCTGACATCGGAGGCCGGGAAACAGGTTGACACCGGCGTCTTGTTCGCAGGTATGGCTTTGGCGATGTTGCCGGTGCTCATCGCCTACATTCTGTTCCAGCGCCAGATCCAGGCCGGTATGACCGCAGGCGCTCTGAAGTGATTCATCGGTGGAGTGTGGTCGCGGTCCCCATGTGACCGCCCACACTCCACTTGAGGTGATGCCTGTCGCCCGAGAATTGCCGCTGACCTGGTCGTATAGGCTCAGCCCGCGGAACGCACCCTTTGATAACCACCCCACGGGAGCGCACGGACATGAAGAGATCCACAGGTTTTTTCGGCACCGGAATGCAGCGTAGAAAGCTGCTGAAGGCCGGTTCGACGATTGGAGCCGGGGTGGGAGCCGCGGCCCTGCTGACCGCATGCGGTGACGTTGTCGACCCGGCCGAAGCCAACCAGCACAAACGCGGACCCGTACGGCTGGACCTGTCCAACGCCGACAACCCCTTCGGTGTCGACGGCGAGGTTCCGTTGGACGTCACAATCTTTAAGGGTGGCTACTCCGACGAGTACGCGACCGAGGGACACCAGGTCCTATACAACAAGAAGTTCCCCGATGCGGAGATCATTCACGTTGGGACGGCACAGATCTCCGAAGTCGTACAACCGCGTTTTCGTAGCTACTCGCCACCGGACGTGCTGATGAACGCCGGGGGTGAACGAATCGAACTCGACCAGCTGGTGCATGACGGAGAACTCACCGACCTGCGGGACCTGTTGGGCGCGCCGAGCATCGACGACCCGTCGGTCACGGTGGCTGAAACGCTACGTGACGGTGTGATGGAAGCGGGACAGTTCGGGTCCGGTGACGAGGTCTTCGGGCTTCCGTACGACTTTGCCGGCTATGGCCTGTGGTATTCGCAGAAGCTGTTCGATGAGAACGGCTGGCCGATACCGACGACGTGGGCCGAGTTCATGGCCGTGTGTACGGAGATCAAGGCCAGCGGTATGGCGCCGTTGACCTATCAGGGGAAGTTCCCGTATTACATGCTCGACCCGATCATCACCTTGGCCGTGCGGCACGGCGGGCGTGAGGTCATGACCGGATTTGAAGAGGATTGGGGTCGCGACGCCTGGAGCCACGATTCCGTTGAGCTGGCAGCCGAATCATGGGCGGAGTTCGTCTCTCGGGGTTTTGTCCTTGAAGGCACGGCTTCCATGAGCCATTTGGACGCCCAGGACGCCTGGTTGGAAGGGGAGGCGGCCTTTATCCCGTGTGGCAGTTGGCTGGAGAACGAGGAAAAGGACGACATTCCGGAAGACTTCGACATGGGATTCATCCCGGTTCCGGCCCTTGCCGGCAGTGCTGAACCCGACCTGTTGCAGGCGACGCCCGGGGAGCACTACGTCGTGCCTCGGTATTCGAACAATCCCGCAGGTGCATTGGAGTATCTGCGCATCATGTTGTCCAAGGCGGGGACCGATGCCTGGGTCAATCACACCTCGTCGCTGAACGTCGTGTCGAGCGTCAGCGTCGACACCGACCGGCCGGGGGTGAAGGCGTTGGCGCCGTATCTCGAGGACGACCGAAACCTGTACAAGAACACCATGGAGATCAACCACGGTACGTTCGTGCAACAGGTTCTGTTCCCCGAGATCACGGCGTTGATGACCGGCGATGTATCGGCGACTCAGTTTCTCGACGACGTCAAACGCGGACTGTAGGCTGATCCAACTTCGCTCTGGCCGTATCCAGCGACACCGTGTGGAAAACCGATTGGCACGGTGGCCCTTCGGTGTACTCCAGCCGTTGATCGTCCACGTCGATGATCACGCTGAACGCGGTGTGGATGCGGGTGTGCTCACTCGCGTCCATGTCGGGATGCCGACAAACGGCCTTGACGGCGCCGTCGTGGTCGCGTAGCGACTCCTCGGTGTGCTCGACCGTCAGGCGATCCGGTGCGTTGAGCAGAGTGTCGAGACGTTTCTGGCGGTGAAACGTGGTGATGGGTTCGCGATGCCACCGTTGAGTGACCTCTAGAAGATCCGGGTCCAGAAAATGATTTGCGTGCACCAGAACCGCGTCATCGGGCTCAATCCTACGACTGCCTCGAGGCGAGGATTCCACATCGACGACGCCCTCGGGGGCGCCGATCATGAAGTTCGCCGAGCACGACGGCGGTGACAGGCTTGCGTGTCCCACCGCCCGATGAAGGTTCGTTGCACTCAGAATCAGGCTCGTGCGCAGGTGAAACGGCATACCGCCCAGGCGCCAGTCGTCGGCGTCGCAGCTCAGACCGTTGACACACAATCCGATGCCGGCGCTGTTGACACCGATTTTCACGCCCGCGATACCGGCTTCGGTATACCCGAGAGTCGTCAGTCCGTTGTCGTCGAAAACGACCAGTGCGCCTTGCACACGGTCAAACCAGTCCCAGTTCTGTCCGATTCGCGTATGACCGTCGGAGGTGTGTTCGCGCGGGGCACCGAACGCCGTGCATTCACCGGCGGTGGTGCCGGTTTCGCTCCAGGCGCTGTAGAGCAACTCGAACCGGGCGTTGAGCATGACGATGTCGGACATCTCCTGCCGACTGCCTTCGGCGATGCCGGCCATGGTTTCGGCGTAGGAAGGACTCATGGAGGCGAAGACCTCGTGGTAAAAGTCGATGCGCTGTCGCAGCTCGTCATCGCTCAGTCCCGCATCCTCACGCATCCGGAATCGGTACAGATCGACGTTGGCGGCGATGCGTTCTGCGAGCGCGGCACCGTGCTGGCGCCCCCGTTCGACGGGGGTACCCGACAAAGGAATCAAGGGGAGTTCGGCCATGCGGTCAGCTTGCCACGAGACCGACGCGAAAGCCACCATATCGGTACAAACGTCAGGTCGCGAGGCGATGGATGATTTCGTCGAAGTTGGCGGTCCACCATTTGACGAGCGCGGTTTGACCGGGAAGAAGGTGATCACATGCCTGATTCCGTCTCAGGTAGTGCCATTCGATGACCCAGTTGTCGGCGAGTCTTTCCCACCACAGTCGGTGCAGGGCTATCGCGACCTCCTGATTTCCGAGGTCGAGGACATGGCGGTAGCCGTGAACGAACTCTGCTGCCCGGTCGAGGTCCACTCCCCGTTCGTCGCCGTAGGTGAAAAAGAAGGCAGCTGATCGGGCGAGCTCTTTGCTGTAGGGGCCTATCCGCAGCCTGTCCCAGTCCAGGACCGCCTGAACCCGATCGTCGGCGGTCATGAGGATGTTGTGGGGGTGAAGGTCACCGTGGATATAGCCCGACATGATCACCGGAATGTCGGGAGGCCGACGATGCGCCATGCTGGCCAGCATGGCGCGTTTCATGCGGAGGGTGCGTTCGGCAAGCGCATCGAACGCGCCGCCGCCATGCCGCGACTCGACGAGGTCGAGTAGTCGGTCGACGCGTCGTAGGGCGCTGTCTGCGGGGATCGACGGTTGGTGATACGGGTGTGGTGGGGTGGGTGCGGCGTTTCGGAGCGTCAGATGGATACTTCCCAGGACTCGGCCCAGTTCGTGGCATCGTTCCGGGGACAGGGCGAGGCCGGAGCGGTGTCGGCCGTCAAGCCAGGGAAAGACGCCGAATTCGTGTCCGTCGACCATGACGGTGTCGGTGTGGTGGACGCTTGGAACCGGTAGGACCACGGGGACACGGCCGGCCGCCAGCGACCGTAGTACCGAGAACTGAAACGCCAACTGCGGGCCTCGTACGTCGAGGAACAGCTTGAGCATGAATCGTCCGCGGTCGGTGCGTACTCGCCAGCTCCGGTTCATGAGGCCGGTCTGGACGCGTCGAACCGATTGGATCGCACCCAGTCGCCAGTGGGGGAGCACCATCGCCGGCGTCGGCAATTGCGTTGTCGCCACGTTGACCAACCTAGGACCTTGATGCGGAGTGCCGGTAACCCACGTTGCTTAGTCTGCCCGATGACGCGAGGCATGGGCCGGGCAGACTGTCGGTGGGTGGCACGAAATCGGGAGTGCCGGGGGTGTCGGATCGTCATACGCTGCTTCTCATGGCCTATTCGACTCCTCCACATCAGGGACAGACGATGAATCAGCGACTAAAAGTCGACATTTCCGCAGGCACGGCATTCAAGTTCGGATTTTTCGCCTACTTTGGAATGATGTGCGGAGCGCTGATCGTCGGTATCATCGTGGCCCTTATCATGGCGCTTCTGGGCGCCGGACTGTGGGCCTCGTTCGCTTCGACGATGTAGTCGACACCCGACACGGTCGTTGCCTCGCGGCGTAGGTCGGTACTTCGATACTCGCAGTGCACCGATTCCGACCGGTCGGTCATTTTGCGAACGCGGTCGGGCCGCCACAATCGATGGCCACACTAAATTATTAGAGTGGAGTGTATCGATGGATTCGGTACTGACGACCGTATTTCTCCCGGTGGCTCTCGGCGTGGTCATGCTGGGGCTCGGACTGGGCTTGACCTTGGCCGACTTCCGCAGAATCCTGGTTTACCCGAAAGCGGTGTTGGTCGCGCTCGGGTGCCAGGTGGTCCTGTTGCCGCTGACGTGTTTCGGCCTGGTCCTTGCGTTCGACCTTCCACCGACCCTGGCCGTGGGGATGATGCTGTTGGCGGCATCTCCCGGCGGAACCACCGCCAACCTTTACAGCCACCTGTTCGGTGGAAACGTCGCGCTCAATATCTCCTTGACCGCGGTGAACTCGATCCTGGCCGTCGTAACCCTGCCGCTGGTGGTGAACCTGTCGCTGTCCTACTTCGGAAGCGGCGACTCGGTGGGCCTCCAGTTCGACAAGGTTCTACAAGTTTTCGCGATCGTTTTGCTCCCGGTGCTGGTGGGGATGCTGATCCGCCACCATCGGGCGGGGTTCGCCGATCGGATGGATCGGCCCGTTCGGATTCTGTCGGTGGTCGTCTTGATCGGTGTGATCGGCGGCGCCGTTGTCAATGAACGGGACAACATCGCCCAGTACTTCCTGGCCGTCGGCCTGATCGTTCTGTTGTTCAACGTCATCAGTCTTGCCGTGGGATACCTGGTACCGCGAGCGCTCAAGGTCGACCGGGCCGAGGCCGGGGCAGCCGCGTTCGAAATCGGTATCCACAATGCCACATTGGCCATCACGATCGCGGTGAGTCTTCTGGGCAACGCCGAAATGGCGATACCGGCGGCCGTCTACGGGCTCGTCATGTTCGCTACGGCGACGGGATTCGGGTACCTGTTGCGGCACTTGAGTGCCGGTACCCGAACGTCCAACCCCGCCTGACACGAACACACCGTCGTGCTCGGGGTGGTGCAATGCCACACCATCCCGAGCAACGGAGTTACACCAGGCACTCGGCGCCCAACAGGCCCTTCAGATCGGCGCGTAGAGCGTTGGAGGGCGTGACCCGCCAGTCGTCGGCGATTTGCAATGTCACGGTCTGCCCGTGGCCACTCAGCTGAACACGCACCTGTGCTTCACCGGGGTGCGCCGCGAGAACCTCCTTAAGCTGGTCGACCAGACTCGCATTCACCCTGGCCAGCTGCACCGCCAACGACATGGGAGCGGGCGCGCCCTTCGTGGCCGTTGATATGTCCAACGGTTTGAGGTCGGCCGCGATCAACTGCGGACTTCCGTCCTTCTTGTCGAGCTTGGCCCTGATACTGCACACCAGGTCGGGTGCCAGCTGATCGCCGAAGGCTTCGAAGGTTTGGGGGAAGAAGCACACCTCGATGGCGCCGGCCAGATCCTCGATCGTGGCCTTGCCCCACAGTTTCCCCTTTTTGGTGACCCGCTTCTCCACGGATGTCAAAATCCCCGCCACCTGGATCTGCGCCTGATCGGGAACCTCGTCGCCGAACAGTGCGGCGACGGGCTTGTCCGCGTGCGAGGCGAGAAGCCGTTCGTACCCTTCCAACGGGTGGGACGAGACGTACAGGCCCAGCATGTCCCGTTCGAATGCCAGCAGTTCGCGGCTGTCCCACTCGTCATCGGGGACAGTCAGATCGACGCCCAATGTAGTGGAGGCGTCGGCTTCCAGGAGACCACCGAACAGGTCGAACTGGCCCTTGGCCTCCTCCTTCTTCACCGTCATCACCGCATCGACGGCCTGTTCGTGGATGGCGGCCAATCCCTTGCGCGGATGCTTGAGCCCGTCGAAGGCGCCCGCCTTGATGAGGGATTCGATCGATCGCTTATTGCAGGCGACGGCGTCAACCTTTGACAGAAAGTCCTGGAAATCGTTGTATTTACCCTTGTCCTCGCGCCGTTTGACGATGGACGAGACGACGTTGGCCCCGACGTTCCGGATCGCGCCGAGCCCGAAACGGATGTCTTCACCCACAGCGGCGAAAGACCCCAGCGAATCGTTCACGTCGGGCGACAGAACCCGGATGCCCAGCTTTCGGCATTCGGCCAGGTAGATGGCCATCTTGTCCTTCGAATCACCCACGGAGGTCAGTAGACCGGCCATGTACTCGGGTGTGAAGTTGGACTTCAGGTACGCCGTCCAGTACGCGATCATGCCGTAGGCGACGGCGTGTGACTTGTTGAACGCGTATCCGGCGAACGGCAGAATCGTGTCCCACAGTGTTTTGATCGCTTCGCCGGAGAAGCCGTTCTCCTTCATCCCGGCCTCGAAGCGTGCGTACTGCTCTTCCAGTACCTCGATCTTCTTCTTACCCATTGCCTTGCGCAGCACGTCGGCTTGACCGGGAGTGAAACCGGCGACCTTCTGAGCGATCTTCATGATCTGCTCCTGGTAGACGATCAAGCCGTAGGTTTCGGCGAGAATCTCCTTCAACGGTTCGGCGAGTTCGGGGTGGATGGGCTTGATGTCCTGGCGGCCGTTCTTGCGGTCGGCGTAGTCGTTGTGCGCGTTGACGCCCATGGGGCCGGGCCGGTACAGGGCCAAAACGGCAGCGATGTCGTTGAAGTCGGTGGGCTGCATACGACGCAGCAGCTCTCGCATGGCGGTGCCGTCAAGCTGAAATACCCCGAGAGTGTCTCCACGGCTCAACAGCTCGTAGGACGCCTTGTCGTCGGTGGACAGGTTGTCCAGGTCGATATGGACACCCCGGTTGGATTTGATCAGGTCTATCGCGTCGCCGATGACGGTGAGGTTCCGCAACCCCAGGAAGTCCATCTTCAGCAGACCGATGTCCTCACACGAAGGGTAGTCGAAACCGGTGATGACGGCACCGTCCTGCGGCCTCGCCCATACCGGAATGACCTCCTGAACCGGCTGCGAGGACATGATGACCGCACAGGCGTGAACTCCCGGTTGCCGAATGAGCCCCTCAAAGCCTTGCGCCGTCTCGAAGATTTTCTTCGACGCGGCGTCGTTTTCCAGCAGCGTCCGAACCTCGACGGCTTCGGTGTAGCGGTCGTGTGAGGGATCGACGATGCCGGTCAGCGGGATGTCCTTGCCCAGCACCGGTGGTGGCATGGCCTTGGAAATCTTGTCGGCGATCGAGAAGCCCTCACTGCCGTGAAGGATGCGCGCGGCGTCCTTGAGCGCGGCCTTGGCCTTAATGGTCCCGAAGGTGACCACCTGGGCGATTTTATCGGCTCCGTACTTGTCGGCGACATAGGTGATCATCTCGCCGCGGCGACGGTCGTCGAAGTCGAGGTCGATATCGGGCATCGACACACGTTCGGGGTTGAGGAATCGCTCGAACAGCAGCCCGTGTTCCAGCGGGTCCACGGTGGTGATGCCGGTGGCGTACGACACGAGCGATCCGACGGCGCTGCCTCGCCCCGGTCCGACTCGGATGCCGATTTCTCGTGCGTAGTTACAGATGTCGGCGGTGACCAGAAAGTATCCGGGGTACCCCTGGCTGGCGATGACGCTCAGCTCGTAGTCGGCACGCTCGCGATAGGCATCGGGAACGCCACCGGGAAGGAGCTTCTCCAATCCGGCGTATACCTCGGCTTTCAGCCAGCTTTCGGCCGTGTGCCCTTCGGGTACGTCGAACACCGGCATACGGTCCTGGTGGGCGAAGGCGGCGTCGTAGGACTCGACCATCTCGGCCACCAGTAGCGTGTTGCGGCAACCCTCCTGCCACAGCGCGTCGGAACGCAACGCACGCATCTGGTCGGCCGACCGGAGGAAATAACCCTCGCCCTCGAACCGGAAGCGGTTCGGGTCGTCGAGGGTTTTTCCCGACTGCACGCACAGGAGTGCGGCGTGAGCATCCTTTTGATCCGCAGTGACATAGTGGGAATCGTTGGTGACCAGCGGCCGCAGGTTGAGAGTGTCGGCGAGCTTGGCCAGGTCCTCCCGTACACGTTTCTCCACGGAGTTGTCGTGCTCCATCAACTCGAGGAAGTAGTTTTCCTCGCCGAAGATGTCACGGTAGTCGGCGGCGGCCTTGACGGCCTCGTCGAACTGCCCCAGTCGCAGTCGCGTCTGCACCTCGCCGCCGGGACAGCCGGTGGTGGCGACGATGCCCTCGGCGCGCTCGGCGATCAGGCCCCGGTCCATGCGAGGCTTGTAGTAGTAGCCGTCGATGCTGGCCAAACTGGACAGCGTGAACAGATTACGCAGGCCGGTGGGGTTTTTAGCGACCATCGTCATGTGGGTGTAGGCGCCGTTGCCGGACAGGTCGTCGCTGCGTTGGTGTGGCTCGCCCCAGAAGACGGGCTTCTTGTGAAATCGATCGTGTGGCGCCACGTATGCCTCGATGCCGAGGATCGGTTTGACGCCGGTCTTCTTTGCCTGCTGGTAGAAGCTGTAGGCGCCGTACATGTTGCCGTGGTCGGTCATCGCGATGGCCGGCTGTTCAAGTCGCTGCGTTTCCTCGAACAACGGCTTTAGCTTCGCCGCACCGTCCAGCATGGAGTACTCGGTGTGAACGTGAAGATGAACGAAACTATCGGACAACGCGCTACCCCTCATCGAAGCGATATGGCATCTGACCTGGTCATTCCCGGTTCTCCGCCGACCCCACCGGGCTTGTTCACGCCCCGTGCTCGACGGGTCGTGTAGGTGTTCACCACACCCTAGCCCTGTTCACATAGTGCCCATGTGGCTGCTTCGCCGTTCGAACGCGGTCGTGGCGGCGACAAACCGACCGGCCATTGCCCGAGGTAGTGGCATCGCAGTGGAGTGCGCGCATGCGTTCCCATCCGAAAGAGGCATACTGGCCGACGTTTACCGACGAAACCGATCCTCAGGACGTGCTCGATGCATGATGACCGAAAGCTCATCGAAGACCGACTGACGCGCGTCTTGAACGAACGCATCCGGCCGGCGGTTTACTCCGAGGAAACCGCCTTGGACGTCCGCGTCTGGCACGCACTCGACGAGTCCGTTCCACCCGCCGAGGCGTTGACGATGGACTATCGGCCGGCGGCCGTCGGCGACCCGTGGGGGCCCGCCTGGGGAACCAGTTGGTTTGAGTTTCGCGGACGGATTCCGTCCGCATGGCGCGGTCACGACATCGAAGCTGTCGTCGACCTGGGATTCGGTCGCTCGTCTCCCGGATTTTCTGCCGAAGGCCTCGTCTACCGTGCGGACGGGACCGCGGTCAAAGGTCTCAACCCACGGAATCGGTGGGTGCGCATAAGCCCGGAGATATCCGACGGCGACACGGTCCGCTTCTACGTCGAGGCCGCCGCCAACCCGCTGATCGCCGGACCGGTGACAGCATTGGGAGACAAGACCACGGCAGGTGACCAGCCGCTATACCGCCTCGAGGCGGCGCATCTGGCCCTGTTCGACCGGACCGTATGGGAACTGACGTGTGACCTCGAGGTCCTCGACGAGCTGATGCGTCAACTTCCCACCGATCAGCCACGGCGTTTTGACATCCTGAGGGCGGTGGAGCACGCGCTCGACGCGCTCGACTTGACCGACATCGCCGCCACCGCCGCCGCGGCACGCCGGAGTCTGGCACCGGCTTTGACGGCACCGGCGGTCCCGTCGGCACACCGTCTGTCGGCGATCGGCCATGCCCACATCGATTCGGCCTGGCTGTGGCCACTGCGTGAGACGGTGCGAAAGGTGGCGCGTACCGCGGCCAACACCGTGAACCTGATGAACGACCATCCCGAATACCTCTTCGCGATGTCGCAGGCACAACAGTTTGCGTGGCTTGCCGAGCACCGGCCCGAAGTGTTCGACCGAGTGAAGCAGAAGGTCGACGAGGGGCGGTTCGTGCCGGTCGGCGGCATGTGGGTGGAGTCGGATACCAACATGCCGGGTTCGGAGGCCCTGGCCCGCCAGCTTGTGCACGGCAAGCGGTATTTCCTGGACGAGTTCGGTATCGAAACAACCGAGGTGTGGTTGCCCGACTCCTTCGGATATTCCGCCGCGCTTCCTCAACTGGTGAAGCTTTCGGGGGCCCGATGGTTCTTGACGCAGAAGATCTCCTGGTCGGCCACCAATCGTTTCCCGCACCACACCTTTTGGTGGGAAGGCATCGACGGCACTCGGGTGTTCACCCATTTTCCGCCGATCGACACCTACAACGCCGAGTTCTCGGGGGAACAAGTCGCACACGCCGTCCGTAACTTCCGCGACAAGGGCGCCGCGTCGCGCTCGCTCGTCCCGTTCGGCTACGGCGACGGTGGTGGCGGTCCCACTCGTGAAATGTTGGCGCGGGCGAATCGTCTGGCCGATCTGGAGGGCTCGGCGCGCGTCGAAATCGAGAAGCCGGTCGACTTCTTCACCAAGGCTCACGCCGAATATCGCGACGCCCCGGTCTGGGTCGGTGAGCTCTACCTCGAACTACACCGTGGAACGTACACGTCGCAAGGGCGCATGAAACAGGGCAACAGACGAAGCGAGCACCTGTTGCGGGAGGCGGAGCTGTGGGCGTCGACCGCGGCCGTACGAACCGATTACGAGTATCCGTACTCGGCATTGGACCGCCTGTGGAAAACCGTTCTGTTGCACCAATTCCATGACATTCTGCCCGGTTCGTCGATTGCATGGGTGCATAGAGAGGCGGCGACAACCTACCAACGGATCGCCGCCGAGTTGGAGGAGATCGTCGCCGCCGCGCAGCAGGCGTTGACCGGGCCGGGGAGCAGGACCTTGGTTTTCAACGCGGCTCCTCATTCACGCGCCGGAATCGCGGCCGGCGGCGCGGGCATACGTGACGGTATCGCCGACCCCGTTTTCGTCACCGATGACGAGAACGACGACTGGACGATCGATAACGGACTCCTCCGGGTGAGGGTGGACGCGCGCGGGCTCATCACCTCGGTATACGACCAGGTGTTCGATCGCGAGACGATCGCGCCGGGGAAGGCCGCGAATCTTCTGCAGATTCACCCGGACCTTCCTAACCGTTGGGACGCCTGGGATGTCGACTCGTTCTACCGCAACCGGGTCGATGATCTCACCGATGCCGACTCGGTCGAGCTTTGTTATGTGAGCCATGACAAGGTCACCGTCGAGGTCCAGCGGACGTTTGGACGGTCAACCGTGACACAGTGGATCAGTCTGGCCGCGGGCGCGGCACGGGTGGACCTGTCGACCGAGGTCGACTGGCGGGAGACCGAAACCTTCTTGAAAGCGGCGTTCCCGATCGACATCCGGGCGGACGAGTCGGCGGCGCAGATTCAGTACGGCCATTACAAGCGCCCCACCCACACCAACACATCGTGGGACGCCGCCAAGTTTGAGATCTGTGCGCACCGGTTTCTTCATCTTGCCGAACCCGGATGGGGCGCAGCGGTTGTCAACGACTCCACGTATGGCCATGACGTCACTCGGCAGATCAGAGAGGACGGCGGGACGACGACGACCGTTCGCCTGTCCCTACTGCGGGCCCCTCGCTTCCCCGATCCCGAGGCGGACCACGGGCTGCATCGTTTCGGTTATGCGCTGGTGCCCGGGGCCGGAATTCTCGACGCGGTCCGCGAGGGATACCGCATCAACCTTCCCGAACGGATCGTCACCGGCGGCGTTCCGGTGCAGCCGATGGTGACACTCGACAACGATCAGGTGGTGGTTGAGGCGGTGAAGCTTGCCGATGACCGAAGCGGCGACCTCATCGTGCGGATGTACGAAGCCATGGGCGGTCGAGCGAGTGCCCGCCTGACCGCATCGGTACTCATGGAGCGTGTGGTCGAAACCGACCTGCTCGAACGCGAATCGGAGAACACCGGTTACCGGATATCCGAGAACGGGGTGGACGTGACGTTGCGTCCTTTCCAGATAGCCACGCTCCGCATCAAGCATCGCTCGTGAGAACAGGATGTTCAACCGATCGACACCGGTTTGGTGAAACCTGATTCGGCAGATGCACTCGGCGTTAACCTCGCAAGGGGAACGTTGGGCGCATCGATGCGGAGGCGACATGTCGCACGCGAACGACGGTATGGTCGGCCCCGACACGTCGCCGTTGGACGACGCGGGCTTGAATCGTGTGGACGCCTATTGGCGGGCGACGAACTATCTGTCGGTGGGACAGATTTACCTGCTGGACAATCCGTTGTTGACGGTTCCGTTGCAGGCAGATCACATCAAGCCTCGTTTGTTGGGGCACTGGGGGACGACACCCGGTATCAACTTTTGTTACGCACACTTGAATCGCGCAATCATCCAGCACGACCTGAACATGATGTGCGTGGTCGGGCCGGGGCACGGGGGCCCCGCAGCACTGGCCAATACCTGGTTGGAGGGCAGTTACACCGCTGCTTATCCGTCGGTGGAGCGTGACGAGTCGGGTATGCGTACGCTCTTTCGTCAATTTTCGTTCCCTGGTGGAGTGCCAAGCCACGTTGCGCCGCAGGTTCCGGGATCCATCCATGAAGGTGGGGAACTGGGGTACTCGCTGTCTCACGCGTTCGGTGCCGCCTTCGACAACCCCGACCTGGTGGTGGCGTGCATCGTGGGGGACGGCGAGGCCGAGACTGGGCCGTTGGCCGCTTCGTGGCATTCGAACAAGTTCTGTGATCCGGTGGCCGACGGTGCCGTGATTCCGATACTGCACCTCAACGGGTACAAGATCGCCAACCCCACGATACCGGCTCGGATAGCAGAGTCTGAATTGGACGACCTGTTGCGTGGGTACGGCTGGTGCCCCCATTATGTTTCCGGAGACGACCCGGTATCGATGCATCAGGGGATGGCCGCGGCGATGGACACCGTGATCGGTGAAATACGGGGCATCCAACGGGCGGCGCGCGTTGACGGTGATCGGCGGCGACCCTACTGGCCGATGATCGTGCTGAAATCACCGAAGGGATGGACCGGGCCGGGAAAGGTCGACGGAGTCCAGATCGAGGGGACTTGGCGGTCACATCAGGTTCCGTTGGCGTCGGTGCGGGACGACCCCAAACACATGAAACTGTTGGAAAAGTGGCTGCTGTCGTATAGGCCGCAGGAGCTGTTCGACGAGGCGGGTCGGCCGATGCCGATCCTCCGTGAGTCGATGCCCGCGCACCACCGGTGTATGGGCGCCAGCCCGCACGCCAACGGAGGGCTTCTACGCCGTGACCTCCGGATTCCTCGGTGGCGTGACTATGCCACCGAAGTGCCTCGCCCCGGCGCCACCAGCACCGAGCCCACGCGCGCGCTTGGGCGGTTGTTGCGTGACGTCATTCGGTTGAATCAGGACCGGTTTCGACTGTTCGGACCGGATGAGACGGCCTCGAACCGACTCGATGCCGTATACGAGGCCACCGACAAGGTGTGGCAAGCCGAAATATTTCCCGAAGATGAGCACTTGGCGACACGTGGCCGGGTTATGGAAGTTCTGTCCGAACACCTGTGCCAGGGCTGGCTGGAGGGGTATCTCCTCACCGGCCGCCACGGCCTGTTCTCGTGCTACGAGGCTTTCGTGCACATCGTCGACTCGATGTTCAATCAGCACGCCAAGTGGTTGAAGGTGGCCCGGCAACTTCCATGGCGTCGACCCGTCTCCTCGCTGAACTACCTGTTGACGTCGCACGTGTGGCGGCAGGATCACAATGGTTTCTCCCATCAGGACCCGGGTTTCATCGATCACGTCGTGAACAAGAAGCCGGACGTGATACGCGTGTACCTTCCACCGGATGCGAACACGCTGTTGTGTGTCGCAGACCGGATCCTGCGCAGCACCGACTGCGTCAACGTCGTGGTGGCGGGGAAGAATTCGGCATACGACTGGCTCGACGCCGAGGCGGCGCTGGAGCATTGTGCTCGCGGCGCCGGCATCTGGGAGTGGGCGGGAAACGAGCGTGACGACGCCGAGCCCGAGGTGGTGCTGGCGTGCGCGGGTGATGCACCGACTCTCGAGGTGCTGGCGGCCGCGTCGTTGTTGCGTGAACATGTACCGGATCTGGCGTTCCGGGTGGTCAACGTGGTCGACCTGATGCGGCTCCAATCGGACACCCGACATCCACACGGTTTGAGCGACCGAGAGTACGACGCGTTGTTCACCGCGGATCGTCCTGTGATTTTCGCGTATCACGGCTACCCGTGGTTGATACATCGGCTCACATACCGACGCAACGGGCACGACGGGATGCACGTGCGTGGTTACCAGGAGGAAGGCAGCACCACGACGCCTTTCGACATGCTCGTGCAGAACGACAGCGACCGCTTTCAGCTGGTCATCGACGTCATCGACCGGGTTCCGTCGCTACGCGGTCGAGCAGCGCGGGTGCGGCAGCACATGAGCGATCTGAGAGGGCGTCATCGTCGATGGGTGACCGAGTACGGCGAAGATCTTCCGCTCGTGCGTGACTGGGTGTGGCCCGATGCGCTACTGCACTCCGGCCAGGCGTAGCAGCGCGGTGGTGGCGGCTGCGGCGACGACGATGACGACGAACGGGACTTTCTTCCACGCGAGGATGCCACCGACGGCGACTCCCGCCGGTAGGGCGAGACCCGTGAAACCCTCGGAGGTCACGAGCGTCATGGTCGCCACGAGTCCGACGAGCAACACGGTGGCCGTTCGGCGGATGAAGGCCTCGACCGACGCCGAAAGGTTGATGCGGTCGCGTAGTAGCGGGCCCGCGATGCGGAACGCGTAGGTGCCGACCGCCAGCAGCACTATCGACAGCACGATCATGCCGTCTCCCTTTGCGCGACGGTTTCTTCCTCGGTCCGTTGCCGACGGGCGCCACGTACCGGCCATGTTGCGGCCATACCGACCAGCGACAGCAGTACGTTCACGCCTCCGGGAACGAACGGAGTGGAGGCCACAGCGATGACGGCGCCGATGGCCGCAGCGCGCACCGTCGTTTTTTCGCGGAGGCTGGGGAGGACCAACGCCAACAGTGCGGCGGGGAAGGCGGCGTCGAGCCCCAGGGCTCCCGTGTCGGTGATGATCTGGCCCCCCAACGCTCCGATGACGGTTCCGGTGTTCCAGAAAACGAACATGAGGATTCCGCAGGCCCGGAACGCCGCCTTGGCGCGCTTCGGGTCGGTTTCGGCGAGGCCGAACGCAGTGGATTCGTCGATGAGGATGTGGCTGCCGAGCATGCGCGACCAGCGGCTGCCCCCGATCGCGGGCCCGAGCGCGAGTCCGAAAGGGAGGTGGCGCATGTTCAGGATGACCCCGCCTACCAGTGCGGCGATCGGACCTCCGCCTGCGGCGAGTATGCCGACGAACATGAACTGTGAGGCACCGCCGAAGACGATGATCGACATGAGGCAGGGGACCCACCACGGTAGGCCGCCGGCTACGGCGATGGCTCCGAAGGAGGCGGCGATGAGCCCACCACCTGCGACCAGCGGAAGGATCTCTTTCACCGGCGCATCGGCGAGCGTTCGGGAAAGGAAACGCATGTACCATCTATAGAACGGAAATCGCCGTTTGCCAAACCGAACGATAGAGCTGTTAGATCGAACACATGGCAGAAACCAAAGCGCCGTTGGACGTCATCGCGACATCGCTGCGCCGGGAGAGAACAAAACTCGGCTTGTCGCTGAGCGAGGTGGCCAAGCGAGCCGGAGTGGCCAAGTCAACCCTGTCTCAGCTCGAGGCCGGTACGGGCAATCCGAGCGTGGAAACCCTGTGGGCTCTAGGAGTGGCTCTGGAGGTGCCGTTCTCGGCGCTGGTCGACCCGCCAACCCCGACCGTGAAAGTCATCCGCGATGGTGAAGGACCCGCGGTCGCTTCCGAATCGGCGGACTATTCGGCCACACTGTTGGCTTCAAGCCCTCCGCAGGTCCGCCGCGACATATATCTCATCTCGGCCCAGCCGGGTAAAGCCAGGCATTCCGACCCGCACATGCCGGGGGTTGTCGAGCACGTGGTGCTGTCCAGTGGACGAGCCCGTGTGGGGCCGACGGGTGACCCGGTCGAGCTCGGGCCCGGCGACTACATCGCCTATCCCGGTGACGCAGCGCATGTTTTCGACGCGTTGGAAAACGACACCAAGGCGCTCCTCATTTCGGAACACCGTTAGTTTTTCGCGCCAGTGGCCCGAAGACATGGAAACGGGGCCGCGACGCGGAGAAGCGTCGCGACCCCCGGTGCAACCCACGTGCCTACGGCAGCGGAATCAGTGAACCGAAATCGACGGTGTTGACGCCGCCGGCCTTCACATTGACAACGGTCAACGGGATACCGACGACGTCGTCGGGCATGGTCACCGTGACAAAGTAGAGACCCGGGTCGATGTTGGCGAACCCGAACCACCCGTTGCCGTCGCTGAGACGCTCAACGGACGATCCACGACCCAGCACGGGCTCCAAGGTCAGGGTCACCTGGTCCAGTGCGGCACCGGTCCGCAGCCCGACGTACCCGACGACATGTCCCTCCGTGGGGTTGGTTTTCCATGTCATCTCGGGCACGTCCGCCGGTTCGGCAAACGGTGCGTCCTCACCGGTGGTCAACGTCTCGATGACCTTCTGCCGTTCCGAATCACGCAGCGTCGAGTCCTCGTTGGCGTCCAAACTAGTCACCGCGTAGGAGTACCCCGACCACCCCGCCATCGTGTTACCGGCATCGGTCGGCGTGAACACCGACTCCACCTGGTCGAGAGTGTCGCCGATGTCGTTGAGGTAGAGCGCGGGGCCGGAGACCGATTGACGTTCACCCTGCCAGTCCGCCAGAACCTCGTTCCACTCGTCGAACATCTGCGCCTGGTCGTCCATCCAGTTGCGCTTGTAGTTCATCGCAACGGTGGTGTCGATGATGCCTTCGTCCAGCCAGCCCTTCCAGTCCTGGAGGACCTCGGCGTAGGGCCTGGTCTCTTCCCAGCTGCCCATGGTCTGCGGACCGTAGGCGTAAGTGATGCCGTCGTGAGACAGGCGGGCCATGGGGTTGATCTCGTACATGGTCAAGTAGATCTTGCGAACCAGGTTGGTCACCTGGTCCCTGCGCCAGTCGCTCCACTGGGCGTCGTCGGGCGCGGGTGTCTCGGTACGTCCCGTCAGTTCCAGGAACCGTTCCACGGCCACGTCGTTGTAGCCCCAGTCGGAATGGGTCTGAGTCGAGCTGCCGTCCGGGTAACGCACGTAGTCCAGGTTGATGCCGTCGACGTCGTACTCCGAAAGAATGCTGCTGATGCCGTTGACGATGTAGGCGCTCGCGTCGGGATGGCCGGGGTCGATGTAGGTGTTGTTTCCGACCATCTCGGTGCCGTCGACCATCTTATTCAACCAACGGTCGCTACCGGTGGCGTCGGGGCCGTGTTGGTTGTATACGTGGTCCGGTGACGTTGGGGCCGTTGCGGAGTTCCACATTGTGTTGACGTTCACCCACGCGTGCACCTCGATCCCGGCGGCGTGAGCCTGTTCGATGACCTCGTCGAGCGGGTCATAGGGGGCGGGATCGATGGCGGCGTCGGTGCGGGGGTACAGCGCGCGGTTACAGAAGCAGTCATACCGGCGCGCGACCTGAACGATGAGCGCATTGGCGTTCAGGTCGGTTGCCTCCTCAACCAGCGTGGAAACCTGTTCCGGGTTGTAGATGCCTTCGTTGAAGGCGTCCACCCACAGACTTCGCCACTGTTGGTCGGTTTCATCGTGCGCAGCCGCTGGAGTCGCGGCGACCATGGTGCCGAGTAGACCGATCGTGGCCAGCCAAGCGGCGGCGAGCCGTCGTTTCATTATCGTCCTCCGTCGGGCGATTCGAAGGGCGTCACGCACATGGGGGCGCGACGGCTTGAACGTGATGTTCGACGAGAGCCTAAAGCCGTTTCCGCAAGTTGTTATATCGACGTCTATAAAATGTCCATGATGTGTTGATGTTCTGTCGTTGCGTATTCCTCCGCTGTGGAAGACAGGATGCTTTCGTTTCACGTCGAGGTGGCGTTGTATCACGTGCTTCGCGAGCGTTTTCGGCCGATTGTGCTGAACGGCGACCCCGAGCGGTTTTTCAGTCCTAGCATCGGCTGAAGAAACAGCAGAGGGGGCGCCATGCCTGAAGAGAATTTCAGTACGACCAGCGCGGGGATGCCGACGGCGAGTGAAGAGCATTCGCTGACGGCCGGGCCCACCGGGCCGATCATGCTTCACGATCACTATCTGATCGAGAAGATGGCACAGTTCAATAGGGAACGTGTGCCGGAGCGGCAACCTCACGCCAAGGGTGCCGGCGCATTCGGTCATTTCACGGTGACCAATGACGTCAGCGACTACACCAAGGCAGACCTTTTTCAACCGGGTCGACAGACCGATCTGGTTATTCGGTTCTCAACGGTGGCGGGGGAGAGGGGAAGCCCGGACACGTGGCGGGACCCCCGCGGATTCGCCGTCAAGTTCTACACCGACTACGGCAACTACGACATGGTCGGCAACAACACCCCGATCTTCTTCCTGCGCGACCCGATGAAGTTCCAGGACTTCATCCGGTCGCAAAAGCGCCGCGCCGACAACGACATGCGCGACCACGACATGCAGTGGGACTTTTGGACGTTGTCGCCGGAGTCCGCCCACCAGGTGACCTGGCTGATGGGAGACCGGGGGATTCCCGCCACCTGGAGGAATATGGACGGGTTCTCCAGCCACACCTACATGTGGGTCAACAGTGGTGGAGAACGGTTCTGGGTGAAGTACCACTTCAAAACCGATCAGGGCATCGACTTCCTTACGCAAGCCGAATCCGATCGGATCGCCGGTGAAGACGTCGATTATCACCGACGGGACCTGTGGGAGGCCATCAAGCGTGGGGAACACCCCAGTTGGACGCTGAAGATGCAGATCATGCCGTTCGCCGACGCAGCCGACTATCGGTTCAATCCGTTCGACCTGACGAAGGTCTGGCCACACGGCGACTATCCGCTGATCGAAGTCGGGCGCCTGACTTTGACGGCGAACCCGGAGGATTTCCACACCCAGATCGAGCAGGCGGCGTTCGAACCGAGCAATCTGGTGCCCGGTATCGGGCCGAGCCCCGACAAGATGCTGTTGGGTCGTATGTTCTCCTATCCGGATGCTCACCGCTACCGGATCGGCGCCAACTACAACGAGATCCCGGTGAACCGGCCACGGTCGGGGGTGCGGTCGTACAACAAGGACGGCCACATGCGACACCACAACCCGGGCGACCCGGTGTACGTGCCCAACTCCAAGGGCGGGCCTCATTCCGATGTTGACCGGTTCGGCGAACCCGCCGGTTGGCATGTCGATGGCGACATGATGCACGCGGCGTACAGCCTTCACTCGGAGGACGACGACTGGGGACAACCGGGCACGCTGGTTCGTGACGTGATGGACGCACCGGCACGGCAGCGCTTGGTGGAAAACATCGTTGGCCATCTGAAGGACGGTGTCAGTGCCGATGTGTTGAGCCGGGCCTTCGAATATTGGGACAATGTGGACCGCGATCTGGGGGTTCGTGTGAGGGCGGGTGTAGAGGACTGATCTCTCGCTTCGCAAGCGGCCGACGTGACACGTCGGCCGCTTGTCGTGTGGGTCGACTCGGACCGAAGGCGTTGAGCCGACGTGTTTCAATGAACCGCCGGTGTTCGTGATGCCGCCCTTGCCCAGCCGACCACGAGGAGAACGGTTGCCCCCTGTGATCCCCCTGCCGACATTCGGCGCCGGAGGTTCGGCCGCGACCGTGGTGCAGGACGTCGAACGGTGGGTTTCCTCCGACCCGATCCGGGACCTCGCCGCTCGTTTCGGTGGCACGGTGGATATCTCCTCGCCGCTGAAGACCAAACTCGACGGACTTCTCGAGCTGTCGAGTCGACGGTGGGACTTTCGTGCCGGCAGGGAACGCGCCGAAGCAATACAACCCGTCTTCGATTCCGAGACCGCCGAGCTCGTCGTTCGTGCGGCCGTCGACCTCGGGTTGGCACGTGATACATGGCCCCGTTTCGACCAGTACGATCACGTCGTCGTGCTGGGTGGACTCTTCCGTACCTGTTTGGCGCGCACCCGGTATGCGGCTCGACTGTTGGAGCGCGGTGTCGTCGCGGCTGCGGTAACCGCCCTGGGCGGTTTTCGGCCACTGACGGCGGCGGAAACGGAGACACAGGTTCAAGGCACGGCTTCCTCCGGTTTTGATTTCGAGATCGACGCATTGGTGGCCGGCCTCGCCGAGGCGTTCACCGTCGATGAGATCGAGAGTGTGAAAACGGGTGGGGATCCGGCGGTCGATCCCAACAGGGCGTGGAGCGTCACGACGTTGAAAAGCGGCGACGACATTGCTTTGAAGGCCGTGGCGGCGCCGTCGAGCCAACCGGAGGTCCGCCGGGCCGACACTGCCGACACCATTCGCTTCTGGGTCGAGCAGGTTGCCTCGTTGCGTTCATCGGATCGAGTATTGGTGGTCACATCACCGATATACGTGCCCTTCCAGCACTGTGATGCCATTCGAACGATAGGTATTCCCTTTGGCGCCGGGGTCGACACCGTCGGTCTTCGTGCGGATTGGCTTCCGAGGTCGTCGGTTCCACATTCGTCGGCACCGGCACGATATTTGCAGGAGATTCGTTCCACACTGTTGTCGATGAGCCGGTTGGTAACCGCGATCGAAGCCGCTGAAGCGTGACACTGAGGCCTCGGAGGTCGCCGGTCCGAGCCGCGCCGTATCCTCACCATTCTTTAATGTATAGAGCTGACCGGAAACTATATTTCCCACAAGTGTCGGAAAAGCATTGTTCCGCCATCGGTATAGCGCTATTCGGGTCACAGCGGCTAAATCGGACTAATCGCGTTTCCGTCCAATCCGGTCGGCGTCATGAACCGTTATTCACCAGGTCTTGCCACTTGTCATACCCAAGGTCCTTTGGGGCTCCGCCAGAAAAACGGATACCGATACTTACATTGTTTGCCGTTTACCGGTACCGTGCAGTACACGCCTATCGGCGTGAAGTGTTCGCGAACCCCTCGATGCCCATTCGCGAACATGACATGGAAAGGACCACACATGCCCAACCCCTCCTTCCGCATGAACCGGAGGCGTCTCTTCGCCGGTCTTGGTGCTGGAGCGGTGATCGCGGCCGTACCCGCGATCGCGCACGCTGACGATGTGGCGATTAACGCCGGCGCCTGGAGTAATCCCACGATGGGCCGCATCACCTCCGGCTTCAAACCCCCGTCGCGGCCGTACCACGCTGGTACCGACGTGGCGAACAGTCAGGGAACCGCCATCTGGGCGGCCAACGCCGGAACCGTTATCGGGGTCCGCACGAACTCCTACCCCGGTGACATGCGTGACGGCCTGTTGCCCGGACGCACCGGCAACGCCGTCCTGATCGATCACGGCAACGGCTACAAGACCTACTACGGTCACCTCTACAGTGCGGCGGTCTCTCGTAATCAGACCGTCTCGGCAGGGCAGGTCATCGGTGCCATGGGCACCACGGGTAACTCCACCGGGCCGCACCTGCACTTCGAAGTTCATCAGAGCAACACCCCGATCAACCCCTACACGTTCCTGGCCAACCGCGGCATCACGCTTGGCTCGAGTGCCCCGATCAAGGGTTCATGGCCGAACCTGCGCCGAGGCAACACCGGCGGCCGGGTACGTGTCGCGCAGCGCCTGCTCAACGCCCACGGAGTCTCCACTGTCGTCGACGGTGACTTCGGTCCCGGCTGCGAGGCATCGGTGAAGGCGTTCCAGAGGGCCAAGGGCCTGGTTGCCGACGGCTGGATCGGGCCGGTCTCCTGGCCGCTCCTCGTCCTGGACGTCCGTAGCGGATCCTCCGGTTCGCGTGCCAAGGCCGCTCAGCAGGGTCTTAACCGTCACGGTTACGGACTGCTCATCGACGGAGACTTCGGATCCGTCAGTGTGGCCGCCTGCCGTTCCTTCCAGAAGGCCAAGGGCCTGGTCGTCGACGGCTGGGTCGGTCAGCTCACCTGGATGGCACTGGTCAAGTAAGAGTGTGTTTCGCAAGCGGCGGCCGGCTCAGTCGGCCGCCCCTTTTATCGTGTCGACAATCGCCTCCCCGATGTCCCACGCGTAATCGTTGACGTTGCTGAGCACGACGGCGGTGACGTCAAGGTCCGGGAAACGCCACAGTAGGGCTTCGGCCCCCGGATCCGCCCCCTCCGAATACCAATAACGCGCGCGTCCTTCACCGGCAAGGAACATTCCGTAGCCGGTCGCGGTGGTCTCGTCGATCTCTGCCTGCGGCGAGAGGGCCTCCGTTACCGTCGCCGGTGATACGACCCTGCCGCTTTCAAACTGTTCGACAAGACGCTCCAGATCACCCACATTGGAGAACGCGCCTCCGTCCGGGCCACCGACGCTCGGCATGGCGAACACGTTGGTCCGCCAGGGTTTACCCGGCTCGCTCGGAGGTAGATAACCGGTGGCGGTCAACGGACGGACCTCGTCGGCGGCGAAGAACCCGCTGTCGGTCATCAGAGCGGGATCGAAGACGCACCGTTGTACCGCTTCGGTGTAAGGCATGTCACCGACCGCCTCGATGACCAATCCGGCGAGTACGTATCCGGCGTTGGAGTACTGGAACGTGGCCCCGGGAGAACGGTAGGGATCCAAGTTGGAGAACAGCGGCAGGACATCGTGTGGTCTCGTGACGCGGTAGACCGGGAGGTCACTCCACAAAGCCGCGAATTCGGTGGGCCAGTCATCGCCTACGGTCTCCTCTTCGAAATAGTCGGCGATACCGGAGGTATGGGTCAGTAGATGTCCGACGGTGACGTCGGATCGCAAAGTTCGTGGACGCGATGTCGGGGGGAGGATGTCTACAACCGGCGTGGTGAGCTCCACGGCACCGTCGTCGCGGAGCCGAAGAAGAGTCATGGCGGTAAACAGTTTGGTCATGGAGCCCAAGGAGAACCGGGTCCGGGGGCTGACCGGTATGTCGTCGGCTCGGTTGGCCATGCCGTAACACTGACGCATCCGGGCATGACCGCCCTGCGTCACGGACACGATTCCACTGAAGCCTACGGTAGCGACCTGTTCGTCGACTCGGGCACGAAGTTCATCGAACACGGATCCGACCGTAACGGTGCGCTGTTGTGGGCACAACCGGGTTATCGGGTGGGGCGTAGAAACGTGACTTTTGGTGCGAGACGCTCGGCCGACTGGTTCCATGTGGGGATGAAATCGATAATCCTCACCAGATACGGCGGTCCCGAGAACCTGGAGGTCGCCGACGTCTCCGAACCGAAAGTGGGCCCGGGGGAGGTACGAGTTCAGGTCAAGGCCGCAGGCGTCAACCCGGTGGACTGGAAACTCGCTGCGGGCGGACTGGACGACTTCTTTGTTGTCAAGTTTCCGTGCATTCCGGGTTGGGATGTCGCAGGCGTGGTCGAGTCGGTCGGGCCGGATGCTCCGGAATTCTCCGTGGGGGACGAGGTCTTCGGCTATGTACGCAAGGACTGGGTCGAATACGGAGCCTATGCCGAGTTGGTGACCGCCTCCGTTGGAATGCTCGCTCGCAAGCCGCAGGCGTTGACGTTCGAACAGGCGGCCGGGATACCGCTGGTCGGTCTGACGGCGCTGAGGACCATCCGGCTGGCTCGGCTACGGCCACACGAGACGGTGCTCATCCACGCAGCCGCCGGGGGTGTGGGGTCGGCGGGCACGCAGATCGCGGTGGCCGAAGGGGCTCGTGTCATCGGCACCGCAAGCAGCCCCAACCACTCTTACCTGGCGGACCTCGGCGCTACACCGGTCGAATACGGTGACGGTTTGGTCGACCGTGTTCGTGCCGAGGTACCCGACGGCGTCGACGTGATCCTGGACTACGTCGGTGGTGGTGCCGCAGCCCAATCGGTCGAGTTGCTCGCCGACCGGTCGCGGTTGATCTCGATCACCGACGCGGAGGCGATTGACCTGGGCGGTCGGGTCGTCTGGGGACGCCCCGACGGGAGGGCGTTGACCGAGCTTGCGGAACTGGCCGACTCGGGTCGATTCACGATGAACGTCGCACGCACCTACCGACTTGACGAGGCCGCCGACGCCTGGCGTGACATTCAATCGGGGCACACACGGGGGAAGATCGTCCTCACCGTCGACCGGTGACACGGTGTCTCCGACCGGCCGTTCCGATACACCGTCGACAGCGGCGCTACGGTCTGATCGCCTCGTGGAGGGCGTAGGAGTCCTCGTGCACGTGGTGGCGCACGATGAGACCGTCGTGAACGGTCAAACGTAGAACGAACGGGGAACGGTAATCACGGCCGGTGGCCGTCACCGTGACCCTCAGCTCGCCCGCGACCACGGCTTCGTCACCTTCCACGATAACGGCGTTGAGATCGGCGCTTTGTGTGACCGTTCCGGCGAACAGGGACTCGAAAAACCGGCGGACCTCGTCGTGTTTGGTGCCTCTGCCCAGCCACGGGACGAGCGGCGACCCATACGACCGGAAGTCGGCGGGCTCGCCGATGAGTTCCATGATTCTGTCCACATCGCCGGCAGCACGGCGCCGGAGAAACTCGTGGACGACTGCTCGAGTGCTCAAGGTCAACTCTTTCGCTTTGCGATGTCGACGAACGTCACGTCCGGCGCATCATCCGATATGGGCCGTCGTGCCCGCCCCGGGCATCGCCGGTTGATGTTCAAGGTCACACGGCAGGGCATGTCCTGGTGCGGCTTTCACCGAAAAGGCCTGGATCGCTGTTCGGTGATCGACGTCGCCCCTCCGCCGCCCCGCCCCGTATCTCGACGACGGCCTGAACCGACGCCGCATCCGCGCGGTCGGGTTAGGCTACCCTAACTTCTGTGCTGTCGGTGAGGGGCCCATGCTCCATCGTCTCGACCATTGGGGGCCGCGCCTCATGGTCGAAACGGTGGGGTGTCACAAGTGAACCGCGTCCGGTCGCCCGCTGTTGCGTCAAGCCCCGTGAAGAAGTCAGGGCCCGGCACCGTCTGAGTAACGATCGACATGGTTGTCCCCCCGAGAACCGGTCACAACAGGTGGTCGTCAACGATGGCGAGGTGTCTGCCGTCGCGATTGGCCGTATCGAAGGGCGATGGCGCCGGTGTGGCGGAGAAGTAGCTGCAGTTGAGGCGCCGCCAAGGAACACATGACGATCGACAGTGTTGGAGGACGCCCGAGGCCCATCTTTCGGCACCGTCGGGGACTGTCGATGGTCAACCAAAGAATCGCTCCGAAGCGGGAGGCGTCCAAAGGTGGCCGGCGGAAGAATCCCGTACATAATGAAAACATCTGGAACGCGACTTTTCGCAGCCGCCACCGTTGTTGCCTGTGCACTCGGTCTGGGCGCCTCTGCGACCGTCGACGCATCGGCCGACTCGAGCAAGCCGATTTCGTCCATCGACTGGTCCGAATGTGACCATGGCCTGGAGTGTGCGACCTTCGAAGTGCCGGTGGACTGGGCGGCACCGACGACGGCGACGACGACCATGAACATGGTCAAACTGACCGCCACAGGAGACGCTAACGGTACCTTGATCGCCAACTTTGGAGCCGGCAACAGCACCCTTGCGATGGCGTCTCCGCCGCCGGCCGTTGAACGGTTGGCCGAGTCCTTCGATGTCGTCGTGTTCGACCCTCGAGGTATCGGTTCACCGGAAAACGGGACCTTTACGGAGTGTCCGGAACCGGCCGCCCCGTTTTACGGGCTTGTCGAGGCGACGACGGAGGAAGCCTGGCAGGTTCATGCGGATGCCAATGCCCGATACGACGATGGAT
>DXGR01000019.1 GCA_019113825.1 Candidatus Stackebrandtia excrementipullorum | reverse complement strand
GGGGGCCGTCGTTGTAGGCGACATTCTGGTACTTGGAAACAATGACCTCGTTCGCCAGGGCGTCACGTTCAGCGACGCCGCAACGGGCGAAGCTCTGTGGTCACTGGAGACAGAGCAATTTGTCGTCGCTCTGACATCGGAAGCCGTAGTGACGCGGCAATCGGCGCGAGGCGAAGCCTTCACTTACAACATAAACGTTTACGATATTGCCACTGGGGACAAACGGTTCTCCCACCAATATGTCACCTTGACCTCGTGGCCGTCGATGGTCGCCACTGAGGACGCCTACTTCGTCGTCGAGGACGATGTTCCCGAGCAAACGCAGTACCTCACGGCCGTCGATCTCACCACCGGCGACACCCGTTGGCAACTACTGAGCACAGGTGGTTCAGACGACCCGATCGCTCTAACCCCCACCCCTATCCCCGCCATCGATTCCGTCGAAACACTCCAACAAACCAACCTGAGGCTCGCGACCGACTCGCCAGTGGTGTTTTTCTCCGACGACCACTCCGAAACAGGCCAAACCCGGGTATTGGACACCGCCACCGGTGATGTGGTCGGTACCGTTGACACCCGGATAGGCCCCCGCTGGACAGGATGGGCGACCGACAAGGGATCAATCGTGGTGACACCGGCACCCAACAGTTT
Source organism: Candidatus Stackebrandtia excrementipullorum (assembly GCA_019113825.1). Lineage (GTDB taxonomy): Bacteria > Actinomycetota > Actinomycetes > Mycobacteriales > Micromonosporaceae > Stackebrandtia > Stackebrandtia excrementipullorum. The sequence continues at coordinate 12,230 of DXGR01000019.1, read as the reverse complement.
TATTGACCACAAAGAGCACGGCTACTGCACACAAACGATCCACGTGGTCGACACCGACCTTCAATCGTTTCCCATCTCCACTCAGGTCACCTCTATCGGCGACGGCTGGGAATGCCACTCCATGGACGGTCGGCCACACATCACCCACACCCACCTCTACGGCCAAACTGCCGACAGAAAACCCGAACTCGTCGAACTCGCCACCGGGAATACTCTATGGACAGCCGACGAAACCGCTATGCCCGTTTATGTCACCGACAACGTCGTCTTCCATGCCAAAGGCACCCGCACCCAACGATCACCCGTCGAAGCCGTCGACATCAACACCGGAAAAACCCTGTGGAGAGCCAGCATGACCATCGGCGGACGAAACACCACCCACGCCACCACCCTTTACACCTCACCAGACCATTACGAAGAAAACACTGTGAATCGCCCACCAATAACTTACTCCATCGATATCGCGTCCGGGACCATCCATTGGCAACTACCCAACACCACCCTCCTCACCGCTAACGATGATTACCTATACCTCTACGACCATGATAAAAGCACCATTAACGCTATCCCCATCGAATAATTCAAACCCAAAGACAGACCAAGTTTAGGAACACAGATGAGCGAACTACTTGTAGATCTGCAAGCAATGCTCCGAGTATCCGATTCGTTCTTGCTCGCAGTAGCTGATGCATATGAGTAAGCCCCCACAACGGTCGGCTACACAGGTCTCTTCGAGAACGGCATGCACCGGCGTTGACGACTGTTTCACCACTGACGCTAGAGGTCCTTGGACCGAACTACGCGACCAAATATTTTCAATACTGAAAGAGTGCAGTTCCAATGCTCGTGAAGCTGCAGATGCGCTCCGAAATATTGCTGACAGCTACGCAACCGCAGACCAGTTGAATGCTGATGAACTCAGTCAGTATGAGCAGTACAAGGTCGAGCTGATCATGGACGACCGTTATTGAGCTTGTTTCATCCTGAGTGGATGAGTGTGGTGATGTTGGTGGCGCGATGGGGATTGCAGGGGAGTTTACGCAGGATGCGCCAGATTTTCCAGTTGCACGAAGGCGCGTTAGCCGGGAGCGCGTACGCGGGCGTGAAGCCGGTTGTATGCCTTCTTGGGTTCGGGTTTGTGGCGTCCTTTCCACGGCACGGCGACGACCTGGGAGTCGAGTCCGCAGTAGCCTTTGTCGGCCAGAGCGGTCATGCCCTATTCCCGCAGGCGTGGCCCTAGCTGCCGGATCCGTGCCGCGGCTGTGTCGTGCCCCCCCGGCAGGGCACCTGGTATCCACAACAGAGCACCGTTGGGGTCGGTGATGGCCTACAGCTTCATGTCATGGCGACGGTGTTTGCCCGAATAGTACGGCTGGTCGGCGGCCGGTCGATCCCAGGGTCCCGTCCAGGATCACGGAACCGCGACCGGGTCGTTTCTGCCGCTGTAGCACTCTCCTCAAGGGCGCCGCACGAGCGGCCAGGACAATCCGGGACGCAATTGGGTCGGATATCATCGAAGTAGTCGAATCCGATACCGGCTAGACCTATTCGGAAGCTCCCACACCGCGCGAACATTCACTGTTTGCGTTTACTTACCCGAGTTGATTCGCAAGGAGTCAAACGATCACAATTTTTCGTACCTCATTGGTGGTTGGAAGCATTGCGGTGGCGTTGGCCACCAGCAGTTGCACCGAGCCCGGCGACTCAACGTCGAACAACCTCGCCCCCGACGCAACAACGACCGCTCCAGCGGCCAGTTCATCTGACGGTGGCTTGGTCAAGCTCGGTGATTCCGCTTTCACGGTTGTGAGGAGTTCGTCTGCTGATTCGGGCAGCGGGGAAAGCGCCACCGTAAGCCTTGCCGTGTTTTACGAGAACACCAGCGAAGCCGACGTCGCCGCAGGCGCCATCGAGATGGAATGGCTTGACGCCGACGGCTCCCCCCTCAACGAGTACGAATCTGACCTTGAAGCCAGGGGACGACTCGAGATCGGAACAGTGCTACCGGGTGAGACCGGTGCCGTCGCACACATGGTCCTGTTGGCCAAAGAACCCGCGGACGTGCGTTTGAGCATTCATGATGTCATCTGGGAGCCATACAGCGAAGATCGGCACGGACAATGTGAAATATCGGACCTGGTCATTCACTCCTCCACCTATGAAACCGAGTTCAGCTTCACCATCGAGTCCACATACCCCGACACCCTCGGCTGGATGAGCCCAACCATCGTACTTTTCGACGGCGAAGATTTCATCGGCGGAGTCGCGCCTATGAATGTTAGCCAGTACATACGCGATGTCGGCCCGGGAACCCACGATGGCAGCCTCATCATCGACACATTCTGGCTCCCCGACGACATCGACCAACTGGATACAGAGGTTTACTGCATAGAACCCGAAACACATCAACGCAACTTAGAGCTCTCATCAATTTTCTGGGGTGGCCGTCCTGGATGTGGGTCGGGTGGCCTGGTTCGATGGTGGGGTGGCTGCGCCGTGGATAGTGGATGATGGCTTGTGGAGTGTGGTGGACCCGTTGCTTCCGCCGCATCGGCGGGGCGGCGTGGCCCTGTTCAGATCGATGACCGCAAACGCTTACCGAGGATCTTGTTCGTCCTGCTCACAGGGATCGGATGGGAGAATCTGCCGCAGGAGCTGGGGTCCGGCTCAGGTATGACCTGTTGGCGGAGGCTTCGGCGGTGGACGATGCGGACGTGTTCGACAAGCTGCATCGGTTGCTACTGGCCGAGTTGCATGCGGCCGGTGAGCTGGACTGGTCGAAGGCTTTTTAATCGGTGCCGGACACGTTTGATCTAAAAAGGGGGGCTCATACGTGGGGGCCTTCTTTGCCTCGACCGTCGACGTCCTGGGTCCAAACGCCACGTGGCTTGCGACGGAGGCGGTATACCGCCAGCCGTGGTGACCACCAGCGGCAACACCGCCGATATCACCGCAGCCGAAGACCTGGTAGAAGCCATACCCGCCGTCGCCGGCCGGCGAGGCAGACCACGCAAACAACCCGATGCGATCCTCGCCGACAAGACCTACGACTCACGACGATTCCGCAAAACATTGCAGGCCAAGAGCATTCTGCCAGTCATCCCGAAACGCGGCGCCAAGGGCATCATCGGACTAGGGCCTGTCCTGTGGATCAGGAGAGCCAGATCATGATGGCGGCGATGGTGACGCTGGCTTGGTAGATGCTTCCACCAGTACAAACGCCTCGCCATCCGCTGGCAACACCACACCGACATCCACAACGCACTGATATCCCTCGTCTGCGCCCTCATCTGCCACAGACGACTCAACAAAAACTTGGTAGGAGCTCATATCATCTTGCTTCCCGGCGACCATGTTCCCGGCGACATATGTCCTGTGCGGATGGTCCCGACACGCTTCCTCTCCCCCTTCATCGTCGAGATGTTGCGTTCGGTACTTGACCGCGGGCTTCACGGTCACATCGGGAACCCACAGGTGTATTTCACCGGTGCAGACGGCTCTGCGTGGCGGCCTTGACCTTCAGCTCCCCCGGCAGCACGTTGAAGTGCGGCAAGGACAACCATCGACTGCTGTTTCCGATGATGTACAACCGCCGTTTGGCGCGGCTGACGGCGACGTTCAGAAGATTCGGTTTCTCCGCCGCCCACTTCAGTGCCCCCGAGTTCCCGGGTTCTCCGCCCAGCACGAGGAAAACAATGTCGGCTTCCTTCCCTTGCGCGGTGTGGACGGTGCCGCTGGGGCCGGTGCCGAAACCACGCTGTCGGAGGACGAGTTGCCGTGCCACATCACGGAACGGGCTGATCATGATGATCTGTTTCATGTCGAGATTACGGTCTTTCAACCATTTCAGTTTCCAGTCGAGCTCAGCGCCCTCGTCGAATATCCAGTGGCCGTCGGACCGAGCACTGACGACGTCCAGCCATACGCTTTCGTCGAGTTCTCGGCCATCAACCTCGAACGGGTCACGGTCGGGTGTTGCCTTGATCATCATGTTGTCGTAGGCGACGGCGTTGGATATCGACATCATCGGGTCGTCGCAACGCCGATGCACCGTCAACGGTGTGCCCACCCACAGTCCCCCGAGTTCCGTACCCATGGGTGTGGCCTCGTCGGCGAGTTTCTGTACCGAGTAACGTTCCGGCAGCCACCGTTCCGACACCGATGCACGCTGGCGCAGCGACTGTTGCACCGGAAACGGCATGGCGACAATGGGTTCCAGTTGTAGCGGATCTCCGACGGCCACGACGCGTTTACTGCGCCAGATGGCCCCGACCGCGGCCTGTGGTGTGGCCTGGCCGGCCTCGTCGATCAACAACCATCCCAGTGACTCGGCGGGAAGGCCCGCCAACATTCGTCCACACGAGGCGAACGTGGTCGAGACGACGGGTACGGCCAGGAACAGGTGCTGCCAGGCCGCGGTCCGGACGCGAGGGTCGACGTCGGCGGGCATGCTGCCGGCGACCGCGTCGACCGCCGACGCCAATCCTTGGCTCATTGGCTTCCTGTTGTGTTCCAGGAAGACCCGGTGCAGGCGAAGTGCTTCCAGGAACAGTTCGCTTCGAGCCGTATTCAGTTTTGTGTCGGTCCACGGCGTGTGAAGCCGGTCGGTGCCGTTCCGGTCGGGTAGGTGGACGCCGATGTCGGCGGCCTGAGAAAGGGCCTGGTCGATACGGTCCAATTCGGTGTGCAAGACGCCGGCTTGTCGCGTGGTGTCGGTGAGGAAGCGTTGTAGGTCGCGTAGCAACGTCGTGGTGCGCTCGACGGCTTGTTCGCGGTCGTCCATCACGGCGCGGGCCTCTTGCGACCGCGACGCGAGGGCGGCGTTTTCGTGGCGCCACGGTTTCACGACTTTCCCCAAACTCATGAGAATGTCGAGAAAGCCGGGCCGACGTTGCCGGTGTGCGTCCCGATCGGCCTCCCGTTCACGGTAGCGACGTTTGCCGTCGTCGAACTCGCGTTCCTGTCGAGCCAGCAGTTCGTTGTACTTCGCCTGGTCCGCTGTGGTCGCTGTGATCACGGCTTCTGCTTCGGCGATGCGCGCGGTGACACCGTCCCGGGATTCCCAGGCGAGGCGTATACGCTCGCGGTCCCGTTGTAGGCGGGTGACCTTCTGCTCCGCGCTACGGAACCGCGCCACGGCGTCCCGCCACGGGACCGGCCCGGGTCCCGCCCTCAAAACCTGTTGTAGACCGTCGAAGCCCTTGGCGTTTCTTGTTTCCTTACGTCCAAACCAGAACGCGGTGACGAAGTCCGAGCGGTACTGTTTGCGTCCGAGCTTCGCGGCAGCCAGTCCCCACGCGGGCCGCCACCGGTCGGGTTTGTCCAGTTGGTCGCTGTTCAACACGGCGGTGCCGACGTCACTGAAATAGTCGACCTCGCCGAGCCATCGTTTCTCGACGGCTTCAAGATCCGGGGTTTCCTTCGTGACGTTTTCGACCGCGCCGTTATTGGACGAGGCCACCACCATTTCGAAACCGGTCAACTCCGGCGCCAACACCGGAACGGTGAACGTACGGTCGCCTTTCTTCCACTGCAGGTGTTCCCGAAACGCGTCGCTCGGTGTGCCGAGCCGCGCCATCGCCTGCGCCCTTTTGGTGACCAACGCGGCCATCACGTCGCGCAGCAGCGTCGTCTTGCCGGTGCCGGGTGGACCGTTCACGCCCATGAGCCCTTCGGCGTCGCCCAGGTCGGTCATGGCGTTGTTGACGGCGAGCTGCTGGTGTAGGGCAAGACCATGCTCGGGATTGGACGGCCATCGTCCGTGCGGGAGCTTTTCGGGGTGGAGCCGTTCCAGGACGGCGGAGCCGGCTTCACGCACGTCGACGTGGCGTGTGTTGTCGGGCTTTTCCGCCAGGTAAGTGCGCAGTGCCTTCGGGTAGGAACCGGCCATGATCTCGTTGCGGACCATGTCGAGGTCTTCGAGGAGCATGCTGTTGAGGAAATCGAAGGTGGGTTCCTCTTCACGGCGATACACCTCTTCGCATGCGACCCGGACGTCGAGATCGGTGAAGACCTCGTCGGTTCCCGTCAGCCGCACCAGCATGGTCGTGATGTCGGTCAAGTGGTCGGCGGTCAGCACGGGTGGTGTGGAGGTGTCCACGGGTGCCTTGTCCTCGGCGGTGGCGCCCCAGAGGCTCGTCACCGCGTCGACGACCTGTTCAAGGGTCTCGGTTCCGACCAGGCCGAGCACGTACTTGGCAAGCTCGCTCAGCAACTGTTCGGAGAGTTTCGGACGCGGGTTGAACAACAGCTCGCGCAGTGCGCCGGACGCGGCCTGCGAGGCCAGGTCGAAGCCGTCCAGCCAGCCCGGCGATGCTCCTTTCATCGCTCGCCCCAACGCCCACGCGCACGACGAAAGAGTGAACGATTTCAGTTGCGCCACACCGTTTTCGTCGAGTACGACACCGGCGAGGGCGGCGTCGTCGTATTGCCGTTCGTTGTAGCTGTCTTCGTCGCCGCCGCACGTCTGTTTCACCACGGTGAAAAGGTCTTCCAGATTATAAATTCCGAAGTAGACCTTGTATCGCCATGTCTTGTTTCTGCCGAGTGGTGTCTTGCGCCGCTTCGGTTCGTCGCCTTCCCACGGCAGCGGTTGGCCGGGACGAACCCGGTAAACCCATCGCCGGGAGTCGACATCGGGTATCGACTGTGGACTGAATATCTCAATGCTGCGCCAATACTCGACGATTTTTGCAGCCTCGACACGACTCGACGACGTTCCATACTCCCTGGACGGGCCAATAGACGATCACGCTATGCATTGCCGTGTCGATGATGTCACGCGTCATCAAGTCCGATCCGATCAGCGCGACGACGCCGAAGAACAAAAACCGGGCTCGCTCCATACGGAGCGGGCCCGGTTATGACGTCACGAATTAGCGTGTCGCGTACGGTCCGACGACGTCGGGTCCGGCGTTCATGGTGCCCATGACGCCGGGCTGTTCGGTGGCCTCACACGAGAGGCCCTCTTCGGGTTCGACCTGGTTGATGAAGTACTCGCTGACAGCGTCGTTGACGCACGAGCTGGGTCCGTCGGCCCGGTAGGCCGTGTGGCCGTAGCCTTCGTAGGTGACCAGGCGCGCACCGGACTGTTCGGCGGCGGCGAGGTTCCATTCGTACACCGTCGCGGGGTCGTAGCGGTTGCCGATCATGACGATGGAGGTGTCCTCGTCGATGTCCAGTTCACGCTGCGGATTCTTGTTCTTGATGGGTGATCCGACGCACGCGATCGTGTGGTCGGCGTACTGCGTCCACTCGACGTTCGGGAACTCCTCGGACAACCGTTCACGGATGTCCTCCCAATCGCCGTATCCGTCGAAGTCGAAGCCGTAGTCGCCGCACCAGGCCGCGCTGTAGAGGCCGTTCATCTCTTCGACCTCTTCGGGGCCGGCGAGGGCGCGCATAGTGCCTTCACCTTCGTTGAGGGCGACCATGTTGTCGGCGACCATGCCCCAGACCTCCGGCTGCCCCGTCGCGAACGCGAGAGAAGACAGGTCGTAGAAGTCGATCGGGTCGCCGGTCGCGGGGTCGATCAGATCGCCGTCACGTGCCCTGTCTTTCAGATCGGCGTAGTAGGCACGAACATCCTGTCCGTACAGTGCACAGTCTTCTGTGGTTTCGCACCAGTCGGCGAACTGGTTGAACGTTTCCTCGATGGGCGCGACCTCACTGCGCGCGAACTCCCACGGTTCGGTGATGGAGTGGTCCATGTTGCCGTCCAACACCATGGTCCGGATGTTCTCCGGGTACGCCTCCGCGTACTGCTGCCCCATCAGCGATCCGTACGAGTATCCGAGATAGTTCAGCTTGCCCTCGCCCAGAGCCTGACGGATCGCCTCGATGTCTTCGACCGTCTGCAGGTTGTGTGCGTGGTCGATCAAATCGCCGCTGCGGACCTTACAGTCGATGTACAGGGCCTTGTTGACCACGCTCAAAGAGAACCAGTCTTTTCGGCTCTCCGGCTGACGCTGCTCGAAGTACTCCGTAAGGACGTCCTCACCACACAGAACCTCGGTGCTGTTCATGACACCGCGGGGGTCGAATCCCACGATGTCGAAACGTTCGGCCGTCGCCTCCGGCAGCATCTGCACCGCCTTGACGGTCTCGACACCCGAACCGCCCGGGCCGCCCGGGTCCATGACAATGCTGCCCAGTCGCGCATCCGGATTTGAGGCCTCGCGTTTGGCCAAGGCGATCTCGATGGTGCGGCCGTCCGGGTTCGCCCAGTCCAACGGCACCTCGATCGATGCGCATTGGACCTCTTCGGCTCCTTCGCACGGCTGCCAGTCGACGGTCGCGTTCTCGGCCTGCGCCTGTGGCGTCATCACGAAGCTCGCGCCGACGGCCACCGCCCCCGCGGCGACACCGGCCAGGAATCTCTTCCGGCTCCTCATGTGGACGTTCCTCTCGTTCGGTTGTGGAGCGAGCCTTACGGAGTAGACAGTGACACGATTATCGCGCCGCCACAACGTTTGGAGACGAAATAGGGACTGAGGACCGAGAACCTCCGGGTAAGCCGGTACCAGGGGTCGGGGGCTGATTCATACTCAAGGATGAGGCGAGGCTGCACTCAACACGTACCGGGCACCGACAACATCTCGTCGGGCAGGATCTCCATGACGTCGTCGGCGTCCACATCAAACGCCATAAGGTCGGCGTGGATGGGACATGTGAGAGTGACCGCCTTTTCGCTCCCGTCCGATTCGACAGCCGTGCCGGACAGTTCGATCGTCCCCGCCTTTCTGTTTTGGACGCGGAAGTAGCCGCCCGAGTCGACTCCCGTGACGACCGGGTAGTCCACCACCGACCATGTTGGACTTTTGAAGTCCCTGTAGTACCGATGCATGTCGACATCCAGCCCGAACGGGCACCGACGGGGAAGCAGGTCGCTCTCGCTCTTCTCCACGCAGGCGTCGATGTACTCGTCGACCAACCCCTGCAACTCCGCGTCTCCGGCCTCGTTCAGCAAAAATCGCCCTTCGGTGCCGTCGCCGTCAAGGAGAATGTTTTCGTTGAGCGTCAACATCGGCTCGACGTGACGCGTCATCCACGGCGATTCGATGTCGTGAAACCGCTGCACTCCGGGATAGAGCGCGAAAGTTCCTCCCCGCGCCACGGAGTCCGGGGGCGCAAACACGTGATCGTTGACGGCGATTCGTCCCACCCCGGTGTCCCCGAAGGTGATCTTCGTGTACGGATCGGTGATGACCCATTTGCTCGTGTCCGGGTCTTTCTCCACCCGAAAGACACCGGTGCTCTTCTGTCCGTCGGCGGCGCCGATGGTGACGGCGACCTCGGCGGTGAGCTCGAGCATGCCCCCCGTATCGATGAGGGCGATTTCGTGGATCGAGAAGTCTGTGTTCGCAGCGTCGGCGTTCAAAAAACGCATCTTCCCGGCCGTGTGCCCGATATATTCGTCTATTTCGGATAGATTCTTTTCCTGCAATGCGGTCAAATAGGACCGCACAGTAGCCGCAGCGGGGTGCTCTTTCGACATATTGTAATAGGCTCTCGCTATACCCACAGTGGCCAGAAGAGCGGCACACAGCATGGATACGGCCAACAATCGCCAACCGTCCCGTGGCAAGTACGTCCACACCGAACGGGGCCGATGAAACTCAGAGGGCGGCATGATCTCTTTCATTACTTCAGGGATCCGTGATGTTGCATAGGATAACGCCCACCCGAAAGTCGGTTGTGGAACGGTGACGCTACTGTCGCATGCGTGACTGATTCCACGGGAGATCTTGGTCGCTCCACCCCACAACGGCCGTTCCGTATCGCCTCCATGGTATCCGTGATCATCGGGGCGTTCTTGATGTTGATGCTTCCGGGCGCCGCCGGGCCACAGACGTGGTTGCTCGCCGGAGAACCCGAGACGGCCGAGACGGATGATGTCGATATCCCCAGCGACTCGTCAAACGACGGTGGTGAACTCGTCGTCGTCGAGTCGGGCTTTGACGAGTACGTCACCCCCCATGACGACCTGGCCGTGTCCGTGGGAGCCGTTGTGGAGAACACCGGCGAGTCGATGTTCGGTTCGGCGAGCCTGCAGGTGAGGGTGCTTGACGACGACGGAGCATCACTCGTTCACCCGCGCGAGGAGCGATCGTTCATGATCAGGGTGCCGCCGATTCCGCCGGGCGAGCGCCTCGCGGTGACCGGATCGGAACACATCGCCGACACCGGCGTAGCGACCATCGGCATCGAGGTGACGACACCGCGGTGGTGGTCACCGGACTCGCCGCGACTACTGGGCCCCTTGGAAGCCGACATCGTCGACATACAAGAACGCGACGACGAGCTTCACGTCACCGTCCGCGTCGAATCCGACCACATTTACTCCGTGCCCAGGCCCCACCTTTGTGTGTTGTTCCGCGACGACAACGGAGACATCGTCGGTGGCACAGGGCTCGGCTCCGCCCTCTCGGACATACCGCCCGGCTGGTCCGAACACTCCTTTACAGCGGAGTGGACACACGACGGTGACGTTGAGCTGCACATATACAGCGAAGATTCTCTGTAGTACATCGTCGGAATCAATACACAGGAGATCCAGTGAACATCAAAAACTCCGTGTCCGTCTGGGCCCTTTCAGTCGCAGGTGTCGGACATCTTTTGCTCGCCGCCGTCGTCGCGCTACTCAGTGTCCGTGGCTGGTCCAGCACGATTGCGTTTATTCTCGTATGCAACGGCGCCTGGGTGTATTACGAGTTGTACGGCTACCGGAGCACTCGCGCCGGCCTTGCGTCCACTGTGGCGGCGACTGCGTCGATGGCCTCCTTCGGCGCGTTGGGCCTTGTTCTCGGCAACATGATCCTGCTGGGTGTGGTCTCGCCGTGGACGCGTTCCTTGGGGGCCGTCGTCACGTTCACCGGTTTCATCATGATGACCTCGGGCCTGGTCCAGCATTACCGGTTGAAAGCAGTACAGCTCCGCGACAGCCGCCAGCAGAACGACCGCCGGACTGTCAGATAGGCGACAATCTATCCCTTCGGGTAGGCGGACCATCTACGGATAACAGCCGATGGGATGTGCCGTGACCGCCGCAATCACCCCCGCTCTGACTTCACTGGCCGCCGAACCGTTCAACGCCGGCCCGTCGGCGCAGATGTACGGCTCGCTTGCCGCGGTTCTCGCCGGCTTCGCATTTGCGGGCCTACTCCTGTATCTGGAAAGACAGCGGCCCACCGGACCCGACGGCATGACCCCGTTGAAACCGGTGCAGGACAACGGGTACACCCACATACGGCCCCGTGACGTCGTCACCACCCTGTTCTTCGCCATGTCCGCCTTGACGATCTCCGCGTTCCTGTATGGCCGGCTCACGGGCGTGTCCGACGCCTCCGGACGTACCTTCCTCATCCTGGGGCTGTACGGCGCCGTCCTGGCGCCCGCGGTCCTGTGTCTGTTCTATGCGCTGAACCTCGCCATGCTGACTCATCAGGCCACCCGTGAGACCGCCGAACGCACCCGTTGGGTGGTGGTCGCCGTGGGGCCGGCCGTCGTCATGGCGCTGCTGGCCGACATCCTCGCCTACGCGTGGGGCCACGGCTGCCAAGGCGGATGTTCATCGTGGACGTCACCACGGTTGTGGGGTTTCGTCCTGTCCGCGGGGTTCGTGATTTTCGGCCTGTTCTTGACGTCGCTCACCGTCCGCCGTTTCCGACCGCTGCGCATACCGCTGGGCTGGATTCTGTCGCGCCGTTGGATACGTGCCTGCGCCATCATATTCCGCGACCGCGCGCACTACCCGGCCTTCATGACGTTGACTCTCGCCGCGGTCGTGGCGATCACGTCCGTCTGGGCAAGAGGCGTACCCGAATCCGTCAACCCGCGGCACTGGACACACGCCGTCTTGGGGTGTGCTGCTCTCGTTATGGGCGTGTTCGCCTTCGCCGCGGGGAGTGTCCTGGACAAAGTCCCCACTTCGGTGGAATGCCGCCGAAGCGATGAATGACCCGGCGGGACACCACACCGCATTCCCCCAAGTGCCGACAGGCGCACGTCCACACCTAATCGGCGCATACACGCTTTCACATCCATTGTGGCAACAGGCCCCACGCGGGTTGTGAATCAGTGGTTTCGACAGGTGTCCCAGATCCGAAATTTCTCGGAGTCTTCGGGGATCAGCGTGATCTCATCGTCGTCACCGATCGCGAACATCAACGAAGAAGCCCTGATTGCGCACTCCATTACAAACTCGACCGTGCCGCCGGATTCATCGATTC
>DXGR01000130.1 GCA_019113825.1 Candidatus Stackebrandtia excrementipullorum | reverse complement strand
TCATCGTGGGTCGTGCCCTGCCCGATGTCCGTGACGGTCTCAAACCGGTGCATCGCAAGATTCTTTACGGGATGTACGACGGTGGATATCGCCCGGACCGTGGTTACGTCAAGTGCTCCCGTGTAGTCGGTGACGTCATGGGTCAGTACCACCCGCACGGTGACATCGCCATTTACGACACGCTCGCCCGCATGGCGCAACCGTGGTCCCTGCGCTACCCGTTGGTCGACGGGCAGGGCAACTTCGGTTCGTCCGGTAACGACGCTCCCGCCGCGATGCGTTACACCGAAGCCCGGCTGGACACGCTGGCGATGGAGATGCTTCGCGACATCGACGAGGACTCGGTCGATTTCGGACCCAACTACGACGGTAAGACCACCGAGCCGCTGGTGTTGCCGGCCCGCATCCCGAACCTTCTCGTCAACGGTTCGGAGGGCATCGCGGTCGGTATGGCCACGAAGATCCCGCCGCACAACCTTCGTGAGGTGGCAGCCGCCGTCACGTGGTGTCTGGACAACCCCGAGGCGCCCGAGGACGAGACCCTTGACGAACTGATCAAGCTTGTCGCCGGACCCGATTTCCCGACGGGGGCGCTCATTGTCGGCCGCGCCGGTATCGAAGACGCGTACCGCACCGGCAGGGGTTCCATCCGGATGCGGGCCGTCATCGAGGTGGAGGAGGACCGGAAGGGCCGGACGTGTCTGGTCATCTCCGAGCTCCCCTACCAGGTGAACCCCGACAACCTCGCGGAACGGGTCGCCGAGCACATCAAGGACGGTCGACTGTCGGGCATCGCGGACATCCGCGAGGAGTCCAGTGGTCGTACCGGTATGCGGATCGTTCTGGTTTTGAAGCGCGACGCGGTGCCGAAAGTGGTGCTGAACAACCTGTACAAGCACACGCAGCTGCAGGAGACGTTCGGTGCGAACATGTTGGCTCTGGTCGACGGTGTACCCCGTACTCTCAACCTGGCCCAGTTCGTGCGTCACTACGTGGCGCACCAGATCGAGGTCATCGTCCGTCGTACCCGCTTCCGGTTGCGGAAGGCGGAGGAGCGGGCGCACATTTTGCGTGGTCTCAACAAGGCGTTGGACCAGCTCGACGAAGTGATCGCGCTGATTCGTCGGTCGCCGTCCGCGGAGGAGTCGAAGTCGGGCCTGATGCGCCTGTTGGACGTCGACGAGATTCAGGCGACCGCGATTCTCGACATGCAGTTGCGGCGTCTTGCCGCGCTGGAGCGTCAGAAGATCATCGACGAGTTGGCCGAGATCGAGGCCAAGATCGCGGACCTGCAGGACATCCTCGCGAATCCGCAGCGCCAGCGCACCATAGTCAAGGACGAGTTGGCCACCGTCGTCGCGAAGTGGGGCGACGAACGGCGCACCCAGGTGGTGCCGTACGAGGGTGAGGTCAACATGGAAGACCTCATCGCCCGTGAGGACGTGGTCGTCACGATCACTCGCGGCGGTTACGCCAAGCGGACCAAGATCGACTCGTACCGGTCGCAGCGGCGTGGAGGTAAGGGTGTCGCCGGTGCGGCGCTGAAACAGGACGACCTGGTCAGCCATTTCTTCGTCTGCTCCACGCACGACTGGATGCTGTTCTTCACCAACAAGGGGCGGGTCTACCGGTCCAAGGCGTACGAACTTCCCGAAGCCAGCCGGACCGCTCGAGGGCAGCACGTTGCGAACCTGTTGGCGTTCCAGCCGGACGAGCAGATCGCACAGGTCATGCAGATCAGCGGCTATGATGTTGCGCCTTACCTGGTCCTCGCGACGCGGCGGGGATTGGTCAAAAAGACCAAGCTCAGCGACTTCGACTCTGCTCGTTCCGGTGGTGTCATCGGCATCAACCTGCGTGACGGAGATGAGTTGGTGGGTGCGGCGCTGATCGACCAGCAGGATGACCTGTTGTTGGTGTCGAAACGAGCACAGGCCATCCGTTTCCAGGCCAGCGACGAGTCTCTGCGTCCCATGGGACGTGCCACGTCCGGGGTTATCGGCATGCGATTCGTCGAATCGGACGAACTGTTGACGATGGAAGTGGTACGAGAAGGTATGGACATCCTCGTGGCCACAAGCGGCGGTTATGCCAAGCGCACACCGATTTCGGAGTATCCGCAGCAAGGACGAGGCGGTAAAGGTGTGCTCACCGCTAAGATAACCGAAAGGCGGGGCGACCTGATTGGTGCGTTGTCGGTCACTCCGGAGGATGAATTGTTCGCTATCACATCCGGAGGCGGTGTGATCCGGACTCCGGTTAAACCGGTACGTCGGACCACGGATCGCAACACCATGGGTGTCAAGCTGATGGACCTGCCAGAGGGCGTGACGCTCATCGCGATCGCGCGTAGCGCCGATGAACCAGACGAACAGGACTTAGCACTATGACCGAGGCACAGGTTGGTGGCGCCTCAGGGCACGCAGTTGTCGGGCAGCCACCGACGAACGAAGCATCGGGTGACAACCAGGTCGGTTACACGCGCCCTCCAGGTATGACGCCTCCACCCACGTCGCCGGAAGCCATACCGGCTCCTCCGGCGGCCCAAGGGCCGGCGCGGGTCGCCGACGCGGTGAAAGCCGCACGTGCGGCGGTGTCGGCGGCGGCCGGGAGAGGGCCGCGCCGGGCGCGGTTGCATTTGAAGCGGGTCGACCCCTGGTCGGTCATGAAATTTTCGTTCGCCGTGTCGATCGTGCTCTTCATAGTCATGATCGTTGCCACGACTGTGCTGTACATCGCGTTGGACGCGATGGGTGTGTTCGACAGCCTCAACGAGCTGTTGGCGTCACTGATCGGCGCCGGTGGTGGTGACGGCGAGGTGTCGTTCCAGTTCACCGCCAAGGGCGTCATCCTGGTGTCGGCTCTCCTCGGGCTTGTGAACATGGTGTTGTTCACGGCGTTGTCGACTTTGGGCGCGTTCATTTACAACGTGTGCGCCGACCTGGTCGGTGGCATCGAGGTAACGCTCGCGGAGAAGGAATAGTCGATCACGTTCGGCCGGGGTGCTCGTCATACGAGTCCTCGGCCGAACGTCCGTGACACGACGGCCCATAAGGTGCGACCCTCGCGGTCGGCCGGTTGGACCGATCGGGTAAGGTTTCCAACCGTTGAACATGTCTTCAGTTCGACGACGTATCAGTTGGGGCATATAGCTCAGTCGGTTAGAGCGCAGAGCTGATAACTCTGAGGTCCCTGGTTCGATTCCAGGTATGCCCACCAGCAGAAACGCCCCGGTCAATCACGGCCGGGGCGTTGTCATGTCGTGACAAGATCGTCGTTGGCGTCACTCGGCGGGTACTCCGGCCATGAGTTGTCGACGGGCGCAGCCTTACTAATCTGAGTCACCATGAGCACCAATGGTTTTCGTCTGCCCGAACCGTATGCACGGTTCTCCGTGAGCCTGGCCGCGACCGGCGCGTTGATCACCGACGCCGACGGCCTGGTGTTGTTGGTGCGACCACATCACAATCCGTACTGGACGTTTGTGGGTGGGATGGTCGACGTCGGCGAGGCTCCGCACGAGGCCTGTGCCCGGGAGATCAAGGAAGAGATCGGACTCGACCTGTCGGTGGGGCGTTTGTTGGTCACCGACTGGGCGCCGCCGTCGGATCGGCGCCCACTGCCGATCGCCTATTACGTCTTCGACGCCGGGACCGTCACCGAGACGATCACACCGCAGTCCGACGAGATCGGTGAGTTCGCTTTTCTTCCGCCCGAGGAGGCTACGGGCCGGTTGGCACCGAATGTGGCGTACCGGTTGGGGCAGGCGTTGCGAAGTCGCGCTGACGGGCGAACGGTCTACTCACCCCAGGCCGAATGACATCGGTCGTACCGTGGCCGGGCGGCCTAATCTTGCGCGGCGAACAGTCCGGTCTTCAGGTCAAGGTAGCTCTTGAAGTACATTCCGCCGATGTCGTGTTCCAGACGCAAGAAGTACTGTGACATGCCGTTCGGGAGCCCCTCGGTGTCGACGATCGTGCCTCCGATGTGAGAGCCCGTCTCGATCCGGGCCATGAAATCGTCGCCCAGATCCAACACATCGGTATAGGGGGAGTCGTCGTTGGGAAAGTCCTCCGGTGGTATGCCGGCGTTCGGGTCGTCGTGACGTTCGCTCAACCAGACACCGCACTCCTCTGCGGTGTGGTCCCACGCATTGCGGCTCACGTCGTCCCGTTCATGACCGTGGTCCACAGGCGGCGACGTTTTGGGGCCGGAAAACTCGGGTTCGGTGAGCCACAGTAGGGCCAGATTGCCGTCGAGGATGTCTTCCAGATCGCGTTGTTGCGGATGCCGGTGCGCGATGAAGTCGCGTACCTCGTCCACAAGCGGCGACTCGCCCTCGACGTCGTCGCCCTCGAACACGGCCTCCACCTCGTCCCGGACGTCGGCTTCACCGTCCTCGGCCGAGAACAGCGAGATCGCCACGAGGTCATCGCCTTGGCACCGGTACTCGACCGGCAGTTTCAGGGTGATCACGTGAATCATGGGCAAGCCGGTGTATTGGCTACGAGGCCAACTGCGCGGGCCGATGGCAGGCGCATCCCCACCGCACCATCCGGCCTTTTCCGCGTCGTCGGGGGTTGGCGTCGCGGTACCCACGAGCCCCGGTCGTAGGGTCAGCGACTTCACGTCGTTTCCGAAAAGGAGGTTGAATACGCGCATCGAGGCGCCTTTCATCAAAGTGACATCGGTAGGTGACGTTCGCGTGGAGAATACCCAGGTCACGCCACGGTGGACGTGCCAGGCGATCGTCCACAACTCCCCACCGCCACACGGCACCGCCGAAAGCCCCCAAAACGCATCGAAGGCCCTCAAACCCGGTTTATGGTCGGTTTCGTAACGAAGACCGTGACCGTTGGGGGTGTCATACGTGGCGAAGGCCCGAGAACAATGGGGCAGTCGTGTCGGTTTCATTTTTGCCGCCGCCGGGTCGGCCATCGGACTGGGAAACATTTGGCGGTTTCCCTACACCGCGTATGAGGCCGGTGGCGGGACATTCCTCATTCCCTACATCGTTGCGCTGTTGGCAGCGGCCATTCCGTTGCTACTGCTCGAATACTCGGTAGGGCACAAGTTCCGATCCTCCCCGCCGTTGGCGTTTCGGAAACTGGCGCGTTCCATGGAACCGGTCGGTTGGTGGCAGATGGCGATCTGCGCCGTCATCGCCTGCTACTACGCGGTCATCGTGGCGTGGGCGATCCGGTATGTGTTTTTTTCCCTGGGTTTGAACTGGAACGACGCACCGGACACCGAGACGTTTTTCGCAGATTTTCTGCATGCGGGCGCGCCCGGTGAGGCGCCGTCGATGGTGCTGGGAGTGGCTGTCCCGGCCGCATTGGTGTGGCTGATCACCCTCGTGGTGCTGGCTTTGGGCATCCGTAAAGGTATCGAGATCGCCAACCGGATATTCATCCCGCTGCTCGTGGTGATCTTCGGTTTTCTCGTGGTGTGGTCGTTGACCCTGGACGGAGCCGTCGAAGGATTGAACGCCTTCTTCACACCCGAATGGAACCGGTTGTTGGACGCCGATGTCTGGCTGTTGGTTTTCGGACAGTTGTTCTTTTCACTGTCCATCGGTTTCGGCATCATGGTGACCTATTCGTCCTATCTGCGCCGCAAAGCCGACCTCAGTGGTTCCGGCCTGGTTGTGGCCTTTTCGAACAGTTCGTTCGAGATCCTTGCCGGCATCGGTGTCTTCGCGGCGTTGGGTTTCATGGCGACCAGTCAAGGCACGACCGTGGGCGAAGTGGTCGAAGGCGGAGTGGGTTTGGCCTTCTTCAGCTTCCCCGCGATCGTCTCCGAGTTGCCGTTCGGGAGTATCGGCAACGGTCTGTTCGGTGCCCTGTTCTTCGCGTCGTTGGTCATCGCCGGGTTCACGTCGCTCATCAGCATCGTGCAGGTGGTCGTGTCGTCGATACAGGACCGTCTTGGCCTGGGGCGGGTCGCCGCGGTGGCGTTGGTCGGAGTCCCCATGGCCGTGGTATCGGTGAGCGTCTTCAGCTCCAGCCAGGGATTGAACCTCCTGGACGTCGTCGATCACTTCATCAACCATTACGGCGTGGTCTTTGCCGGGCTGGTCTCGGTGGTTCTGGTCGCCTGGGTGTACCGCCGACTCCCACAGCTTCGGAACCACGTCAACGAGTCTTCGTCGTTCCGCCTGGGCCGGGGCTGGATGATCACGCTGACGGTGCTGACACCGATCGGTTTGGGAGCCGTCCTGATCACCAGCCTGATCGCCGAGCTCGACGCACCTTACGGTGACGGCGCTTTCTCCAACGAGTTTCTGTTCTGGGCCGGCTGGGTCGTGGCCGGCGGTGCGTTGCTGTTCGGTCTCCTGATGGCGCTCATACCGTGGCGAAACGCCGATCACATCAATGTCGAGCCCGCGCGGGCGGAGTCGAAGGAGGAACGCCGGTGACACCCGTGGCCGTCATCATGATGATCATCACGTTCGTAATGATTTGGGGTGGACTGATCGCAGCCGTCATCTCGTTGCGACGGCACCCCGAGCAGCCGGACGATTAATACGGGGTCACTGCCCGTACAACCCGGGTCTTGTGTCCGTCGTCATCACGTCGGCGGGCACGTCGAACACCGTCAACACGAACTGCTCGGCCTCGGGGCACCCCGACGCTCCGGGGCCGACCCGTTCGGCGCTGACGACACCGGGAGCGACGACCAGAACGCTCTCGTCACCGGGGCAACCACGCATCAGGAAGGCAAAACGTCTCATGTCGTCGGGAACCTGGTCTGTCAGCAGCTTCTCGACCTCGTCGAGGTTCTCGGCACCGTCGGCGGCGATCAGCGCCGACATGAACGGTTCGCCGCCGCCGGAACCGGCGATTTCGACGGGATCCACGGCCGACAGGGCGGCCCTGTCGGCGAACAGTTCACCCAGCGCGATCTCGGCCACGGGCTCGGCCGGTCCAAGCGGGTCGGCTATCGCCTCACCGTTGACCGTGGTCACGCCCGCCACGAGTTCCTCGTCGACCGCGAACTGGATGTGCGCGTGGTTGGGGGCGTCACAGTTCACGTCCTCGTCA
This sequence comes from Candidatus Stackebrandtia excrementipullorum, assembly GCA_019113825.1. Classification (GTDB taxonomy): domain Bacteria; phylum Actinomycetota; class Actinomycetes; order Mycobacteriales; family Micromonosporaceae; genus Stackebrandtia; species Stackebrandtia excrementipullorum. The sequence continues at coordinate 69,817 of DXGR01000130.1, read as the reverse complement.
GGCACGGTCGGCACTACCGTCAGTGCGTCTCCGTCGCGCCACAGCGAGGCCCCCTCAGCCGGTAGGCACCGGGTGCCGGTGGCCACGAAGACATAACTTTTTCCGTCCTCGTCATCGGGAAGCGCAACACCGTCGGGGTCACGCGGTTCTGCATCGCCGTCCGCCGTCGAATCGGCGGCCACCCACCCGGCCACCAGCCCCGCGTCGACCGGACGCGTCGAGATCGTCGGCGGCGGCAACGGCAAAGCCGGATCGTTCTCCAACATCACCACCTGCGCGTCAAGCTTCTCACCGGGTGGCAACTCCTCGGCTTCACTACATCCCGACAACAGTCCGACCAATACGGCCAGCCCGAGTGTCGTCAGCCCGGCTCTGCGCATGTTCACACCTCACGGTCACGGGTTCGGTCGACCATAATGGTCACGTTCTGGCAGACCCATTTCGTTTCGCAACCCGTTGTCGGTGAGATGGAACGGCTGCTCCGGATCAATCTCGTAATCCCCGTCGCCGTCGGCGTCGATCGGCAATCCGGTGGCTTGCCGCTCGGAGTTGGGTACCGGTTCGGGATTGCCCTCGTCGTCGTTACGCCAATCGTCCCCGCCGGTATAGGGACTGTCGTCGTAGTTGCCATTCCAGCCACTGTAGATGTGCGCCATCTCGTGGTAGAGCACGTTCGTGGGTACACCGCCGTTCGACTCGTATGTCGGGTTGTACTCGATACGAGACGTCTGGTTGCCGAAGATACTGGACGACCACTTCGCATAGCCGTTCTGATCCGTCGTTTCGACGATCGTGAGCTCGTGCTGCCCGGGCCATATGTTCGGGTCCTGCTTGTCGTGCAGCTGTTGCACCATGTCGGTGCCCGACGGGGACGCCGCGATGAGGTCCAGGTCGGCCTGGGTGCGCGCGGTGAAGTGGTCGCTGCCTTCGATGTCGATGAAATCGGTGTCGGCGATGTCGACGTGTTGTTGGGTCTCGTTGCTATCGGATGTGGTGTCGGAGCCGTCTTGGACGTAGGCGGCGTCGTCGCCACCTTGACCGTCGACGTGATCGTCCCCGCGTCCGCCGTACATGACGTCGTCGCCTTCGCCACCGTAAACAACGTCGTCTCCTCGGCCGCCGTATAGAACGTCGTCACCGCTGCCGCCGTCGATGTGATTGTCGCCGGCGACACCACTGACGAAATCGTCGCCGCTACCGGCGAAGATCCGGTCGTCGCCGGTGTCGCTTCCGTAGATGATGTCGCCGCCGTCACCACCGGAGATCTGGTTGTTTCCACCGCGGACGGTGTCGATGCGGTCGTTCCCGCTGCCACCGTAAACAACGTCGTCGCCGGTCCCGAGGTCGATCGTGTCGTTGCCGCTGCCGGCGTCCACGATGTTGTCCCCGCCGGAGGTTTTGACGGTGTCGTTGCCTCCGCTGGTGTAGATACGGTCGTTGCCGCCCAGGGTTCGGACGGTGTCGTCGCCACGGCCGGTGGAGACGATGTTGTCTCCCCCGCTGCCGTTGTGGTCGAGGAGGCCACCGTCGTGGACGGTGTCGCTACCGTCGCCGGTGGCAACGTGGTTGTTACCGCCACCGAGGTTGACGGTGTCGTTGCCGCCACCGGTGGAGATGCGGTTGTCTCCGGCACCGAGGTTGACGGTGTCGTTGCCGTCACCGCCCAAGACGGTGTGATTGTTATCCGACGCGGGAGTGATCGCGGTCCCGCCGACGGTGTCGTTGCCGTCGCCCGCGACCACCGTGACGTTGGTGTCGCCGTGAAGGCTGACGTCGTCGTTTCCTCCGCCGGTGCGCAGCACGATGTCGGTACCCGGCGGGTACTCGGTCGCCGTACCGTTGACCGTGACCACGACGGTGCCATCGGATGTGGTGGTCACCGTGACGTCGTCGGAGTCTTCACCGGTGTTCACGATGACGGTGCCGTCGGGCATGGTGATGGTGCCGCCGTCGGTGGGGGCCGTCGGGAGGTTCGGGAAGGCGTCCCGGACACCGCCGTTGGCAACGTCCTTCCATTGTGTAGACAACGCCTGCCAGCCGGACTGTGCGTCTTGGATCTTGTCGCGTTGTTCCTGAAGTACCTTGTCGAGTTCCTGCCGTGTCTGTTTTGCCTCGTCGACCGCATCGAGTACCTGTTGTGACTCGGCGGGAGTGGCCGGACGAAACTTCAGTTGAGTGGCGGTGACGGTACAGGCCACCGAACCCACGATGGCGGACTTTGTGCCGTCCAGGTTGCCCTGTGCGGTGCGCAGCGTCGATGCGATCGTTGTCAGAGCCGAACTGACCGGGCTTGCAGCGGTCTTGAAGTCGTCACAGGAGTCGCGCAACGACTTTTGGTGCCCCTCATAGGACGTGCGCGTGTCGCCTTCCCACGGGTCGTCGTATACCTTGCCCGCCGCTTCTTGCAGATTGTCGGCCGTGTCGGCGCCGACGTCACCAAGATCGGTCCACGAAGATGCCGCCTTATCGATCGCATCGGGATCGGCTTTGAGGTCGAACCATGTGATGTCGACGTTGATGGGGGGTTCGGTCACGGCTGGTTCCTTAGCGCGTTTCGGGTGGCCTGTGTGGATTAACCGGTTAGCACGGCTCGCCGGGCGTGCAGGCGATGTCTTCGGCGTTCGCCTGATCCTGTTCCTGATAGGCGAAAGCGATGAGGTAGACGCGGTCGACGTCGCCTTCGAAAACGCCCGCGACGTCTTCGACACCGTCTCCGGCTTTTTCCAGCAGAGTGGAATAGGTGGAGTCGAGGGTCTCGGCGTTCTCGCTGTTACCGAAGGCGCCCGGTGGGACGAGGATCTGTTCGCGTGCGGTCGCCAGGCCGTCTCGGATGCCCCAGGCCTGAGAGGTGAGTGTTCCGGCGAGTTCGCAGAGGCTCACCGGGTCGGCGCGTACTTCGTCAGCCATGGCGACATGCTAATGAGGTCGGGCATGGATTTGCCATGTTCACCGATCGTCAAGAGTCTGCAGTGTACTGATCGGGCCCGTGGCAACGTGGTCGTCTACCTGTTTGGGCGATGTGAACATGGCCGATCGGATGTGGCGAGAAATGTCGCGTATCCGGTGAAATCCGTGTGAACTGTGATCGTTGACGGTGAGGGCGCCTTCTACGTCACCGGTCCGTGCCGTGTGAGCGGATACGCTCGGGCTGCACCGTTTCAGGGGCTCGATGCGTATCGGGGAACCGTCTCAACGCACCGGTGGCAGTGTGCGCTCGTTGCTATTACAAGCAGGCGGGCATGCCGGCGTCCGACCGCACGCCACGCGGTCATCGCGTATACGGGATGACCGCGGTTGACCGGGGTCGTGCATGTTCGGGAGTTTTCTGCGGGGCTGTCCAGGACAACGATCCGTCGGATTCCTCCCTGCATGCGTGATGCCGACGGCGGTCCTTTGGCAACGGTCCCTGTTTGAAGAACTCCGGGAGCAACGTGACGCGGTCGACCTGAGAATCCGGGAGCTGGAGCGTGCCGGTGACGTTCTCGACGAGGTGATCGTCACGGCATCCGTGAATTGACTGAACGGCATTACCGACGCAACAGCGGCGGATGCAGTTGGTCGGCGGGACCCTGTCGGTAGAGCCGTGCCGGACGTCCACGTTCACCATCGGTGTAGCGGTCGCCGGCGATGACGAAACCGGGTGTGCCGGTGACCTTTCGATGAAAGTTACGAGGGTCGAGCCGGGTCCCCCAGACCGCCTCGTAAATGCGTCGAAGCTGCGCGATTGTGAACTCGGCGGGACAGAACTGAGCGGCCAACGACGAGTACTCCAGTTTTGACCGTGCCCGTTCCACACCGTCGGAAAGGATCCGGTGGTGGTCGAAGGCCAGGGCCTCCCGGTCGGCCAACAACGGTTCCACGGCCGTCCACTGTGCGGATGCGGCGTCGGTGGCGGCGACCGGGCCGGGCGGGTCGGCAAGAAGCGCCAGGTAGGCGACGGTGATGACACGTCCGCGAGGGTCGCGGCCCGGTTCGCCGTAGCTGGCCAGCTGTTCCAGATGCCCGACGTCGCACGCCAGGCCGGTCTCTTCCCCCAGTTCGCGAAACGCCGCGGTTATGAGGTCTTCGTCGGTCTCGACAAACCCGCCCGGGAGTGCCTGTCGACCTTGGAAAGGAGGGAATTTTCGAGTCACGGTCAACACATTGAGTTGTTCCCGCTGTACCGTCAAGATGACCAGGTCGACGGTGACGGCGAACCTGTCGAACGTTTCGGCCATGCCCTTCATTATGGGCCCGGGCGTTACGGCCGTGGCCGGAAGGCGACCACTGGGAGGCGGCCATGGTGCTGAGCTCGCGATTCACGAGGTGGCAGTCCGCGTTGGTCGGTGGGGTCGTGCGGCGTCTGGTCGTCATGACGGGCGGCGAGTGTGGTGTGGAATCCGGATTGCAGGTGTGTCGGACCGGGTGGCTGCGTCTGTATGCGCGCAGGGGGACTCAATGGGGCGACTCGTTTGTGACCGGTTTGGCGGAGATTTCGCCGGGGCTCGTGCGCCATGAGAAACATCATCGGGATGCTCAGTGGCGTCGGTACGGGATCGTGTTCGGGTTCATGTATCTGATGGCGGAAATCTGGGACCGATACATCAGACGGCGACCGTCGAACAGGTATGAACGAGACGCCGACGCGGCTTCCGAAGGCGCCGGCGGGTACGGGCAATGGTGAGCCCATGGCGCACGGGGCGTTTCACGTGAAACATTAAGCCCACAGTGGAGTAAGTATGGCGCCGCACGGGCGCTTGGCCGAATCGACCTTTTCGTGTCGAGTTGGGGCGTCCCGACGCTCGGGGCGTTATCGGTTCCAGCCCGCGGCGCTTCGTTTTGGCTGCGTGTGTCGGTGCGAACGGTCGCGGGGTGCGCGCGATCGGGGTTGAAAATCAGGGTCGCTTGACGATTTACATCGCCTCGCAGGGGTGTTAGTGTCCCCCATCATGTCAACTGTTTGGCAAACAGTAAACAGTTAGGTCTGGCTGGGGTTTTACCCCTGCCCGCCCTCCCAACCGGAGAGGAGCCGCACGATGCGCTCTCCCACAAAAGTGGCTGCGATCGTCGTGATCGGGGCCCTGACGGTCACCGCCTGTTCGAGCTCGGGCGACTCCGGAGAACCGCCGGACTCGATCACGATCGTTCAGGGCAGCGGGCCCGCGAACCTGAACCCACTCCAAGACGAGACACGCGCCGTCCAGAGCGTTTTTTCCACCATGTTCGAAACCTTGACGGTTATCGACTCCGATCGCGAACTTCAACCCCTTCTGGCAACCGATTGGGAACAAACGGACGACACGACATGGCGGTTCAACCTGCGTGACGACGTCGAATTCCACAACGGCGAGCCCTTCAACGCCGAGGCCGTGACGTTCACGATCGAGCGAATGCAGGATCCGGCGCAGAAGTCGACGAAGCTTGCACGACTCGGCGGTATCGACACGGCCGAAGTCGTCGACGAATACACCGTTGACATCACCACCACCTCCCCCATGCCGCTGCTGCCCAACGAGATGTCGCAGCTTTACATTGTTCCGCCGCAGTACACCACTGAAAACCCCGAAACCTCCTCCACCGAAGCCGTGGGCACCGGTCCCTACGAACTGTCGTCGTACGAGCCCGGCCAGAAGGTCGTCGTCACCGTTTTCGACGGCTATTGGGGCGCACAGCCGGAAGTGAAGACCATCAACTGGGAGGTGATCGCCGACGAGTCGGCCCGCATAGCCTCCCTGCAAAGCGGAACCTCCGACCTGATCAACGGCTTCTCCCCCGACCAGGTACCCACACTTGAGGCCGGCGGGCTGAACGTCAAAGCCGGGAAGTCCGGTCTGGGCATGGTCCTGACCATGAATACGCTGTCGGGCCCGTTCGAAGACGTTCGTGTCCGTCAAGCCGCGGCGTTGGCCGTTGACATCCCCGCGATCGTTCAAGAGCTGCTGGGCGGCTACGCGGAACCGCTGGACAACCAGCTTCAGGGGCCGGAGACCTTTGGATACAACGAGGCCCTGGCACCGGTACAGCGCGACGTTGAAGCGGCCGCGGACCTGTTGGCCGACGCCGGTCACGCCAACGGTGTCGATATCACCTTCGAGGCGCCCAGCGGACGCTACACCAACGACCGCCAAGTCGCCGAAGCCATTGCGGCCCAACTGGAAGAAGCCGGCTTCAACGTCAGCACGACGGTGCAGGAATACCAGCCGTTCCTGGAGAGCGTCAAAACCAAGGAAACCGACATGTACTTCATCGGTTGGTACAGCACTCCCCTGTTCGACGCCAGCAACTCGCTGACCTGGTTCACCTCGGACAACGTCTTCTCCTATTGGCAGGATTCGGCCTATGACGATGCGTTGGCGACCGCCGCCAGCAGCTCGGACCCTGCCGTACGGCAGGCCGCGTTCGATGAGGCGACCTCGATCATGGCCGAGGAATCGCCGGCCGTGTTCCTGTACGACTCGCAAACCCTGTTCGCCGCCGGAGACAAGCTGGCCGATTGGGAGCCGCGAGGCGACGACCTCATCTGGTACCGCGACCTCACCACCGGGTCGGCGTCGTTATGACCGCATCGGATCATTCTTCGGCGTTGTTCGAGCGCCGGGCCGGGTTCCTGGAGGCTTTGAGCGCCAGGAACCTGGCCGGGGCGGTCGTCTGTTCTCCCGAAGCCGTTACCTGGCTGAGCGGCGCGACGATCCCGACGCAGCGGATCATGCGCGACCGCCTGTCGATGGTGGTGGCGTCGGTGGCGACAGGCTCGGTGGAGCTGCTGACGTCGACCGTCGAGGTAAATATGGCCACTCGTCAGACGTCGATTCCGGTCGGGTCATACGTTGAGTTCGCCGAAGAACCGATTGTTGCGGGCGTGCGGCGACTACGCGCCATGGACCCGAAGGCGACAAGAATCGGCATCGAGACGGGTTACCTGTCCGTCGACGCGTTCACACGGTTGCAGGCTCAGTTGTCGGACCCGATCTATGAGCCGCTCGGTGACTGGTTTCCTCAGCTTCGTCAGGTCAAGGACACCTATGAAATCGACCTCTTGGGCGAACTGGGACGCCACAGCGAGAGCATCGTGGCCGATGTGTTCGCAGGCGCATATGTCGGTGTCACCGAACGTCGGCTTTACAACGACATGCTGCGTGGCGTCCACGAGCGCGGTTTCGCGTTGAACCACGCGACCTTGTCCAGCGGAGCGAACGTAAACCGGTCGCATCACCGGGCCGACGAGACGCCTCTGTCACCCGGCGACCTGGTTCGCGTCGACATGGGTGTCTCGTCGGGAGGTTATGTCTCCGACATCGCCAGGATGGCGGTCGTGGGTGAGCCGTCTGCACGCCAGGCCTCGCGGTATCGGCATGCAGTGGAGGCGGAACGGTGGATGATCGACCGGATGCGCCCCGGTGTCGATGTCCCGGACCTGTTTCGGCAATGGCGTCAACGGCTTGACCAGGTGGGTGCGTCGACGTCCATGGCGCTTGTCGCGCATGGCATCGGCTTGGCTTTGCATGAGGACCCACAGCTGCAACGACGTTCCGTCCAGGACCTGCGACCGGGGATGGTCCTGTGCGTCGAACCCATGATCGAGTACCCCGACGGCGAGGTCTACCACATAGAAGACCTGGTCCTGGTGACCGAATCCGCGCCGCGATACCTGACCGACCCGGCAGGGGTCGAAGCCATCACCGTCATTTCTGGAGGCTCAGCATGACCCGCAAAACCGTTCACGAACACATCGACGCGCACCTGTCCGAGCACATTGAGCGGATCCGTGAATACATCCGACAACCGTCCATTAGTCAGACGGGAGAGGGTATCCGCGAGGGTGTCGAGTTGTTGGCGAAGTACTACCGGGACCTCGGGTGCTCGGAGGTCGAGATCGTCGAAACCGACGGTCATCCGGGGGTGTTCGCCTATTACGACGCGGGGGCTCCGCGGACGATCGTGAACTACGCGATGTACGACGTCCAACCCGCTGACCCAGCTGAATGGACACACCCGCCGTTTGAGGCGACCATCGCCCCCGCCGGGCCTCACCCCAAAGCGGTATACGGCCGCGGTGCATGGTTTACGAAGGGACCGTACCGGGCCTTTCTGAATTCACTTGAATCGATCATCGCGGTCGAGGGCACCCTCCCGGTGAACGTGTACTTCATCGCCGAAGGCGAAGAGGAGATCGCCAGCCCGAACTTCGCGCAGATCGCCGAACGGTATCGCGACCGACTCAGCAAAGCCGATGCCGCGTTGACGTTGGGCGGGGCGCAGGACGCGTCGGGTCGGGTGTCCATGTTCTTGGGTAACAAGGGTTTCGTTTACTTCGACCTCGTGTCATCCGCGGACGGTGAAGGGCACGGGCCGTTGGACGCCCCGGTTCACGACAGTCTTCAAGGCATCGTCGGTACTCCCGCCTGGCGCTTGGCAGGTGCATTGTCGACACTGGTGGACGGTGTGAGCGGCGAGGTGCTCATCAAGGACTTCACCGAAAACGTGCGAGCGTTGTCCGACGCCGATGACGAACTGCTGAAACGGTTGCACGAACAGCTTTCGGCCGGCGAGTTCTCTCGCGGGTTCCCCAACCTGGGCGGTGACGGCAGAATCAACGGTTTCGCCGACGGTCTCGGCGAAATGGATGCGCTGCGCCGGTACACGGCCACGCCGACGTTCAACCTGAACGGTGTTCGCGGCGGCTACACGGGACCGGGGACCGTGAACTTCGCGGTACCGACGGAACTCATCGCCACAATCGACTGTCGGCTGGTTCCCGACATGGAACCCGACGAGTTTCTTGAAAAGTTGCGGAACCATTTGGACTCTCACGGGTACCAGGACATCGAGATCCGGACGCGTTCGCAGTACACGTGGGCGAAGACCGACGCCGACGAGGACGTTGTGCGGGCCTGTGTTCGAGCCTATGAGGACATGGGAGCCGAGGTTCTGGTGTGGCCGTCCAAGGGAACGAGCGGGCCGTGGTGGGTCCTCAACAGACTGCTGGGGCTGCCCACTGTGAAGGAGGGGGGCCTCGGTCACGGCGGTGGTTTCCATGCGCCCGACGAGTTCTTCGTCCTCGAAAGCGACGGCACGGTCGCGGGACTGGCCGAATGCGAGAAGTCACATGTCGACATTCTCTACAGTTTCGGCAATTACCCGAACGACTACTAGGACGCATCCAGATGGTAACTCCACATGAGCGACGCGGAAAGCCCTCCCAGACCAGCCGAGTCCAGTCGCTGGTCGTCGACCGGATCATGTCCGGTCGTTACCCGGTGGGTACGAAACTGCCCAGCTCGCGCGAGCTGGCCGCCGAATTGAACACCAACCATTCGGCGGTCGGCTCGGCGTACAAGGAACTGACCGAGCTCGGCATCGTCTCGATCGTCTGGGGCAAGGGCACGTTCGTGGCAAGACGGCCACGCGAAGCCAACGGACAGGACCTGAGTGAGGTCGAAAGCCGCCTCGAGCAGGTCCTGCGCGACGCCTTGAGCTCGGGCCTGTCGCACAGTCAACTGGCCGCGCTGGTGCGACGGAACCTGGACCGGGTGTTGCGTGACAACACCCCGAGGGTGGCCGTCGTCGAATGTAACGAGCACGACATCGACCGGTGCGTTCGCGCCGTGGAGGACCGTCTTCACGTCCGCGCCACGGGTGTGCTGTTGTCGGAGGTCATGGCCGAAGCCGACAGCGCGCTTGAGCGTTTCGACTTGGTCACCGTCACGTATTTCCATTTGGAACAGTTGTTGAACACGGTTTCCGGTGGTCACGACCGCATCGCCGGGATCAACTACGTTCCCACCCCCAAAAGCACCGCGACATTGGCCGGGCTTCCCAAAGGCACCAAGGTCGTCATCGCGTGCACCCCGGGACAGGGAACGCGGTCATACCCGGGCCTGGCGCACATGTACGGGTGCGAGGTGGTGGGCTCGTGGAGCCCCGACAGGCCCGAATCGGAGTTGATGTCGCTGGTCGCCGACGGTGCGCGAGTCCTGTCGAGTGTGGCCGCCGCGGAGGCGATCACGGCCCTGAAACTCGACGTCGACCCGCTCGTCGTCGGTTTCCACGTCGACGGCTCCTCTCTGGCGGAGCTGGCCGGTCGTGTCGAACAACTCGGCACCGATCTCGTCGTTCACAGCACCGGCGCCCCGCGTCCGCGACAACCCGACGGGGGAGGACCTTCATGATCGGATTCGTCCTTCGTCGGACGCTACGCGGCGTCGTCGTCGTGTTCGCCGTGGCCACCGCCATCTTTGTTCTGGTCAGACTGACCGGCGACCCGGCATCGGTGTACCTACCGCTGGACGCCACACAGGAACAGATCGAGACGCTGCGCGCCGAACTCGGTCTGAACCTGCCGTGGTGGGAGCAGTACTTCCGCTACATCGCCAATATCGCGACCGGTGACCTCGGACGGTCGTTGATCTACGCGGAACCGGCGCTGGACACGGTACTGTCACGGCTGCCCGCGACGTTCCAGCTGACGGTCGCCGGTTTGGGATTGTCACTGGTGATCGGCGTGCCGCTGGGCGTGCTGTCCGCGCTCCGGCACGGCCGACCCACCGACTCGACGGTCGTCTCCACAGCTGTGGTTCTACAGAACATGCCAAGCTTTTGGCTGGGCATCGTCCTGATCGCGGTTTTCGCGGTCAGCCTCGGTTGGTTCCCACCGGCCGGTGGCAAGGGACTGGTGAGCCTTGTCCTTCCGGCGGTGACGTTGGGCGCGTACTCGATTGCGGCGATCATCCGCCTCACCAGGTCGAGCATGCTCGAAGTGCTATCGCAAAGCTACATCCGAACCGCCGACGCGAAAGGAGCCGGAACACGCAGACGGGTCGGCATCCACGCGTTGCCCAACGCACTGCTTCCGGTGCTGTCGTTCGCCGGTATGCAGTTCGGAGTCCTCCTGGGCGGGTCCGTCGTCGTCGAGGCGGTGTTCGCGTACCCGGGTATGGGATCGCTGGTGATTCAGGCGGTCAACGCGCGTGACTTCGCGCTGATTCAGACGTTCGCCGTGGTCGTGGCCGCACTGATCGTCTTCATCAACGTCGTGGTGGACCTGTTGTCGGCCGTCGTCGACCCGCAGCTGAGGAGTCGGTTGACATGATGGAGACGACAACGTCACCGATGGCCCGGATACGCGGGCATATCTCGACGATGCCGTGGCGGGTTCGCGTTTGCGCGGGATTCCTCATACTCCTGGTGCTGGCGGCCCTGGTGACTCTCGTCATCAGCCCACACGATCCCAACGCGACAAACCTGTCGAACCGGTTGGAGGCACCCGGCGCCGAGCACTGGTTCGGAACGGACGCCCTCGGCCGTGACGTGTTCAGTCGGGTCCTCGCCGGCACACGTGTGGCCTTGATGATCGCGTTGGTTGCGGGCGGTTTCGGTGCGGTCATCGGGGTGTCCCTTGCGCTGTTGAGCGGCTACTTCGGCGGCCGGACCGATTCGATCATCATGGGTTGGGTCGAGGCGCAGACGTCCCTGCCGTTCATCGTTCTGGCGATCACGGTCGCCTCGATCCTCGGCCCCAACCTGAGGAACCTCATCATCGCGCTGGTCGTCACAGGCTGGGTCTTCTATGCACGCGTGGTGCGAGCCGAGGTCATGTCGGTGAGCACAAGAGAATACATCGCGGCGGCCAAGGTGGGCGGCCAACGACACGGGTCGATCATGTTGCGCGAAGTCATGCCCAACGTGGCCGGTGCCGTCGCCGTCATCACGACGCAGGAGGTACCACGACTCATCCTGACCGCGGCCGCGTTGAGTTTTCTCGGACTGGGTGTCCAACCCCCCACCGCCGACTGGGGAAACATGATCGCCGAAGGCAAAAGCTACGTCGTTGTGGCGTGGTGGCTCACGGTCGTGCCCGGTCTTTTCATCGTCGCGTTCGCCGTCGCCTTCTCAACGATCGGTGACTGGCTACGCGACCTGTTCGATCCACAGTCCGATGCGGTATGACACAGGTTTTTTCAGGAGGCACCATGTCCGTTGAATCACGGTTGGCCGAGCTTGGTTTTCCCGTCCCGGCAGCGAGGCCGCCGGTCGGGGCCTACCTGCCGGCCTCACGCGCGGGAACGATCGCGATGTCCTCGGGACAGCTGCCCATGGGGCCGGAAGGCATCCTCGCGACGGGAAAGGTCGGCTCGGCGCCGGGGTCGGTGGACCCGGAGACGGCGGGGCAGTGTGCGGTACAGGCGACCTTGATTGCGTTGGCCGCCTTGCGAACCGTCGTGGGTGAGCTGGACCGGATCGATCGGATCATGAAGTTGACCGGTTATGTGGCGTCCGATCCGGACTTCACCGGCCAGCCCGGCGTCATCGATCACGCCAGCCGTCTACTGGTGGAGGCTTTCGGTGAGCCGGGTCGGCACGCTCGAGCGGCCCTGGGCGTGGCCGTGCTCCCGTTGAACAGCCCGGTCGAGGTCGAACTGACCGTGAGCGTGCGTGATGACGGATAGGCGGCTTCTCGACGTCCGGGGTCTGGGAGTCACGTTCGCCACCCCGCGTGGGCGCGTTCGTGTCGTCGACAACGTGAACTTCGACATCGCCAGAGGCGAATGCGTCGGTTTGATCGGTGAGTCGGGGAGCGGGAAAAGCGTCACGGCACTCAGCCTTGTGCGGCTTCTGAAAAACGCCACTCTGGAAGGCGAGGTGTTGCTTGACGGGAAACACCTTTTCACGCTGAGCGAAGCCGAGCTCAACCGTGTGCGTGGCGGCGAGGTCGGATTCGTTTTTCAAGACCCGATGGCGTGTCTGAACCCTGCGCTCACCATCGGTTACCAGGTCGCGGAGCCGGCGATTCTTCACTTGGGCATGTCGAAAAAGGAAGCCAGGTCGCACGCTGCGGATTTGCTGGACCGAGTGGGAATTGCTCGGCCCGCCGATCGACTGCGGGACTATCCTCACCAGCTCAGCGGCGGTATGAGGCAACGTGTCATGGTCGCCATCGCTTTGGCGGCCAACCCGCGGTTGATCATCGCGGACGAACCGACGACCGCCCTCGACGTCACGATTCAGGCGCAGATACTGGATCTGATCCGGGAGGTGTCGGCGCAAACCGATGCGGCCGTTCTCATGATCACCCACGACCTGGGCATCGCGGCGGGGCTGTGCGACCGTGTCAACGTCATGTACGCGGGTCAGATCGTCGAGCAGGCGACGACGAGTGTCCTGTTCTCGGCGCCGGAGATGCCCTACACGTGGGGATTGCTGGATTCGTTGCCGCGCATGGACGACGTGCGGGGGACGAAGCTACGGAGCATCCCCGGATCTCCGCCTGCACCGCCGTTGCCGGACGACATCTGTCGGTTTTCGTCACGTTGCCCGTATGCACGTGACGTGTGCCGGGACACCGGTCCCGAACTCGTCGTGCGGTCACCGATACAAGCCGCCCGTTGTCTGGGCACGGAATCGACGGGATGGATCACATGACGAGCGACGATGTACCCGTGCTGGATGTCGGGAATCTGAGCGTGCACTTCGGTTCGCCCGGTCTCCTGCGACGTGGCAGGGTCCTGCGGGCTGTTCACGATGTCTCGTTCGGTCTTGCAGCGGGCGAGACCCTCGGCATCGTGGGTGAGTCCGGCAGCGGGAAAAGCACGACCGCTCGCGCGATCTCCCGCCTCGTTCCGGCGACTGCCGGCAAGGTCAGTCTGGACGGGCGGGATCTGTTGGCCGCGAGAGGTAAACATTTGCGCCACCTGCGGCGTGACGTGCAGATGGTCTTTCAGGATCCGTATTCGTCGTTGAACCCGCGACGCACCGTCGGGGCGTCCGTGGCGCAGCCGCTCATCAATCACGGCGTGGTGTCACGTGAGGACACCGGGCCGGTGGTCGCCGAACTCCTCGAGCAGGTCGGGCTGAAACCTGAAGCGGCCGGACGGTACCCGCACGAGTTCTCCGGGGGCCAGCGTCAACGTGTCGGTATCGCCCGGGCCATGGCGACCGGCCCGAAGGTGCTGATCTGCGACGAGCCCGTCAGTGCCCTGGACATCAGTATTCAGGCGCAGGTGGTGAATCTGCTGGGTGAACTTCAGAAACGCACGAACGTGGCGATGTTGTTCATCGCGCACGACCTGTCGGTCGTCCGGCATGTGAGCCACCGGGTGGCGGTCATGTATCTCGGTTCTATTGTCGAGATCGGACCGTCCGAGAAGGTCTACACTCGAGCGGCGCACCCGTACACGGTGGCTCTGCTGGACTCGGCACCGTTGGCCGACCCCGATCACGAACGGGGACGCGAACGCATCGAGGTCAGGGGCGAGATCCCGTCGGCGGCGCATCCGCCCAGCGGGTGTGCCTTTCACACTCGATGCTGGTTGTACGAGCGGCTTGGACAGCCGGACGACTGTCGTATGACGACGCCGGAGCTGGTCGAGACGTCGACGGGACACAGCGCCGGTTGCCACTTCAGCGACCAGGTGGCACAACACCGACCGGAGCCGGTTCGGTTGCCGGTACCGACGACTCGCAGGAGGTTCCCCACATGACCGGTTCCACGCTTCGTGTGGCCTTGGCGCAGACCGCCTCGACCACGGACGTTTCAGCCAACCTGCATCGGATGCGGGCGGCGTGCGGCACGGCCGCCGAGCGGGGAGCGCGGCTTACCGTCTTCCCGGAGTTCGCCATGGCCAAGCACGCCGATCTCACGGTGGAGGCGTTGGCGCAGGCCGAAGCCGTGGACGGCGGGTTTGCGCAGGACGTTTCTCGCATGGCCCGTGAACACGGTCAAACGGTCGTGGCGGGGATGCTGGAACGTGACGGCGAGGATGTCTTCAACACGCTGGTGGCGTTCGACGCGTCCGGGGATCTTGTGGCGACCTATCGCAAGGTGCACCTGTATGACGCCTACGGGCAACGTGAATCCGATCGGCTGCGAGCGGGTGACCCGGCAAGTGTGGCCACTATCGACCTTGGCGATGTCCGTGTTGGATTGTTGACCTGTTACGACCTGCGCTTTCCCGAATCGGCCCGCCTTCACGCCGATGCCGGCGTGGAACTGTTGCTGTACCCGGCGAACTGGGTGCCCGGTGAGAACAAACGGCTTCACTGGACGACGCTTGCGCGAGCCCGTGCCATTGAAAACACCCTGTATGTGGCGGCGGTGTCGCAGGCTCCGCCGACCGGGATCGGCACCAGTGTCCTGTTCGATCCGGCGGGGCTGGAGGTCGTCTCTCTTGGTGACGAACCCGGCGTGGTGGTGGCCGACGTGTCATCGCGTCGCGTCGAGACGGTGCGTGAGGTCAACCCGAGCCTCGACAACCGACGGTTCGATGTGGTTGCACGCACCGTGTGAAACACGTGGTTCCGTGGTCTTGCGGGATCGGTTGCGGTGTCGGTGGAGTATTGCCACGTGTTCCGGTGACGACACGTTTGCCTTCCTGAGTGGTTTTGTCCGGACCTTCACACCGGGTGGTGTGTTCGCGTCCGATACGGTCTGCCCGAATCGGGTATGCCGTTCGCGTTCACGGCATGGGTCCGGTTGTTCCGGTAAGGCCGCCGAGGTACGTCATCGCGATCACGTGTGGCAAGAGTCGTCGGCCCCGCGGGTGGTGTCGCTGCGACAGTGTCTCGTGCAGCGTGGTCTGTAGAGGGGAAGGTGGCGATCGGCGCATGGAAAACGGAAGGTGGACGTGGTTGTGACCATGGGCGTGTCGGATGACGAACAGGTGGTGCGTGCGGCGGTGGCGGCGGTGGCTCGACTGCCGAAGGACGCGGTCAAACGGGTAGGCGAGAACCGCATGTACAGGCTACTGACCGCGGCCATGATGGTGGCGGTTCACCGTCGCTTCGGGGAGGTCCCGCCGACCGAACAGATCCAGGGGTACGTAGAGACGTTGAAGACCCGTTTTCCCGACGGCGGGCATCTAATCAAACAGGACATAGTCGAGGCCGTCGTTTGGTATGCCTTCGGCGACGAGTCGGCCTTGGACGATGTGAACGTCCAGGAGATCCGCGCGATGTTGTTCATCCTGCCGTACGCGATCGTGACCGAGCTGCTCATCGAGGGCGACGAGCTGGAGACGTTCGTGGGGAAGGTGCTGGAGGCGGCCGAGGATTGATCGTGTCGTCGCGACGACCGTCGGCCGGCCGCAGACACCTGGTCTGCCGCCGGCGGACATCCGGCGTGGGGATGAGGTGCGCCGAGGTGGCGGCGTCTTTTCTTGACATGCGGTGACGGCATCATGTCGTGAACGCGGCGATCAGCAGGTCGAGGGCCGCTTCGTCATCGGGAGTCGTCAGGGTGGCGGCGGTCCGGGGAAAGCGCTTCAAGTCGATGTCGGACAGTGCGGTCTGGAAGGTTGCCGAGCCTGAATTCGACGGCGACAACAGAAGGCGACCGTGCACCCATTCGGTGACGAACCGGGTGATCCCGGCTGCACGTTCCTGTGAGTGGCCCGTGCTCATGAAAAACGTGAGTAGCGCTTCGTTGAGAGCGAATGCGCCTACACCGGCGATGCGTTGCGAAGCAAGGAGTTCGACGTGTCCAGGAGAGGCGGCGAAGACGTCGAGAACGTGTACGAGAAAGCGGCGCAAACTTACGGCGGGAGTAGCGCCGGTCAGCAACGACAGGTCAAGCCCCGACAGGAACCGGTCGCCGAGGCGGTTGCGCAGGTCGGCCATGTCGGTGAAATACGTGTACAGGGTGTTCGGGGTGACACCTGCTTCGCGTGCGACTCCTCTGAGGCTGAGCGCCTCCGATCCGCCGGTGCGGAGAAGACGATCGGCTGCGGTGAGCAGGTGGTGCGCGGTGATGTCGCCCCGGGGGCCGCGTTTGCGTGCTTGTCCGGTCATGGGCGCATGATACCGTCGAATTTGTGCAGCGAACAAACCCCGATCGCGTGGCGCTACGGTTCACCGTCCTGGTGCTGGTGGCGATCACGGCCGTCAGTGGCTTTTTCGTCGTCGCCGACATACTTCTTCCTGAATGGTTCGTCATCGTCGGTCGTTGGCTCCCGGCGCTCATCAGTCTCGTGGTGATCCGAGAACTGAACGGTGGCGTGGCGAAGTGGTGGGATCTTTGCCCCGGAGGATGGCGGCGTCTACTGGCGGGAGGCGCCGTCGGTGTGGTGGTACTTCTCGGCGTTTACGTCGCCGCAGCCGTGGTTGTCGCGTTGACCGGCATCGGTGTGATGCAACCGTGGTCGACTCTGGCTCCCGTCGCCATCATGGTGATCCCCATGGTCCTGCTGTTCTCGTTGAGCACCCTCGGCGAGGAGGCCGCATGGCGCGGGTTCCTTCAACAGACGCTTGCCGGGCTGGGTTTCTGGCGCGCATCCTCCGTCGTCGCCGCGGTGTGGGTACTTTTCCACATTCCTCTCCACGGCGCCATGGCCGTGCAGGGCACGATTCCGGTGACGGTTGCGGTCGTCACCACGCTGGGGTTGTTTCCACTCGGCCTGTACCTGAGCGCCGTCGTTGTCCGGTTCGGGAGCGTGTGGCCCGCTGTGTTCGCCCACGCCCTGCCGCTGTCGACATTGAGCCTATTGGTCAATGTGGATGGTATGACCACGGGGGTGCACTGGGTCGTGGGCGTGGTCACGGCGGCGCTGGTCACGGCTGCGGCGTTGGCGCTTGCACCGCGGGGCACATAACGAGATCTCGGCCAGCAGACGTAGCGCGGGCTGATTCACAGGGCGGAACTTGGCGGTCAACACCACCAGCCCGGTGCCCGCTTCCCGGTCCAATCCCAGCCAGCTGCAGAAACCACCGGTCGCGCCGTTGTGCCACGTGATCTGGCGGCCGTTGTGCCGGGACGTGATCCAACCGGCCCCGATACGCATGCCGCCGGTGAACCGTTCGACCGGATCAAGAGCTTCGACCCCCGGTACGCTTCCGTCGACCAGAGCGGCCGTGACATCGCGCATGGACCCGATGGTGGCGCGTATTCCGCCGCACGGCGCGAACGCCTCACCAACCCACGGGCGTTGTGTCCTGCCTCGCAGACTGTGACCCAGGAGACTGGTCGGGAGTAGTTCCTCGTCGGTAAACGGTACGAAGAAGGTGGCCAGTCCAAGAGGTTTGGTGAAGCGTTCCTCCAGAAGCCGCCGGTAGTCGCACCCGCGAGCGGCGGCCACGGCGTGGCCGAGCAACTGGAAACCGAGGTTGGAGTATCGAGGCCTATCCGACAGCAACTGCACGGAACGGGTGTGTTCAAGCATCTCGTCGAGCGTGTGACCGTAGGGGTTGGCCCCCGAAAACAACCACTTGGCGGTACGGCGCCACGGTTTCATGGCCGACGGAAGCCCGGGAAGCCCCGAACGGTGAACGGCTATGGCCCGCAATGAGATCGATGCCGCAGGAACGTTTTCGTCGAATGGGAGGAGATCACCGAGGACGGTGTTCTCATCGACGAGACCGTCGGCCAGCGCCTCGGTGTAGAGAAGGCCGGTGATTCCCTTGGCGATGGATCCGATCTCGAAGTCTGCATCCGGTTTGGCTCCGCGCATCGCGATCGACGTGCCGGTGGGCGTCACCGCCGCTACCGCGGCGATCTTGTGTGGTCGTCCGAGAATCCTCATCGCCAGACCGGCCAGGTCCGCGTCGCCTTCCCAGTTGGTCATGTGTTCCTCCCAGTAGTTGTCGTCCACCGTACTTTTCGATGTTCGACCTGTCTGTGGGCGCTGACGGCACGGCCGTCTGCCACGTGCTGGTTTCTTCCCATCGTGGGTGCGAGCGTCGATACCGATGATCGTCGTGGTAGCCGTGATTACGGGCTCGTCGCGGGTTTGTAGAGAAAGGACTAATCTGACCGGGCAAAAGGTCTATGTGGTGTGTAAGGTTCCGATCAGTCCTCTATGGTCGGACTTGTGTGCGGCGGTCGTCCCGGACGAAAAGTCTGTGCCCGGGCACTCGGTTGCCGCACCGTCATGGTCCGTCCGGCCGATATCGCCGAGGGCGCCATTCGGCTACGATCAAGTCGTAGCACCATAAAGCGGATGAGGGCTCACGCGTAGCGGGTACGCACCCACTGCGTTGATCCGCACCTTGTGGAATTGCGTCGGCTGCGCGTCGACCATCAACAAAGGAGCCCGATCATGAAATTCATCCACCGGTTGGCCGACCGTGCCCTCGACCGACTTGCGCCCGAAACAAAGGCCAAGGCGGGTAGTGCTCCGTGTCGTGAATACGCGTGCAGTACCCGCTGCTGGCGCATGTGCTGCCCGGGTGAAAGCTGCACACCCTGTTACTGCGTCTAAAGGCCGGTTTCGGATTGCGGTGCACGGATAACCGCAGCGTACCATTGTAGATGCCCGTTGCATGCGATGTCCAAAATGCCGACGCGCTGACTCCTTTCGAGACAGTGCATCGTGCACGGGCATTGCGCGACGAACGAGGCAAAAAAAGCCTTCGGCGGAGTGGCCTGCACGGTGTCTTCGGTGGACAGGCTGTGGTTCCGCGGTCGTGTCGTCGCCGTATGGGGGACGGCACGACCGTTGCGCCACACCGGTCGTCGCTTAACAGGATGGTCGCCGGCGTGTGCAGGATCAGGCCCGGAACGAGATCCCGATCGGCGTTGCCTCGAGACGTCCACAAAGGCGCAAATTGTTCCGGGACACCGGGCGTCGTAGAGATTCGGGACTCCAAACGCCCGTCGGGGCCACACGGGCCAAACCTGCGGCGACGTCGGCACGGCCCGTTTCAAGGCACGAGTTCCGACTCGGTTGCGGCTTAAGCATCCGGCCACCGATCGTCGATCCGCAGCCCTCGCGAGCGATGGCGGCTTATCGATGTCCGCGACCACCCGGCCGCGACACCGGTTGGTACACGACGTGAGAACGTTGATCACGCTCTCGTCCGTATGCGGGCGGCGTCGAGTGCGGCGACCGCGGCGTCGGGTGTTCCATACACGCCGATGCCCGCATCGGCCAGACGAGGACGAAGGTCGGGAGACAGGGAGTCGGCTCCCGTTCGTGACACCACAACGGGTTTGCCACCGTCGGCGGCAGCGGCGATGATGACGTCTGCTGCGGCCTCCGCCTGCCGGCGACCCAGGACGCACAGCGACACGAGGACCGCATCAGAGCGGTCGTCCTCGACGAGAACGTGAAGGCTTTCGACCAGCAACTCGGGTTTCGCGATGACGCTGGCGGTGACGTCGAGGGGGTTGGTCACCGTCGCAAACGCCGGTAGAAACGCGCGTAGGCGCTGACGGGAGTCCTCCGACAACGTGGCCAGCCGCAGTCGGGATCGTTTGACGGCGTCGGCGGCGAGGATCCCGGCTCCACCCGATGTCGTCACCACGGCCACGGCGTCGCCCGGCATCGGCGGCAGGGCGAATCCCGCGGCCTCGTCGAGGAGTCGTCCGATGTCGGTGGCGACGCTGATACCGTGGTCGCGCAGTCGTTGTGGCGAATGGTCACCGGGGCGGTGCGCGCGAGTGACTGCGGCGGCGGCTCCTTCCGGAGACCTGCCCGACAGCAACGCGGTCACGGGTTTACCGATATCGGCGATCTTGGTCAGCCACTTCGCGTCCGGTACCGATTCCAAGTACGCGACGACACCCGTGCATTCGGGGAGTGAGGCCGTGGCACACATCGCCTCGCCTGCGCAGATGTCGGCCTCGTTTCCGGTGGTGACGACCCATCCGGGACGTAGCCCACGTTCGGCGGCCAGGCTGGCGATGCCGAAACCGATGCCGCCGGAGTGGCTGACCACGCTCAAACCGCCGGGTCTGGAGTGGTTGAAACCGGTGAACATGGGCGAGAAGCTTGCGATCAGGCCCGAGTGCAGGTTCGCGGCGCCGATGCAGTTGGGGCCGAGTAGCCGCACCCCGGCGTCGGCGAGAACGTGGGCGATGCGCTCTTCACTTGCGGTGTCACCGTTGTCGGCGAATCCGGATGCGGTCACGATGACCGCCGAGACCCCGGCGGCGACGCAGTCGACGACGGCGGCCTCGACCGCGGTGGCGGGGATGACCAACAGCGCGAGCTCGACCGGGCGCCCGATGTCGGTGACGGTGCGGAAGGCCGGTATCCCGCGCACACTGGTTGCATGCGGATGGACCGGGTAGACCGACCCGCTGAAACCGGCGTGTTGCAGATGATCCAGTACCGTCCCGCCGATGGACCCGGGCCGGTCGGAAGCACCCACGACGGCCAGCGAGCGGGCGTTCCACAGCGCCGATATTCCGTTGGAAGGGTGACCGGTGCCAGCCATAAGACCAGGTTGGCACGCCTGCTTGACGTACGTCAAGCAGGCGAATCGGCCGGTGTGGCCGTGGTGTCCGGGGGTGTCAGGTCGCCATGCGTCGCAGGGCGACGAGTCCCGCTGTGACGACGTGGTGGGGGCCGTGTTCGTAGATGGCGCGAAGTTGTTCGTACAGCGGGGCGGTCGACGGGTTGGCACGCGTGTGAGGTTCGCGTGCGGCTGCCTGGGCGGTGGTGGCGCATCCGATGACGAAGTTCGACATGGCGTATGCCGTGGTCAGCACATCGGTGACGCCGTCGGCTTGCAATCGTCGGCACAGCGCCTCGGACAGTCGGAGATGCGCCGGACCGCGTGGCGGGCGCCGGGCGGTGACCCTAACGGTCCAGGGGTGTGCCAACAGGTGCTCGTAGTAGGCGGTCAGAAGGTCGATGTGTCCGGTGGTGGAGCCCTCGGGGGAGGCGAGGTCCAGGGCGTGGTCGAGAGCGAGGTCGAGGATGTCGTCGACGCCGTCGAGACGTGAGTAGAGGCTTGCCGGGGCGACCCCGAGGCGTCCTGCGACGGTGCGCAGGGACAGGGCGTCGATGCCGTGTTCGTCGAGGAGGGCGACGGCGTGTCTCGCGATGGCGTCGGCGGATACGGCGCGGGCGCGTTGTACGGGTTTGATCCGCAGCCAATAACTCATACAACTCCTTAAACGAACAGTGTTAGTTTAGTGGAATGGTAGAACCGTTTTCATTGCCCGTCACCGGCACCCACGTCGGCCTGCGGCCCCTCGCGGCACGTGACGCGGCGGCGTATGTCGAAGGAACCGAAGACGTGCAGGTGCGCGCACACGCTCACCTGCCTGAACCCTTTTACACGATCGAATCGGTGACCACCCTGGCGGAAACCGTCGTCCCGGCGGGGCTCCGTGACGGGAGCCTGGCGGTGCTGAGCATCGTCGACGCCGACACCGACGACTTTCACGGCAGCCTCGTGCTGTTCAACATGACCGAGGCCGACGCCGAAGTCGGATTTTGGCTCCATCCACGGTCGCGAGGATCGGGCCGCTCGGTGTCGGCTCTCGAACTGGCCTGTCGACTGGTACACGACACCGGAATGACGACGGTGACCGCACGCACCGCGCTCGACAACGTCGCTTCGCAAAAAACACTGACACGAGCCGGTTTCGACCGCCTCGACATCCGTCGTGGCACAGCCCCGTCCGGTCAGGAGATCGACCTCGTCCACTACGAACGAAAACTCGTGACTACATGGTGAACAGCCGCTCGAGGTAAGCGGCTACTCCGTCCTCGTCGTCGCCGTCGGTGACCTCGTCTGCGGCGGCTTTGAGATCCGGGTGCGCGCCGGTGACCGCGACCGCGTGACCGGCCCACTCGAACATGGGCAGGTCGTTCAACGCGTCGCCGAAGACCACGACGTCGTCGCGGGAAACGCCCAGGCGCCCGGCTACCATGCTCAACCCGGTGCCCTTGTCGGTGCCGGGTGGGCACACCTCCACGAAACCGATGCCCGCCTCTGTGAGGGTCGCCAATTCCAGGGGGACCACGGAACGGCTCAGATCCAAAAGCTCCAACGACGGGATGATGGGGCTACGCAGAAACGTCTTGATCACCGGCCCGCCGAAAATCTGTTCGCGTTCGCCACCCAGGATGGGCACCGGCCAAGGCCAGTCGGGAATGACGTGACCGACCAGGGGAGCCTCGTTGCCGGGGTCCGTCTCGGCGATCACGGTCAGATCGTGCTCAAGGTGATCCTCGATCAGGTCGACGACCTTGGCGGCCTGATGCCCCGGCATGACCGTCTCGTGCAGCAGCGCGGGTTCACCGGTTCCACACCGGTAGATGAAGCCGCCTTGAGCCAGGACCAGATAATCGGCGGCCGGAACGTCACGTTGAGACAACTCGAGCAGCCGCGGTCCTCGCCCGGTGATGCCGACAACGGTAACGCCGGCGTCCGCAAGCCGCCGAAGAACGCGATGAGTCCGATCGGAAACCGTGTTGTCGCTGCGAACGATGGTGCCGTCGAGGTCTGTCGCGACAAGTTTGGGGAGTGTCATGGGAACCACCTGCGAAGTACTCGTGCGACACCGTCGTGTTCGACCGATGGGGCGATTTCGTCTGCGGCGGCTTGGATTTCGGGCACCGCCTGCCCCATCGCGACGGCGTGACCGGCCCAGGCGAACATCGGCAGATCGTTCGCGGCGTCACCGAACACAATGGTCTCCTCGGCGGTGACTCCGTAATGACCGGCGATCGCGGCCACCCCCGTGGCCTTGGTGATTCCCGGTGGACCCACGTCGATCCACCCGTTGAACCCGACCTCCACGCAGTACATTTCCGGATCGAGGGCCGCCTGTAGGGCGAGGTCGCTGGCAACCGGGCACCGGGCCCCGGCGCCGTATCGGGCGCCCCCGGGCAGGCGGGCGGCCAGTCGCGCGGTCTGGGTCGCCGACAGCGTGGCCACGTCGACGATGTCGGCCCATTCGCTGTGAAAGTCACGGTTGAAGTTGGCGGTGTGTCGCCATCCGTTCTGCACCTCGACGGCGAACGCGGTTGCGGCGTTGGCGCGAGTGAAGGCCGCGACCGCCACCGACGGGTCGAAGACATGGGATTCGGTGATTTTCGAAGTCCCCAGGTCGAAGGTGACCGCTCCGTGTGACGCCGAGACGAGGCCGTCCACGAGGCCAAGGTCGGCGGCGGTACGCAGCGCACCCCACGGTGCGCGGCCGGTCGCGATCGCGACCGGGACCCCGGCGGCCTTGACGGCGGCGAGTGCTTTGACGACCTCTCGAGACGGCGTGGTGGGTTTGGTGGAGTGCCTGACCACTGTTCCGTCAAGGTCGAGAACTACAAGTTTTGGGGCGTTCATCATCCGACGATACCGATGTGTGAGTGACTAAAGACCGGGTAGGTAAGAGAGCTCATGGTAGCGCGGAGATGAACAGTGCGTGCATTCCGTGTTGATCCGTGCGCTTTCTGTGACCGAGGTTGCGCGGGTAGTCTCCTGGAGTGGACATCGGGGACTTGATCACCTACGACGACCGGCAACGAATGGTGCCTTCCGACATCGAGGAGATGCGTGCCGCCGTCGACGGCAACGCACGAGGTGACACCTATCGGCAGCTTCGTTCGGCGGGCGTCGGATGTATCACCCTCGGCGAATACGATCGGGCGTTTCACCTGTTCGAGCGGGCCCGTGAGCTGGCCGACAGCGACGGTAGGCACCTCGTTCTCGATATGAACATCGCCGATGCCCACCGTTACTCGGGAGATCCGTCGAAGTCCGAACGGATGTTGCGCGACGCGCTGAACCGGGCCAGGCGAAGCCACCCGGAAATGGTTTCCTTTGCGCTGCAGCATCTGGGGAAATGTTTGATCGATCGGCAGCGCCTCGATGAGGCCCGTGAAGTGCTCACCGAGGCGCTGGATCTGCGAATCGACGATGGCGACGCATCACTGATCGCTTCGACCCGTGCCGCGCTCGCCCTGGCTCAGCGCTGAGGTTCCAGCACCTCGTGGCCGACGAACGGCTGTAGAGCCTTGGGCACGTGCACCGATCCGTCGGGACGCTGATGGTTCTCCAGGATCGCCACCAACCATCGGGTGGTCGCCAGAGTCCCGTTGAGGGTCGCAGCGGCCTGCGGCTTGCCCTTCTCGTCGCGGTAGCGGATACCCAGCCGCCGCGCCTGGAACGTCGTGCAGTTGGACGTCGACGTCAACTCGCGGTACCGGCCTTGGCTCGGCACCCACGCCTCGCAGTCGTATTTGCGTGCCGCGGAGGCACCGAGGTCGCCGCCGGCGACGTCGATGACCCGATAGGGCACCTCGATCTTGTTCAACATGGCCTCTTCGTAGTCGAGGAGGCGCAGGTGCTCGGCGGCCGCCTCTTCCGGGCGGCAGAACGAGAACATCTCGACCTTGTCGAACTGATGGACCCGGATGATGCCCTGCGTGTCCTTGCCGTACGAGCCGGCTTCACGGCGGAAGCACGACGACCATGCGGCGTACCGTCGAGGGGCCTCGAGGTCGAGGATCTCGTTGGAGTGGTACGACGCCAACGGCACCTCCGAGGTGCCGACCAGGTAGAGGTCGTCACGCTCCAGGTAGTAGATCTCGTCGGCGTGGTCGCCCAGGAAGCCGGTCCCCTCCATGGCATCGGGCCGAACCAGGACCGGCGGGACCATGGGCGTGAACCCGGTGGCGACGGCCTGCTGAATAGCCAGTTGCAGGAGCCCGAACTGAAGCAGCGCGCCCGGCCCGGTGAGGTAGTAGAACCGCGAGCCGGAGGTTTTGGCTCCGCGTTCCATGTCGAACGCGCCCAGCGCAAGACCGAGTTCCAGGTGGTCCCGGCACGGTTCGGGAGCCGTGCGGTCGCCGACTTCCCGAAGAACGACGAAGTCCTCCTCGCCGCCGGCCGGTACGTCGTCCTCCACAAGGTTCGGTATGGCCAGTTGCGCGGTACGCAGTGCTTCGGCCTTCGTGGTGGCCGTGGTCTCGGCGCCCTTGACTTCGCCGGACAGTTGTTTCGTGCGTGTCAGCAGCTCTTGCTTCTCGTCGCCGGAGGCACGCGACACCTGCTTACCCAGCTGCTTCTGTTCCGCACGCAGCTCCTCGTATCTCTGCAACGCGGCACGGTGTGCCGCGTCGGCGGCGGCCAATTCGTCGACGACCTCTTCGGATTCGCCGCGAACTCGCTGGCTCCGGCGGATCAGGTCGGGGTCTTCTCGCAGTAGACGCAGGTCGATCACGAGAGTCGAGGTTACTCTTCCGTGTTTCGTGGCGCGACATCATATCCTCGTGTTGTGGCCGTGGAGATGACCAGTGAACGTTTTGAAGAGCTCGTCGCCGATGCTCTCGACCGCATCCCGCCCGCGCTGATGTCGATGATGGACAACGTGGTGATCCTCGTGGAGGACGCGCCCGAAGACGGTGACCAGAACCTTCTGGGGCTGTACGAGGGGTACGCGTTGACCGAACGGGGTTGGGAGTACGGCGGTGTGCTTCCCGACAAGATCACGATTTTCCGTCTCCCGACTCTGCGGATCTGCAATACGGAGGACGAGGTGGTCGAGGAGGTGGCGATCACCGTGGTCCACGAGATCGCGCATCACTTCGGGATCGACGATGCGCGCCTGCACGCGTTGGGGTGGGGTTGAGGACAACGGGTGCGCCGATCGGTAACGTCGAGACATGCGACCGCCCCGGCTCGTTGCCGCATCGGTGACCATCGGTACGTCGAAGCCGCGTGAACTCGCCGCCTTCTACGCCCGCCTGCTGAACGCGCCGTTGACGGCCGAGGAACCCGACGGCGGGTGGGCTCAGATCCGCTGCGAGTCGGGTCTCACTCTGAACTTCGAGTTCGAACGTCACCATGTTCGGCCCGACTGGCCGACCGTTTCCGGCGGGCAGAACCCGACGCAACACCTGGACATCCTTGTGGACGACCTCGACTCGGCGGTCGCATGGGCGGCCGAAGGCGGTGCGGTCCCCGCGGATTTTCAGCCTCAGGACGACGTGCGGGTCATGTTCGATCCCGATGGGCACCCGTTCTGTCTGTTCAGGTGACCCTGACGACGATTGCATTTACAAACCGATTTGCATAGGCTGAGGCCGCCCCAACGATCAGGAGCCCCTCGTGCAGATCGACATTTCCCAGGTGTTGACGATCGGTCGGCACCTCGATCGTGTCAGCGCCGATGCCCGGTCCTACGCGCAGGCAACCGACGGTGCGATCCGCCAGGCACTGACATCCAACGACGGCTTCGCGTCGATCCGACAACTCGGCGACACACTCGACGGTCTCGGCCGCCGACGCGATCGACTTTTCGCCGACACCGCGGGCACCGCGCGCAACGTCGCCGCAGCCGCAGCGGCCCACAGTGCCACCGACCGGAGAGGCGGGAGCACGTTCGACCAGTTGACCGGGCGACTCACCGGTCTGGCCGCAGACCAGCCGTCCGGGTTCTGTCCGGCGCCCGGCGGTCGTACCGCGCTCGCGTCCGCTGGGCCGATCACCGCGCCGTCTCCGCTCGCTGGGTGGGAGACGATGTCGGAACGGGCGCAAACCGGCCTGGGCCGGGTCGGCAACCTGTCCTCCTGGATGACTGACGCCCATTACGGACGATTTGCGCCGCGCGGCCCCGACGGTCGCTTCATCTCACCGGGCACCATGTCGCCGTGGCAACGCGCGGTCGCCGGAGCCAACGGCGAGTTCCGAGCCACCCCGCACAACAGCGCCACCCGTGCGGCCTGGTCCACCGCCGGGACCTGGGCGGGCCGGGTGGGCACCGGGCTGTCCGTGGCCACCACCACCGCCGGTCAGGTCGCCAGGGACTGGAACGACCCCAACCTGACCACCGACCAGAAAGTCGGCCGCGCCGGCTGGCGCGGCATCGTCGAAGGCGGCGGAACCTGGGGCGGCGGCGCGGCAGGAGCCAAGGTGGGAGCCGGCATCGGCACCCTTGTCGCCCCCGGCATCGGCACCGTGATCGGCGGCATCATCGGAGGAATGGCCGGTGGCTTCGTCGGCTCCGAAGTGGGCGGATGGGTCGCCGACAACACCGTCGACGCCGCCGGTGACGTGGTCGAGCGGATCACACCCTGGTGACGGTGAACTGATGCGTACACCCGAGTCGTCCCTCGCGACCGTTTCCGGTCCCGGTTTCGAACTACCGGTGCCGGTCGGTTGGGAACTCGCGGACGATCTACCCGACGGAGTCGCCGTGATCGCCGTCGAACCGACGGCGGCCGCAGGCTTTCGCGCCAACGCCGTCCTCACCGTCGAGCCGCTGCCTCGTGATGTCGGCCTTGAATCGTGGCAGGAGACCGTCGACGAGCAGTTGGCCCGGGAATTGCCGCACTTTCTCCTTATCGACCGCGAAACCGTCGGTGACGGGGGGCGACGGCTGATGCGCAGGCTCGGTCACCACATCGGTGGCGAAACCGGGCCGGTCACGATGGAGCAGTGGGCGATCATCGTCGGCGACAACGGATACACCCTCACGGCCTCCGTCGCCACGCCGGCGTACGACAGCCTCGCCGACGTGTTCGCCGACATGGCCGAAGGCCTGTACGTCCGGGACGAGGAGCGGGAATGACCGTTGAGTTCAACGAACACGACGGGTCACTGCGGCTCACTCAAACCGAGTTCGACCGGTTGGTGTCGCACCGGCCCGGGGCAGCACTGATGCGAGCCACGGCCGCCACCACCGAAGGACCCCACCCGATACTCGCGCCCGGTCTGGCCGTCGTCACCGAGTCCGTGTGCCGCATGGACATCGAGTTGACCGACGGGGACGGCGAGCGAAAAAGAGGCGACGGATGGGTTGCACCGCACGGGGCGGCGTTGCTGCTCGACGTCGACGGCGGATTGCGTGACTTCGTTGCGCTACCTGCACCACTTCTGCCCGCGGCACTGGCACGACTGGTACGGCTCGGACCGCGGCCGATGATGGAGGACGGGCCCCTGTACATCGGGGACGACGCCCACCAAGCGCTCCGATCGGGGACGGTTCCCGCGGTGACCGTGCCGGAGCCCGGCCCACTCGCCGCCGCGCTCACGACCGGACGATGGCGGTACTGGGCGGTCACCGCAACCTGGCGCTCCCTCGACGGACGGTACGTCTCCGCAGCCGTTCGGGTGCTCGACACGGCGGAAGGCTGGTGCCGGTTCGAGAAGATCGACGGCGACGTGTACGCCACACCGTGTAACGCAACCGCGATCTGGCGAGAGCTGACGCTGTTGCTGCCCGACGAGGTCGCTCCGGTCGGCGGCCCAGTGTGACTCAGCAGACAGCCCGGGGTCTTGTAGGGTCCCTGTGGCGGTGTCGGCCTTAACCGGCCCGCGTTCGCAAGGGGCATGTGAGTGAACCAGTCAATAAAACCGTGGCCGGCACTGTGGTCGTTGGTCATAGGTTTCTTCATGATTTTGGTCGACGCGACCATCGTGTCCGTGGCGATGCCCGCGATCATGACCGATCTGTCCGCGGGGATCACCGAAGCGGTATGGGTCACCAGCGCCTATCTGCTCGCCTATGCGGTACCGCTGTTGACGACGGGACGACTCGGCGACCGGTACGGGCCTAAGACGATCTACCTGACCGGGCTTGTCGTTTTCACCCTCTCGTCGATTTGGTGCGGTCTGTCCGACTCCATCGAGGGCCTGATCGTGGCCCGCGTGGTTCAAGGGCTCGGAGCGTCCATGATGACGCCCCAGACCATGGCGGTCATCACGCGGATCTTTCCGCCCGACCGCCGCGGCGTCGCCATGGGACTGTGGGGAGCCGTCGCCGGTATCGCGACCCTGACCGGCCCCATGCTGGGTGGTCTTCTCGTCGGTGCGGGCGGCTGGGAGTGGATCTTCTTCATCAACGTGCCCGTCGGGGTCGTCGCGTTCGTCCTGGCGTTTCGGCTCGTGCCCCGGCTCAGCACGAACCGGCGCCGGTTCGACATGCTCGGTGTCGTTTTGAGCGCCGTGGGCATGTTCCTCCTGGTGTTCGGCATTCAGGAAGGCGAAACCTTCGACTGGGGCACCATCGTCGGACCCATCACGGTGTGGTCGCTCGTCATCGCCGGCCTGGTCACCCTGGGCGTCTTTCTTCTATGGCAGCGATACAAGCCCAAAGAACCCCTCATTCCGCTGTCGCTGTTCTCCGACCGGAACTTCAGCCTGTCCAACGTCGCGATCGCGACGATGTCGTTCGCGGTCACGTCGATGGCGCTTCCGCTCATGCTGTACGCCCAGGGGGCGCGGGGACTTACTCCGTTGCAAGCGGCACTGTTGTTGGTGCCCATGGGGATCCTGTCGGGTGCTCTGGCCCCCGTGGTCGGGCGACTGGTCGACCGGACCGATCCCAAGTACATCGCCGCGGTCGGGTACGCCTGCATGAGCATCGGCTTGGCGTTTCTCGGGCTGGTCATCACCCCCGACGCCCCGATCTGGCTTTTGATTCTTCCGACGTTGTTCCTCGGTGTGGGCAACGCCGGCGTGTGGGCGCCGCTGGCTTCCAGCGCGACCCGCAACCTGCCGCCGCACCGTGCCGGTGCCGGATCGGGCGTGTATAACACGACCCGTCAGGTCGGCGCCGTCATCGGCAGCGCGGCGATTGCGGCCATGATGAGCGCACGCCTGGGCGTGTACGCCCCCGGTGTGGGACCGAACGCCGAAAACGTGCCCGTGGAGCTACGCGACGGGTTCGCGAAGGCCATGGCCGAGGCGCTGTTCCTCCCGGCCGCCGTTTTGTGCATCGGGTTGGTCGTCGTCCTCTTCTTTGCACCGCCCCAGCACAACGAAGCCGTCGCCGAGTGGAAGGCCGCCGGTCGGCGCTGAGGAATTTCTACACCTCGCCGGTGTTGGCCATGACGTGACGAACGTAAAGGTTGACATCTGGTCGGACATCGCGTGCCCGTGGTGTTTCATCGGCAAACGCCGGTTTGAGGAGGGCGTGAAAAGGTATCGAGACGCGGGCGGCACCGCAGACATCGACGTCGAGTACCACTCGTTTGAGCTCGCCCCGGATACGCCCGTCGACTTCGACGGCAACGAGATCGACTTCCTCGCCAAGCACAAGGGCATGCCCAAGGACCGGGTCCGGGACATGCTGAAGCAGGTCACCGAGGTGGCGGCTTCGGTCGGCCTGTCGTACGACTTCGACGCCTTGAAACACACCAACACGCTGAAGGCACATCGGGTTCTGCATCTGGCGAGGAAACACGGTCGTCAACTGGAGCTGATGGAGCGTTTGTTCGCCGCCTACTTCGAAGAGGGACGGCATCTGGGGCGTGACGATGAACTCGCCGTGCTTGCCGCAGAGGTCGGTCTTGACGGCGACGAGGTGCGTGAAGCCCTAGCCGGGGACGCCTATGCCCAGGACGTCGTCGACGACATAGCCAAGGCCCGTGAATACGGGATCACCGGCGTACCGTTCTTCGTCGTCAACGAGGCCTATGGTGTTTCGGGTGCTCAGGAGGCCGCCATTTTCGAGCAGGTACTCACCGAAGTGACGAAGGAGGAGGCGTGACCGGATTGCAGATGCGTGGGGCCGACGCGGCGGTGTGTGAGGGCGACGCCTGTGTACTGCCCGAGGCCGTTGAGCCGACCGACGTCGACGACGCGTCGACACGGATCAATCCGGCCGATGTCGAGGAGAAACCGCAGACGTCGAAGTAGAAACCGGCGAGGTCCGGCGCGAAATCGACGTGTACCCATGTGCATCCCGCCTCCTGGGCGTCGCGCAGTGCGCAGTCGACGACGTGTCGACCGATGCCGTGCCCCGCATGTCGGGTGCGGTGCAGGTGTCGACGAGAAACGCGTGTCTGCCACCGTCTCCGACGACGTTGACGAATCCGACGAGGCGGTCGGTGTCGCCGATCGTCACGTACCCGAGGCTGTGCCGCTCCAGCCGAGTCGTCCACATCGTTTCGGTCGGGTCGTCCGAAAGTGGCCGCATGCAGACGGCTCAATTCGACACCGGGCACCTCTTCGTGCCGCCCGACGTACGTGATCATTGTCGGCGAAACGTTGACCGCCCCACCGGCGAAGGGGAACCGATGGGGCGGCGAGGGAGACGAAAGCTTCGTCGTTACATGGAGGCGAGCATCGCCTCGATACGGTTGGCGTGGCCCTGAGCCGTCGCCTGTATGAAGCCGCTGTCGGCCAGCAGGGCCGCGTCCTCGGCGCGGTCGATGAACAGGTTCTCCGTCAGTACCGCGGGCATGGCGGTCAGTCGAAGAACGGCGAAGTTCGCGGTTTTCATGCCGCGGTTGGTGACCGGAGTGTGCGAGTTCATTCCCGCGAGAATGCCGGCGTGGAGCCGGTTGTGGAAGTCGACGGTCGGTTGCGACACGGAGGTGTACCGGTAGCTTTCGAAGCCGGTTCCACCGCCGGCGTTGATGTGGATGCTGACGAACAGGGACGCTCCCCAGCTGTTGGCGTCTGACGCCCGCCATGCCAGCTCTTGGAAGACGTCGCTGTCGCGTGACATACGGACCGTGTGGCCTGCGCCGACGAGCAGGTCGCGGGTCCTCAAGGCGATGTCGAGGTTCAGGTTTTTCTCGAGTAGGCCGTTGGCGGCTGCGCCGGAATCGTGACCGCCGTGGCCCGGGTCGAGATACACCTTCGTTGCGTTCGGGCTCGGGCCGGTGGTTTCGGCCGAGGCGATGTTGGCCACCAGCGGGGCGGCGGCCAGGCCGGCGAGGCCGGCTGCGCCGGCCATTATGGCGCGACGACGGTTAAGAGGGTTGCCGGACATGAAATCCTCTCCATTCATTCAGGGGGCCGGGTTTCATGCGTGACAACATCATGGCGGTTAGATTCACCGTAGTCAATACCAATGAAACTTTTCTACACGACGTGAGAAGGGTATGGCCACTCGTGGAACAACCGTTCAATGAATAGGCCATTATGGAAGAATCGTGACCCGACCCCGGTATTCCGCGTCTATCGGAGACGTTCGACGAGCTGCTCGCAGGGCCTCGGCAGGCGGGAACCTAGACTTACAAACCGACCGGGTTCGATTCCAACGGCGTCATTGCGGAGTCCTCCATGACAACCGACAAACGGCCTTATCTTCTTCTGTCCGCAGCAACCTCAATAGACGGATATCTTGACGACGCCTCAAATGAGCGTCTTCTGCTCTCGAATGACGCCGATTTCGATCGCGTAGACGACGAACGCGCCAAAGTCGACGCCATCCTCGTGGGCGCTGCGACGATCAGGGCCGACAATCCGCGACTTCTCATCCGCTCCGAGCGGCGACGGGCCGCACGCCGGGCTCAGGGGCGCCCCCCGCACCCGATCAAGGTCACTATGACCGGAAGCGGAGACCTCGACCCCAACCGTGCGTTCTTCACCGCGGGCGACACCCCTCGGATCGTCTACACTCGATCATCGGCTCACCGTCACGTGTCGGATCGCCTCGCGGCGGCGGCCGAGGTCGTCGACGCGGGCGACCCCGTCGACCTGAACCGGATGCTCGCCGACCTCGATGCAAGGGGAGTCGACCGTCTGATGGTCGAAGGCGGTGGTCGGCTGCACACCCAACTGCTGGCAGCCGGCCTCGTCGACGAACTTCAGCTTGTCATCGCGCCGTTTCTGGTGGGCGATTCCACGGCGCCGCGTTTCGTATCCGATGCACGGTTCCCGTTCGATCGGTCCAACCCGTTTCGTCTCGTGGAGACCCGGCAGATGGGCGATGTGGTTCTACTGCGGTATCTGGTGATGTGAACACGACCGGCGGCCACATCGCTCGGGAGTTCGGATGTCGGTTCCGCCCGAACCGACGCCGCACAAGGGATTCCGGTGACCCGGCGATTCTGTGGACGGTGACGACGAAGCGGTCGGAGGGTTCGTCCCGCGTATCGGGAGGAAACGGTGTGGTCCACACGGTCGTTGACCGGGCCCGTTCGAGGCGCGTTTCTGCGGCGGACTCGCCCATCGGAGCGGATCGTGAAGTGGTCCGGGTTCGTCGACGCCGTTATCGGAGGCTGTCGCACGAGCTCGAGCCGCGCCGGGCGGAGTCACGAGAAAACGCCGTCGACGCAGTCTGCCGGGGCGGAGATGGACGCTGCGAGGGTTGTCCGTGCAACGGATGTCGACAGCGGGCGCGCCCGAAAGCATGCCCTCGGTGCACCGGTGGGGCGGCCGCTTGAGAGGCGTCGTTCTTGAGCTTGCTCGTCGTGAACGGCCGACCACCGTGTCATGGCGTGGTGGGTGCGACAACCGCTTCTCAGTCGCCGCGGGCGGCCCCCAGGATGTCGTAGGCGAGGGTTTCCCACTTGGCGTATGCGTCCGGGTACGCCGACCGTTGCACGGCCTGGGCGGCTTCGGTCAACTCCATGTTTTCCCAGCCGTCGACCCGCTGCAGTTCCTCGTAGAACTTGCTCGCCGCGTAGTCCACGTCCATGCATTCCTCAATGGAGCCCCAGCCTTGGCTTGGGCGCTGCTGGAACACCCCGACGGAGTCGTGGTCGCTGCCCACACCTTCGTTGGGTACGTCAAGCGATGCGGGAAGGCTGTCGTTGGCGAGATTGCGGAAGTTGCTCTCCTGCATCGCCGTCGCCAAAGCGATCGCCTGCCCCTGTTCACTGATCCCCAGCGCCTCACCGACTTCGATGATGCGCATGGCATTGCTCATCTGCGCCTCGTTGAGGTCACCGACCGGAGGCGGTACCACGCCGGCGGGAGGGAGCGGTTCCCCTTCTCCGTCGCCTCCGTCGCCGCCACCCGGCGTGCCGGGTTGGCCGGGTGGTGTGGCGCCGGAGTTCTGCTGTTCGTCGTCGGACTCCGAGGCGTCGTCGGGTTGGTCGGTGTGCTCCGACTCGGCGGGTGCCGTTGCGGGGCCGTCCGAGGCCTGCGGTTCCTCGCCGACGGCGGGTTCGTCGTTTTCGGCCTGTCGGGCGGCGACCTGGGCGTTGGCCGCGTCCACCGGCGCGATCAGGCCCGCCAGTTCGGATTGCGCCCGCCGATCGGCGTCGTTGGCCAACTGAAGCGCCTGGCACAGGTATCCGTGCACCTGTTGGGCGCGGGCCTGTGCCGCCTGTACGGCGGCAGGTGTCGGATTGGGGCCCAACGCCGCGTAATTGATCGTGATGGTGCCCGAGCCGTCAATGGAACCGGGAATGGACGGAACCATGCTCACGGCCGATTCGAGGCGTTGTTTGGCGGTGTCCAGATGGTGGGCCAGGCTGGTCACGATCGTGTCGACCCGCCCATACAGACCGGAGTGGATCCGGTAGTCCTGGCCGTGTTTACCGATGCGGGCGATGGCGGCGTTGGCGTCGGCACCCGCCCAGGAGGAAGCCAGCGCATTCCGTTGGACGTCGGTGTCGGATCCGAACTGTTCGAGCTCGGTGGCCGTCCGGCGGGCCTGGTCGGTGAGCTCGATAAGGGGGGCGGTGTCGACGGTGCGCAGTTGGGCGAAGTTGACCATCACCGGCCCCTGGACGGACTCATCGCGGCGAAACCTTGTGCTCGGGCGGCGTCGGTGTTGTGGTGACTGTCGGCGGCGATCATGACGCGATCACCGGTGGACCGGGAGTCGGTAGCCAGGTCACGGGTGCGGCGTTCCAGCTGGTCGACGACCTGTTGGAGCGTGGCCATGGAGGTTAGGCCCTGGTTGCCTTGGAGGCGGGCACGCATGGGGGTGGACACTCGTTCCAAATACGAGGTGGCGTCGTCGCCCACCTGGCGAAGTCTTGCCCCGGCGCCTTTGACTGTCTGCCTGTCGATCTGCACGGAAGTTCCTTTCGTCCAAACAGGATCTGCCGTGCGGGGGCTCACGGCATGTCATCAGATTAGGGACTTTTCACGGCCAACGGAAGAGGTAAAGCAAATCGATTTGGCACACGGGCCGGTACGAGGCACACGCGCCGCCGACGCAACGGCTCGTCGACCGTCCACATGTGGAGGGTCCGAGGCATGCGGCTCCGCCCAACCGGCCGTGGTCGAATCGGCTGCGATCCTTTAAACCCACATCGGCTCACACGCGACGCGCGAGCATGACCGCCTGGCCCGGCTTCTCCGGTTCCTCCGGCCCTCGGGTCAGGACCGCCGACACGGTGAACCCGGCTTTGCTCAAGAACTGCGCGATCGGATCCGGGTCGTGCAGGACGGCCGACATGTCAACGTCGTAGCCGTAGGCGCCGTGGATGCGCCGGGTGCCCGTACCGCGCTGAAAACCGAGCAGCAGCGACCCACCGGACCGTGACACCCGTGAGAACTCCGCGAACACATCGGGCAGTGCCTGCGGTGGCGTGTGGATCAGCGAGTACCAGGCGGTTACACCCGCGAACGCTTCGCTCGGGTAGGGCAGGTCGGCCAGGTCCCCGACGTCGAAATCGAGCAGCGGGTAGGTCTCGCGGGCGTTGCGGATCATCTCGCCAGACACATCGACTCCCGTGACCCGGCAGCCCCGTTGCGACAGGTAACCGGCAAGACGCCCGGTGCCGCAACCGGCGTCCAACACCGTCGGAGGATCCGACTCGACGACCGCCCGAGCGAACTCGTCGATCATCGCGCGGTCGAGCCGGTGCTCAAACCTCATGTCGGGCAACAGCGCCGCGTAACCGTCCGCGACGGTGTCATAGGCGCGACGTACCCGGTCCCGGTCCATTTTCGAGTCATCGTTCACGGTGAGGTCCTTCAGAGCGTTTCCGCCGACCGAACGGTGGCGGTCGTTCGGTCATTGCACTTGGCGTCGATAGGCTTCGTACGCGAACTCGCCCTTGGCCGGTTTCAACGCGGGGCCTTTGCGTACTCGTTTCACCTTGCCGTCCTCGTCGCGTTTCACACGCGGTATGGACGGCCAGCGGTGCAACAGCTCG
The DNA here is from genome assembly GCA_019113825.1 of Candidatus Stackebrandtia excrementipullorum. Lineage (GTDB taxonomy): Bacteria > Actinomycetota > Actinomycetes > Mycobacteriales > Micromonosporaceae > Stackebrandtia > Stackebrandtia excrementipullorum. The sequence goes on along the minus strand of DXGR01000130.1, from coordinate 33,377 downwards.
TTGCGCATCGCCTGGCCGCGCACATTCGCGACCGCGTTGGCGATCAGCGAACCCACGAGGAACGCGACGGCGATGCCGACTATAGCGATCCCGGTGGAGGCGAAACCGTGGGACATGTCGGTGTCGAACGTGCCGACCAGCCATCCGGTCGGGCCGACGATCATTCCGACTCCGCTGAACGCGGCGAGGACCTCGGCGGTGCGCGGTGAACGGCGTTCACTGTGGCGTTTCAGCACATCCGCCGGCGGCCGTCCCCCGGCCGAGTGCTCGAGAGCGCGGCGTAGTGCGGCCTTTTCGGCGGTGTGAGCGGCACCTTCGACGAGGACACCGATAGCGAACACGACCACCGCGAGCACGGCGAGTACCGCCCCCACGGACAGGGCGGCGGCGAGTATCGATTCGGACGTCGCGTCGAGCTCGGCGCGGGGCCCCGCATCGGGTTGGTCGTATCGCCATTGCCCGGTTGCGTCGGGGTGAGTGATGAACAGATGCATCACCAAGACGATGACGGCGACGACCCCGAAGACGGCGGCGGTCGTCGCCAGTGTGGTTCCCAGTTTCATGCGGCGAGCCGAAACGGTGAACTCGGAGCCGTCGACCGGTGAGAGCGATTGTCCCCGCGCGGTTTTCCACGCGGCTTTTTCACGTCCGGTGGTCCAGTGTTGTGAGATCCGGATGCGGCGTTGTCCGTGTGCCGGCCACGCGCGGAGGTACGTCCAAAAAATGATCGGCGTCACCAGGGCGATCAAGCCGAGAGAGCCGAGAACAACCTGAGTGCTTGAAGCCTCCTCACCGAACGCCATGAACCCGGCGATGAGACCACAAACGCCTATCAGGAGGTGCCCAAACTGGAACAGTAGAAGTGCCCACCAGGGAGGCTCGATGACGTGTTCGATTTGCCCCGGGTGCGGTACCTCGGTCACGGCGGCGTTCGAGAGTGCGGCGTTGTCCAGGGCCCTTGAGGTGGAGGTGTCGCGCACACCGACGGCAACGGCCAACGCAAATGTGGACAGGTAGGCGACGACGAGGAAGACGAGCATGCTCGTGCGGAACATGGTGTCGAGCGGTTCCGTGAGGCGGTATCCGACGACGCCTTCGTCGAGGACAATGCTGCCGACGAGAAGCAGAACGAAGGTGGCGCCCACGCCGGCGAAGAACGGGATCAGGGTACGTAGAAGGGCGCGGGCGCTTTCACCGATGAAACCGACCGGGTATTCGTGCCAGGTGGTGGCTACCGTGGGAGGCGCCTTGTTGGATGCCGACATGACTGGACCCTAACGGCGGCAGCAACCTCGAACGTGGTCCAATAACCGCGCCGTGGCCCACCGACCACCGGAAACGGCGCGGGCCCGCAAACCTCCGGTGACGTGGTCGATGTCGAAGGTGCACACGCACCTGGCGATGCCCTGAGGACGGTTAAAGGCATACTTGGCCGCATGCGATCAGCGCCACAAGAACCCGACAAAGGCGACGCGACCGCCGCCGATGCCGCCGAGGAGGCGACGACGGGCGAATCGAAGCGTTCCCGCCAACGGGCACACCATGTGCAGCACATTCTCGGTGCGTGTTTCGGTGCACTCGCCTTGGGCATGGTGGTGGCGACGGTGCTGGGGATCTGGCTGAACTCGCCGGGTGGTCCGGTGGTCATTCCGGACCCGGACGCACTGGTGCGCGCCGGTTGTGCGGCGCCGCTGACCGACGACGATCCGACCGATTACGTCGGCGTGCGATGTGACGACCCGAAGGCCACGGTGTTGATCCTCGACATCGTCGGCCCGGTCGATCCGCCCGGTAGGCCGTCGTGCCCGTTCGGGACGGATCACATGATCGAGTTGTATTCGCCTCCGATCACCGAACCGTTGCCGGAGGACGACGACGAGGAGCCGGAGGAGCCGGAGGTGGACCGGATCCTGTGTGCCCGTGATCTGCTCCCTCCGCACCCGGGTGACCCGGGTGCCGGTGGCGGACAGATCGTCGCCGGTGACTGTATCCATGTGACCGACGACGAGGAGATTGTCGAGGTTCCCTGCGACGGCAGTGGTGACTATTCGGCGGACCTGAAGATTCTGGCGATCGTCAAGAAGCCCGATGACTGTCCTGACGGGACTATCGAGGGGCAGGAGGCCACGGCCAACGTTTATCCGTTGTGGACTGAACTGGAGCCGGGCGCCCCCGGATACGAGGGCGTCTGCACCCGTCCGCACCGGGAGGGCCTCCAGGAATAGCGCCTCACCATCGCGTCGGCGGTGACGAGTGAGGCGGTGGCGGGTGCCCGGGTGCGCCCTGCCAGGAAGACGGGCCGGTCGGCACCGGACGAGGCACACCGGGTGGCATGATCGGTATGGGCATGACCGGCTGTGGCGGTGGATTGACCTGCCGAATCGAACCGTCGGGGAAGCGGATCTGGTAGTAGTGACCGTCCCATGTCGCCTGTGGCATGGCTCTGTCCGCGCGTGCGAACACCTGGCGTGTGGCCAGGACACGGTCCAGGAGCCGCTGTTCGGTGTCGGGGTCGTACCGATCGAAACCGCGAGCGGTCGCGTCGCGCTGGACGGCCAGGCGTGTCGCCAGGCGTTGGAATTCGCGCATCGCCTTGGCACCCGGATCACCGGCGACGCGTTTCGCCCAAAGCCGAGCCGACGCCCGGCGGCGGAACGTGGCCAACGCGGCCAGTTCGGGAGGCGTCAGCAGGCCGGCGTCCACATATTCGGCCAACGCCGTGACGCTGAGCCGAGCGTCACCGGCGCGCAACCACAGTGCGACACCGACCACGGTGAAGAACACCGGCATCATCACGGCGAGATAGCCCGCGAGCAGGATGTTGATGCCCAACGACGCGATCAGGTTCCACAACGCGTGCAACAGCATGGCGGCGAGCACCATGGCCACCGGGATCAGCCATCTGCCGATGCCCCGACCGCGTCGACGCGACAGACCCAAGCCGATACCGACCATCGACGAGAACAACGGATGTGCGAAACCACTGATCAGGATGCGCATGACGAACGTCATCCCGGTGATGAGGAAGGCACCGGAAACACCGAACAACGAATCGCCGCTGTCGAAACCGCGACCGAGGTAGAGGATGTTCTCGACCATCGCGAAGCCCAGCCCCGCCATGCCGCAGTAGATGATTCCGTCAAGAATCCCGGTGAAGTAGCGCCGCCGGAACCAGAAGATCGCCAGGGGGGCCAGCGCCTTCGTCAGTTCCTCGATGATCGGTGCCGAGACGACGGCGGTGAGGAACTCGGCCCAACTGAGCATATCGGCGCCGGGACGGTCCCAGCCGTCGTACGAGTTGACGCCCAGATTGGTGAACAGGATGGCGGCACCGGTGTTGACCCACACCGAAATGCCGGTCGCGACCAGGGCCCCCCATCCAAAGCAGAACAGCAGGAACCGGAAGGGACGAGGGTTGTTCCGTCCCAGCCAGAGGAAGCAGCCGGCGAGCAGCGGCACGGGCACTATCGCGGCGGCGATGCCTGTCGCGATCGCCGAACCGCTCAGCGACAGGTGGATGACGAAGGCCAGCGAGACCGCGCCCAACACGGGCGGCAGGTAGACGGCCACCATCAGCAGGACGCGTCGCAGCCGGGACGTGGCGGGGGGACTGCCCGGTGGCGCCTGAGGAGGTGGCGCCGGACCGACGACGACTGGCTCTTGGCTCATGGCACCAGACTAAAGGTTGTGTTTGTGGGCTTGACGCATTCGGTTGGCCGTCGACGGGCGGGAGCGACGCCAGGTACATGTCGATCAGGTGACCGAAGCTGTCGTCCAGATCGGTGGGGAGCCCGAATCCGCCGTCCGTTTCGAGCCCGGCGAATCCGTGCACGATGACGCGCATAGCGCGTGTGGCGTGGACGGTTTCGGAGGCGGAGAGCCGGTAGGCGCGAAGGGTGTCGGCGGCCGTGTCGAGCAGCCGACGTCCTGCGGCGGCGAGTTTGTCGTTGTGCAACGGATCCAGTGGAATGGCCCGGTAGCGGTGTGGGCGTTCGCGCACGTAGTCGCGCCAGGCGTGTAGTCCCGCGGTGACCGCCTCGGGACCGGATCGTCCTCGGGTGGCCCGGGTGACGCGATCCTCCAACTCCGTCATGGCGGCCAGAGCGATCAGGTCGCGTAGCTGAGCGAGATTGGTGACGTGTTTGTACAGCGAGGGAGGCGCGACACCGGCGCGGGAGGCGACGCGGGCGAGGGTGACGTCTCCGGTCTCGTCGAGGATGTTGAGCGCGATGTCGACGACCGTGTCCGTGGACAGGCCTACACGTGGCATGGACCCTCCGGTTGATGTTGCCGACAAGCTAACACGCCTAGCCGAAGTGGTCTGTTGTGACGAGGGCCTCGGGACGGGGTGGGTGGACGTGGCGTCGAGGTCGGGTTAGAGTCTTGCCAGGTCATGAGTGGCAGCGTGAAGCCCTGGCTGGCTGCCCGGCAACCCAACTCCGCGTGGGGTGCCCCAGGTGAGGACCGGGTTCGACACCACGAGGTGTCGGGCAAGGCGCGGGCCTGGCGAGGTCCGTCGGACCAGCCGGGAGGCGACATGTCATTGTCCACACTCATCACCCATCGTGCGGTCGACCCGGATGTCGTCGGGCGTGACGATCAATCGGCCTCCGCGTCCATCGGGCTCGATGTTCTTCCACAACCCGAGGTTCCGCTCGTGGACGGGCGTCATGTTCGTTACGCGAACTTCGACTACGCCGCGAGCGCCCCGTGTTCGCAGGTGGCCGCTGCCGCCGTTGCGGAGATTCTTCCCCGGTACACCGCCGTTCACCGTGGCGCCGGGTGGCTTTCTCAACAGTGCACATTGTCCTACGAGGACGCTCGGGCCGAGGTCGGTCGGTTCGTCGGCGCCCGACCCGACGACCATGTGGTGTTCACTCGGCACACGACCGAGGCTCTCAATCTGCTTGCTCGCAGCCTGCCCGAAGGCTGTCGCGTGGTGACGTTCGCATCCGAGCACCACGCCAATCTTCTCCCCTGGCCGGATCCGGTCCGGTTGCCCACACCCGATTCACCGGGCGCCGCGGTCCGTTCGGTGGCTGCGGCCTTGACCGTTCTCGGCGATGAACGTCCCGTCCTCGTGGCCGTCACCGGCGCCTCCAACGTGACCGGTGAACTGTTTCCGATCGCCGACATCGCGCGCGTGGCACACCGATTCGGTGCCAGGCTGGCCGTGGACGCCGCTCAGCTGGCGCCTCACCGTCGCGTCGGCCTCGACGAGTCCGGCGCCGACTACATCGCCTTCTCCGGCCACAAGCTGTACGCGCCGTTCGGCGTCGGTGTCTTGGCGGGACGGTCCGACTGGCTTGATCGGGCGCGGCCTCACCTGCTCGGCGGCGGGGCGTCGGCCCGTGTCGGCGACGCCACGGACGACATCACCTGGCACACCGGCCCGGCCCGGCATGAAGGGGGAAGCCCCAACGTCGTCGGGGCGGTCGCGTTGGCTGCGGTGTGTCGGAGGTTGTCGACGGCCTGGGATCACATCGAAGCTCGAGAGGAGGCGCTCCGGCGGCGTCTTGCCCGAGGGCTCGGCCGCGTCGAGGGGGTCCGACTGCTGCATCTGTTCGGCCCGGACTCGCCCCGTGTCGGTACCGTGACGTTCACGGTGGACGGTCTCGAAGCGGGCCTGGTCGCGGCCGTTCTGTCGGCCGAGCACGGGATCGGTGTGCGGGACGGACTGTTCTGCGCGCACCCGTTGACACGTCGGTTGGTGCGGCGATCTCGGGCCCTCACCGGACCGGCCCGGCATCGCCAGGACGGTACCGGCACCGATCAACAGGCGGTGCGAGCCAGCGTCGGACTCGGTAGCGACGTCACCGACGTCGATCGACTCGTCGCCGCGGTGACCACGCTGGCCGTGGACGGTCCTGCGTGGCACTACGAGGTGGTGGACGGCCGGTTCGCGCCCGTTCGCGCCGTGGGAAGAAGGCCCTGAGTCGGGCGCTCAGGTCCGAGCACAGTACGCAGACGGCTCCGCCCACACGAGGCGGAGCCGTGCGAAACGTCGTGTGACTACAGGTTGCCGCGGTTGGCCTGTTCCTTCTCGAGTGCTTCGAACAGGGCCTTGAAGTTGCCCTTGCCGAAGGAGAGGGAGCCGTGGCGTTCGATCAGCTCGTAGAACACCGTCGGACGGTCCTGCTGCGGTTTGGTGAAGATCTGAAGCATGTAACCGTCTTCGTCGCGGTCGACGAGGACGGAGCGCTTCTTCAATTCCTCGATGGGCACCCGGACGGTTCCGATCCGTTCACGCAGTTCGGGATCGTCATAGTAGGAGTCGGGCGCCTCGAGAAACTCGACGCCCTGGGCGCGCATCGCGTCGACGGAGGCAAGGATGTCGTTGGTGGCCAATGCCATGTGCTGCACGCCGGGTCCGTTGTAGAACTCCAGGTATTCGTCGATCTGGGACTTCTTGACGCCGTCGGCCGGTTCGTTGATGGGGAACTTGACCTTGCGGGTCCCGTTGGCGACGACCTTGGACATGAGCGCCGAATACTCGGTGGCGATGGCGTCGTCGACGAATTCGACGATGTTCGTGAAGCCCATGACCTTCTGGTAGTACTCGACCCATTCGAGCATCTTGCCCTCTTCGACGTTGCCGACGACGTGGTCGATGGCTTGGAAGAAGCGCTTGGGTTCACGGCCCTCGGCGATGGCGGCGCTGCGGTCGACGATGGGGTCTGCGGCCACGAAGCCGGGCATGAACGGGCCGTTGTACCGAGAGCGGTCGATGAGGACGTTGCGGGTCTCGCCGTAGGTTCCCAGCGCGGCGACGCGAATGGTGCCGTGTTCGTCGGTGACGTCGTGGGGTTCTTCGAGTCCGATGGCGCCCTGCTTCAGCGCGAAGGCGTAGTTGTCGTCGACGTTGGGAACTTCGAGGGCCACTTCGATGACACCGTCGCCGTGCTTGGCGTAGTGCTTGGTGGCGGCGGATTCGGCGGTGACGCCGCCCGCGAGGACGAAGGTGACTCCGCCGGATTTCAGGACGTATTCGGCGTGCTCGCGAAAGCCCTGCTCCGGTCCGCGGTACGCGATGCGCTCCATGCCGAAGGCGGTGGAGTAATAGTGAGCGGCCTGTTTGGCGTTGCCGACATAGAAACGGAGGTGGTCCCACCCTTTGATGGGAAAGTCGTCCTTGCTGATGTCGTGCTCGACAGCACCCACGAGTTGGGCTTCGGGGATGGTCAGATCGGTCATGGTCGCCTCCTTGCGCCTGGCCGGAGCTTTCGGTTCGGAACGGTTCCGGTGCCGTGATGATCGACGACAGCGGGTTGACTAGGCAAGTGTTGCCCATAATCCTGAACAGGTTGCTCAATACTGCTCTTCTGAGCGGCTATAGCATGGACAACATGCCTAGTGATGCGTCGATTGATCGGCTGGACGCGCGGTTGATCGCGTTGTTGCACGCCGAGCCTCGTATCGGTGTGCTCGAGTGTGCTCGGCGCCTGTCGGTGGCGCGGGGAACCGTGCAGGCGAGGTTGGACAAGCTGATGTCACGGGGGGTCATCCGGGACTTCGGGCCGGGTATCAGTCCGGCGGCGTTGGGTTACTCCGTCATGGCGTTCATGACGTTGGAGATCGCGCAGGCGCACGGGCACCGTCCGGTCGCCGAACACCTGTCGGCGATCCCGGAGGTGTTGGAGGCGCACACGGTGACGGGTGCGGGTGACCTGGTGTGTCGCGTCGTTGCCCGTACGAACACCGATCTTCAACGGGTGATCGACGAGATCGTCTCGTTTGAGGGCGTGGTACGTGCGTCTTCGGTGATCGCCCTGGCCGAGCAGGTGACATATCGGACGATGCCGCTGGTTGAGGCGGCGGCTCCCTAACGTGTTACCCGGGATATCGGGCGGTGGGGGACGGCGTCGACGAACCGGCGCCGTGTGGCCTCGGCGGTTCGCCACCGACGGTCGCCTACGTCGGTGAACGGTTACTCTGGCGGCCATGACACACCAGATGCCCCGCCGGGTGACGGCACCACGCGGTACCACTCCGACGTGCGAAAACTGGCAGATCGAAGCGCCCTACCGGATGCTTCAGAACAACCTGGATCCCGATGTCGCCGAGAACCCCGACGATCTCGTGGTGTACGGCGGCACGGGTAAGGCGGCCCGTGACTGGCGAAGTTACGACGCGATACTGCGGACCCTTCGTGAGCTTCGCGCCGACGAGACTCTACTGGTCCAAAGTGGTAAGCCGGTGGGTGTTTTCACGACGCACGAGTGGGCGCCACGGGTGTTGCTGGCCAACTCGAACCTCGTGGGGGACTGGGCCACGTGGCCGGAGTTTCGTCGCCTCGAGGCGATGGGGCTTCTCATGTACGGGCAGATGACGGCCGGTTCGTGGATCTACATCGGCACCCAGGGAATCCTTCAGGGAACGTACGAGACGTTCGCGGCGGTGGCGCGTAAGCACTTCGGCGGCACCCTCGCCGGCACGCTCACTCTGACCGCAGGCTGCGGCGGTATGGGCGGCGCCCAGCCGCTGGCAGTCACCATGAACGGCGGGGCCTGTCTAATCGTCGACATCGACCCGGTTCGATTGCGTCGTCGTGTCGAGACCCGTTACCTCGACGTGGTGGCCGAGGACCTCGACGACGCCGTGAGGCTGGCGACCGAGGCACGGACGGAGAAGAAGGCGCTGTCCGTCGGTTTGGTGGGTAACGCGGCGACGGTCCTCCCCCGCCTGCGTCGGATGGGGGTGCCGATCGACATCGTGACCGACCAGACGTCGGCTCACGACCCGTTGTCCTACGTGCCGGACGGCATCGATCTGGCCGATGCGCCGGATTACGCGGCGAAGAAACCCGAGGAGTTCACCGAGCGGTCGCGTGCCGCGATGGCCAAACACGTCGAGTCGATGGTGGGTTTCCTCGACGACGGGGCCGTGGTCTTCGACTACGGCAACTCGATTCGTGGTGAGGCCAAACTCGCCGGATACGATCGCGCGTTCGATTTCCCGGGGTTTGTCCCGGCGTACATTCGTCCGCTGTTCTGTGAAGGCAAGGGCCCGTTCCGGTGGGCGGCGCTGTCCGGTGATCCGGCCGACATCGCCGCGACGGACGAGGCGATTCTGGAGCTGTTCCCGGAGAACGAGTCGTTGGCCCGGTGGATTCGGATGGCGGGTGAGCGGGTCGCGTTCCAGGGCTTGCCGTCGCGGATCTGCTGGTTGGGGTACGGAGAACGCGACAAGGCCGGCGAACGCTTCAACGAGATGGTCGCCGACGGCCGGTTGAAGGCGCCGATTGCGATAGGCCGCGACCATCTGGACACCGGCAGTGTCGCCTCCCCGTACCGGGAGACCGAGGCGATGAAGGACGGGTCGGACGCGATCGCGGACTGGCCGTTGTTGAACGGGATGCTGAACGTGGCCTCGGGGGCGACGTGGGTGTCGATCCATCATGGTGGTGGAGTCGGCATGGGGCGTTCGCTGCACGCCGGTCAGGTGACGGTCGCCGACGGTACGGAGTTGGCGGCTCAGAAGATCGCCAGGGTGTTGACGAACGACCCGGGCTCGGGCGTCATGCGGCACGTGGATGCAGGGTACGAGCGTGCCGAAGAGGTGGCGGCCGAGCGTGGCGTCAAGATTCCGATGGCGGACGCATGAGTAGCCTGCTGATCGACAACATCGGTGAGCTGTCGTTGTGTGACGACGAGTTCACGGTTCTGACGGATGCGGCGGTGTTGGCCGAGGACGGTCGTATCGCCTGGGTCGGTCCTGCTTCGCAGGCCCCGGTTGCGGACGAACGTGTCGACGCCGAGGGCGCCGCGGTGGTGCCCGGTTTTGTCGATACCCACTCGCACCTGGTGTTCACCGGTGATCGTTCGGCCGAGTTCGCCGCGCGCATGGCCGGTCGCCCCTACACCGCCGGTGGTATCGCGACGACGATGGAGCGTGTTCGGGCGGCCGACGATGCCGAACTGTCCGCGAACGTGTCGCATCTGGTGCGTCAGATGAGAAGCCAGGGCACGACGACGGTGGAGATCAAGAGCGGGTACGGCCTGACGGTTGCCGACGAGGCGCGGGCGTTGCGTATCGCGTCGGAGTTCACCGACGAGACGACGTACCTGGGTGGTCATATCGTCCCTCCGGGCGAGGACGCGGACGAGTACACGGCGTTGGTCGCCGGACCGATGCTGGAGGCATGTGCGCCGCACGCGAAGTGGGCGGACGTGTTTTGTGAGCGTGGAGCTTTCGACGTCGACCAGTCACGGACCATTTTGGCGGCGGCGGCGGACGTGGGCCTGGGATTGCGGGTTCACGGTAACCAGTTGGGGCATGGGCCGGGTGTTGGTCTGGCCGTGGAGTTGGGTGCTGCGTCGGTGGACCATTGCACGTACCTGTCGTCTGAGGACGTCGACGCATTGGCGGGCGGCGACACGGTCGCCACGTTGCTACCGGGCGTGGAGTTTTCGACCCGTTCGCCCTACCCCGACGCGGCACGCCTACTGGAGGCGGGCGTGACGGTGGCGTTGGCCAGTGACTGCAATCCGGGTTCGTGTTTCTCGTCGAGTATGCCGCTGATGATTGCGTTGGCGGTACGTGAGATGGGAATGACGGTTGCTCAGGCCCTGTGGTCGGCGACGGCCGGCGGCGCTCGGGCGCTGAGGCGTGACGATGTGGGCCGTGTCGCGGTCGGGTGTCGTGCGGACCTGGTGGTTTTGGACGCACCGAGCCATGTGCATCTGGCATACCGTCCGGGTGTCCCGTTGGTGCGTCGAGTCATCGGTGGTTCCGGTCTCGAGTGAGTCAAATCACATAGGTCTTTATTTCGATCTTTCGTGGTCCCTCGATCGGTCGATGTGCGAGCGCTTGAAGTGGAGGGCCCATTGGCCGAATGGGCCCTCTTCCAGCGGCTTCGTTGCTCTTGGTGTGTGCACCGATGCGATTACGGTCCATAGTGCCACTGCTCGTTATGCGCCCGTCTCGCTGCCGTGCGTGGCCAAATGCGACGCCGTTCGGTCGCCGGGGTCCCGTGGGGTCCGTCGCACGGGGTCCTGCCGTCCGCCTGTTGCCGTTTACCTGGGTATTTGCGCTTGGCCGCAGGGCGGTAAGCATGTCCACACCGGAGTGTAGCGTGACGGTTGCCGTGCGTGTCGGGGTTCGATGGATTGTCGCCCGGGGTCGCTCCGGTCCAAAACGGGCGCATCTCGAACGGTCGCGGCTCCGGTTGGTGGAAAGTGGATCGTTATTGTCCACATAAGCCCATTTGGCGTGTGAAAAACATCCGGCTTGCTGGGGGTTCGGTGCGCTGCCGTGCGTTTGTCGCCAGTGGATGGCCGTGCCGGCGGCGGCATGTGCTCGCCTGGTGGGGTGGGTCGGCGACGGAGGAGGGGTATCGCTTCGGGGCTCTGTCCTCAGTGCCGTGAATGCGTTTCGCAATATATCTCTGTGGACGGTGCTGTGATTGCGCACGGTGCGAAAACTTTGCTACGCTCGCCGCGGAATCGCCAGGACACAGCACAAAGGCAGGAACTTTGGGAGTCTTAACACGGCCGGGGACGATGTCGCCGGCGAACCGCTCTCCAAGGGACGGCCGGGAAGCGCGCCCGGTCCCGTCGGATCACCTGTTCATCCACCGAAAAGCCGCCGGTGGCCCCACCTGATCAGGCAATCCGTCAGTTCATTCCAGTCCACACGGAACACACCCGATTCCCTCGATCGGGAGGCCGTGCCCTGTGGTGTGCCCTGAAAACGATGCGGCCGGGCCTACAGGCAACAAGGAGGTGGCCCCATGGACGGTTATTTCAACACCCCACAACATGAACGACTGCGTCAACGCGTACGAGAGTTCGCCCAAACCGAGGTGCGAAGCCGAGTCGCCGAAATGGAGTCGACGAAAGTCGTTCACCATGAGCTGTCTCGCATGATCGCCAAACAGGGATGGATCGGCGCGACCATCGACACCGAACACGGTGGAATGGGAGCCGGGCACCTCGCGAAAACGATCATCATCGAGGAGCTGTCGCGTGAGTCCGGCGCGATGGGGGCGATGGTGCAGGCGTCGCAACTGGGCGTTGCGAAGATCGTGCACTTCGGCAGTGACGAACAGAGGAAGGAGTGGCTGCCCCTGATCGCCTCCGGGGACTGCCTCCCGACGATCGCGGTTACCGAACCAGATTCCGGGGGACACGTTCTCGGCATGAGCGCCACGGCGGTCCGTGACGGTGACGACTACATCCTCAACGGTTCGAAGATCTTCGTCGGCAACAGTCACGTCGGCGACCTGCACGGGGTCGTCGTTCGTACCGGGGACGGCTCGCGCGGCCTGACCGCCTTTCTCGTCGAGGCGGATCGCCCGGGTTTCTCACTCGGGAAACAGAAACCCGCGATGGGATTGCACGGGTTCTCGTTCGGTGAGCTTATTTTCGACAACTGCCGCATTCCGGCCTCTCACCGCCTCGGGGAGGAGGGCGAAGGTATGCCGGTGGCGTACTCGTCCTCGATCCTTTACGGTCGGTCAAACCTGACGGCCGTCTCGTTGGGTATTCACCAGGCCATTGTCGACGAGACGTCGCGGTATGTGCAGGAACGGCACCTTTACGGCAAACCGTTGCACAATCTGACCAACATCAAGATCAAGTTGGGACAGATGACATCGCGCCTCATGACGGGCCGGCTACTGGCCTACCATGCGGTTCACCTGCTCGACAGTGCACAACCGTGCGATGCCGAACTCATGAACGCGAAGTATTACAACGTCGAGGCGGCCATCGACTCGGCGCGTGCGGCGATGGAGATCCACGCGGCCACGGGGCTGTTCACCGACCGTCCGATCGAGCGGTACCTGCGCGATGCACTCCACATTTTCGCACCGGCGGGCACCAGCGACGTTCAGTTGACGCGCTTGGCGGAAACGACTTTGGGGCTGGGGAAGGGCCAGTGGTCGGAACGGTTGTCGCACCTGGTGCAGACGGACGACACCCGTTCCTAGCGGGACATGAAAAACGTGCCTGGTTTTACCAGGCACGTTTTTCGTCCGTTTTACTCTCCGGCGTTTTCGGACCGCTGCTGCTCGCGTGCCCGCAGCCGTTCGGTCATCTCCGCCGCCATGTTCTTGATCTTTTCCAGCCCCGGACGCCCCCAAGGCCGCGGTTCGACGTCCACCACACAGATCGTGCCGATCGTGGTTCCCGTGTGGTCGACCAACGGAGCGCCGAGGTAGGAGCGGATGCCGATCTCGTCGACAACCGGGTTACCCGCGAATCGCGGGTAGTCGCACACGTCCTCCAGAACGAGCGCCTTCTTCCGGACCACGACGTGCGGGCAGTACCCGTGGTCGCGATCCATCACCCTTCCCGGCTCGGTACCGCCGGTGCCCGCCGCCTCCTGTGCTGCCGCGGGCCCGTCGACGCCGTTGTCCTGGCCGGGCGTGTGTAGGCCCGCGAAGTATTGATGCTCTTCCCCGATGAGATTGACCATGGCGTACGGCGCGCCGGTGCTTTCGGCCAGTTCACGGGCGAAGTCGTCGAACTCCGGTACGGGCCCGTTCCCCAAACCGAGTTCGTTCAAACGCGCCACTCGTTGTGGCGCCTCGGGATCCTGCGGCGTCATGGAGTAGCGTTCGTCTTCGTATTCCATGAAAGTTCCAGTCCTCTATTGGATTGAAGATTCAGCCGGCGGGTGGCGCCGGTGCCAGTGTCAATAGGTGCCTCACCAGTGAAACCAGGATGCCGACAGCCGACTTCGGGTCCCTGGCATCACACAGCTCCACCGGTACGCGAGGCTTGAGATCCAATGCGGCACGGATCTCATCGGGTGTGTAATCGAATGCGTCGTCAAAGACGTTGACGGCAACGACGAACTCGATTCCCCGACGTTCGAAAAAGTCGACCGCGGAGAAGCACTCTTCGAGACGCCGGGTGTCGGCCAACACGACCGCACCCAGTGCTCCCTCGGACAGCTCGTCCCACATGAACCAAAACCGTTCCTGTCCCGGGGTTCCGAACAGGTACAGAATGTGGAGGGGGTCGAGAGTGATGCGGCCGAAATCCAAGGCGACGGTGGTCGTCGTCTTTTCACCGACACCGTCGAGGTTGTCGGTGCCGATACTGGCCTCGGTGATGATCTCCTCGGTGCTGAGGGGATCGATTTCACTTACGGCGCTGACAAAGGTCGTTTTTCCGGCTCCGAAACCGCCCGCGACGAGGAGCTTAAGAGCCGTGGGGAAGGGTTCAGAGTCGTCGTTGTAGGCCATCGAGGAGTGCTTCCAGTAGTGGGCGGTCGGACTTGTCGACCGTGGGGCCGGGGGCCTGGGTGGTAACGGCTCCACAATCGACTAGGTCGCATAGCAGTACTTTTGTCACGACGGCGGGCAGTTTCAGGTGGGCGGCGACCTCTGCGACCGATATGGGGTCCTTGCACAAAACCAATGCCTGTGAATGGTCGATTCCCAGCTGCGATTGCTTGACCCGGCCGGTCGACTTCACCATCGACAACAGGTCCAGATGCGAGCTTGGCCTGGTCCTTCCGTTGCTGACGGTGTAGGGGCGAACCAGCCGACCGGCGTCGTCGTCAATCCAGGGGTCGTCGAGTCCCTCCATGGTCACTGCGCCGTATCGCCCGCTGCGACGTGTCGGGCGGGTGTGGCCAGGTATGGCCGAACACTCTTGACCAGTTGTGACATTTCGTAACCGAGGACTCCGGCGTCGGCGCCGCGGCCCGCCATGACGGTCAGGACGGCTCCGGCCCCGGCGGTGGAGACGAAAAGCAGGTAGTCGTCGAGTTCGGCGACCACTTGGCGTACTCCGGTGCTGTTGCTTCCGCCGAACCGGGTTCCGGCGCTGCGGGCGAGGGAGAACAGGCCTGATGCGATTGCGGCCAGGTGGTCCGCCTCGTCGATGGTGAGTCCGCAATGGGCCTTTTTGAGGCCGTCGGACGACAGCAGGAGTGCGCTGTGGGTATCGGGAACGCGCTCGATCAAGCCGCGCAACAGCCAATCGAGGTTGTTTGACTGGCTCTTCGGCACGTCACTCAACATGGTGGATTGATACTCCTTTATGGACGGGCATGAACTTTTGCCTGCGGTGCTCGGATGCAGTCATGTGATGTGATCAGGAGTCTTTTTCCGACCGTGCGGCTCCGCGTTGGAACGCGCTCATCAGGCCGGGGTCGTGCCCCGCCGTCTCCGTGTCGCGGTTGTCCGCGCGCGGAGTTTCCCTCAATTGAGGTGCCAGATGGCTTTGTTGGCGACGCTGCGGCAGCGCCGGCCGGTTACGGCGTCGGCCCGTGGTCGGCGGATCGTCGGTGGGTGAGCCGCTGCTCCAATACTCGTCGACCCGTGGCTTTTCATCCGCGTCCGGCGACGTGGGCGAGGCCGGTTCGGTCACCGAGTGCGGCCGCGTCACACCGGGTTGACGCTGAGGCATGGCCCAGCCGCTCGATGTCGACTCACCCTGAGGACCCGACTGATGCGACGGGTAGCCCTGCAACGGTTCGGAATCCTGATACGGCGGGTGCGGAGCGAACCCGTCGAACGACCCCGGCGGGATCTCCTCCGCGGACAGGGCGGGGACGGCCGACCGCTGGTCCAGGGGGGCGGGTGCAGCCGACACGGGCGCAGCGGCGGGCTGCTGCTGTTGCGTGTCGGGACGGGATTGCCGAGGTAGCGAGACCGTGTCGTCGTCGGCCACCGGACGCGGAGGCGGAGTGTCCGACTTCGGCTGCGGTGCGTGAGGTTGAGATTGCGCGGCCGCCGTCACCGGTTCAGCCGGAGGCTTCGCCGCAACCTTCGGTTGAGTACCGGTGTGCCCCTTGCCCGGAAGGGTGTTCGAGGGACTGCCCAGGATGCTGTGCGGCAGGACCACGATGGCCTGCGTTCCACCATAAATATTGGGCTGCATCTGGAGCGCGACGTGGTGACGGCGCGCAAGCGATGCCACCACGAACAGACCGATCCGACCGTCCTGTAGCAACTCGTCGATGTCGACGTCGTCCGGCGAAGCCAACATGGCGTTGATGCGGTTGCGTTCCTCGGCGGGCATTCCCAGCCCGCGGTCCTCGACGTCGATCGCCAGGCCCGCGGTGACGTGCTGAACTCGCACGAGCACCTGTGTGGCGGGTGCAGAGAACGTGGTCGCGTTCTCGACAAGCTCGGCGACCAGGTGGATCACGTCGGCTACGGCGTGGCCCTGCACCGTTCCGTCGATCGGCCGTACGAGCTTGACACGCGAGTAGTGCTCGATCTCGGCCACGGCCGATCGCAGCACCTCGTACAGGTTGACCGGACGGCTCCACTGGCGTCGCGAGACCGCGCCGCCGAGGACGGCGAGGTTTTCCGCGTGCCTGCGAATACGTGTCGCCAAGTGGTCGACGGCGAACAGACCCTTCAGCAGGTCCGGGTCCTCCACCTGCGACTCGAGTTCGTCGAGCAGCTTGATTTCGCGGTGCACGAGGGACTGAAGACGTCGGGCAAGGTTGACGAAGACACTGACACGCTGGTCGCCGAACGATTCACCGAGCAACACGGGCTTGTCCACGACGCGAGGAGCGGGCGGGCTCGCGGGCGCTTCGACGGCGGCGGGTTTGGCCGGTTCCGCCGTGGGCGCGGCGGTTTCACGGTCGACCGGTTCGGGCTGTACTGCGGTCGGTGGGACGGGGCCGACCGCTTCGAGTGCTGTTCTACGCATGGCCACGAGGTCGTTGGCCAGGGCGCTGAACTCTCCGCTGGAGAAGACGAAGGAGCCGATGTTGCTGGGCGCATTGACGGCGGAGCCGTACGGGTGCACGGTGTCGCCCTGTTGGCGCTGTTGTATCAGGTCGGGCAGACCTGCGGTGTCGTTGGCGACGGCGGCGCGCAGCCCGTCCAGTTGTTCCTGGCGGGTGCGGCCGATGCCGGCCACGAGTGCGGCACTGGTGATCAGCACACCGACACAGATGAGACCGGCGAGTGACAGGACCACGGCAATGGTGCCGTTGGTCAGGGTCGCCGATGTGGCTAGTAGGTAGGCGATCGTGGCGCCTGCAACCACGATGGTGGCCGCGCCTGGTGTGATCGCCAGCAGCAGCAGGCGCCGACGGGAATCGGACTGCGCGATGGACGATTGGTTGTGACGCCGCACGGCACTGTGACGAGCCGACGACGGCGACGGGGTGGCGGTATTAGACATCAGAGTCCTCAGTACATGGACCGGCCGGAAACGGATATCGCACGATGCTTGGCAGTGTGTCTCACTTTTGAGCCGGGGACAAGACAGCAACTGAGCCGCGCATGATCCGCGCTTGCCAGAGGTTATCAGCCTCCGTTGGTTCCCGGGGTGGAACGGGGGAATTTACGCTGGTCAAGTTCCCTTGTGGCCCACTTAAAGTGGGCTTGACCGGTGATGTTACCGAGTAGGTGATCCGCCGGAATTGCCCGGAAATGGCTGTCATTCAACACAACCACCCGCTGCCGTTCGTGCGCCCACACTTCGGTAGTAACGTATGGCGATATGTCGAGGCAGGTGAGCTCCCCGAGTACCCCGTTTTGGCGCTCTACCAGTACTTTGACGATGGTGCTGTGGGGTGGAGTCGCCTTGGCGCCGCTGGCGGTCGCCATATTGATCATCTCCTCCGGAGATGCCGGTCTGCGTCTGGCCATGGTGATCGGCCTGGCATCGATCCTGTTGATCGGTCTCTCCATCGTGCTGCGCACCGAGAACGAGGCCGATGCAGCCGACCTCGCCGATGCCGTGGCGGAACTTGAAGAGCACACGCATCGTGAACTGACCCAGTTGCGCGCGCGGGTGCGAGAACTCCAGGAGGAACGTGCCGAGCCGATGGCACCCCAGCAGCGGCCGCCCTCCGAGCCGTTTGCGACGTCCGAACCTCAACGGCGTCATTACGACGAACCGCATCCACACCAGACGCCGCCTCGGTTCGAGCCGGATCACCGGCATGGCGAAGCCCGCAACGTGAACCCACGCCGTCCCGAGACGGCGCCGCCGTGGGGGCGCGAACCCGACGAGCGTTTCGACACACGTCATCGGCCGGAACCCGCGATGCCCGCCTCTCAACGCGACACCGACGGCTACACCCCGCCCACCCCGGGCGAGCAGCGTCGTCGCCGCGAAGCGGCGTTGGAGGCGACCGGTGAGATGGCCCGCATTACCGAGTCGGTATCGGGTGGTCGACATGAGACGGCGCGCCCGGTCGACTTCAACGAGGCGGGGCACGGACCGACCGGGTATCAGCATTCGGCGGAGAGCCCGGGGCGTTTTTCCAAGTTGAGGTTGCCGAAGTTCGGGCGCGGTGGCCAACAGGACGGCGACGCCGACGCCGACGCGGACTCGCTGTTGTCGGGTCTGGGGCGGCCGTCCTCCGGTGCTCAAGACTGGTTCGGCGGTGACGACCAGCGTGCGCCCGACGAGCGGGACCGTCAACGTCCCCGGTATGCCGATCCGGCTCCGGGCGGTCGGCGCACCGATGAACGATCCGATCCGAGAACGGGCATGCGTCAGGGGCGTAACGAGCCGGAGGATGCCTGGAACGGCGGTGACGGCGCCTATCGAGGTGGCACGTACCCGGTAGAGACCGACCGGTCAGAGGGCGCACCGGTCGGACGTGCGCGGCAGCGCGGCCCGGTGGCGCCGCCGCACGAAGGCGGTCGAACCCCACGCGGTTATGAGGAGTACGGCGGTTCGTATATGGACCGTTACTACGGGGAACGATGAAAAGCGTTCACCGCAGGTGATCGACGGTTCGCCGCGAGGCTATTTGTCGATGTCGCCGACGACGAAGAACATGGACCCGAGTATCGACACCATGTCGGGGACGAGACAACCGACCAGCAACGTCGACAACGCCTGCACGTTGGCGTAGGAGGCGGTCCGCAACTTCAACCGCCACGGTGTCTTCTCGCCGCGCGACACCAGGTAGTAGCCGTTGAGTCCCAGTGGGTTCTCGGTCCACACATAGGTGTGACCCTCCGGAGCTTTGACCACTTTGGGTAGTCGTACGTTCACGGGCCCGCTCGTCTTGTCGACCTCGTCCAGGCACTGCCGAGCCAGGTCCAAGGACACGTACACCTGGTCGAGCAGACATTCGAATCGAGCGTGGCAGTCGCCGGCGGTGCGGGTGACGACCGGGACGTCCAGACGGTCGTATGCCAGATACGGTTCGTCACGGCGCAGATCGAAATCAACGCCACTGGCTCGAGCCGCCGGGCCCGATACGCCGTAGGCGGCGGCCGTCTCGGGGGCCAGAACGCCGATGCCCTTGGTGCGCGCCAGGAATATCTCGTTTCGCCTGATGAGATCGTCCAGATCCGGCATCCGTCGCCGCACCTTGTCGATCGCGTCGCGTGCCCTACCGGTCCACCCGGACGGGACCTCCTCCTTCAACCCCCCCACGCGGTTGAACATGTAGTGCATCCGGCCGCCGCTGGCCTCTTCGAAAACCGCCTGGAGGGTTTCCCGCTCCCGAAAGGCATAGAACATCGGCGTGATCGCGCCGATCTCCAGCGGATAGGAACCCAGAAACATCAGGTGATTCAACACCCGGTTCAACTCCGCCAAGGCGGTGCGCAGCCACACGGCACGCTCGGGAACCTCGATACCCATCATGCGTTCCACCGCCAGCGCCACACCCAGCTCGGAGCCGAACGCCGACAGCCAGTCGTGGCGGTTCGCCAACATCAGGATCTGCCGGTAGTCGCGAACCTCGAACAGTTTTTCGGCGCCACGGTGCATATAACCGACGATGGGTTCGCACGCGGTGACCCGCTCACCGTCCAACGTCAACTTGAGTCGCAGAACCCCGTGAGTCGACGGGTGTTGCGGTCCGATGTTGAGCACCATGTCGGCGAACTCGTCGGCACCGGAGCCGACTCCGACGGTCATCTCGGTCATGCGTCTCATCGTGGCACGCCCGACGGCGTGCCGGTGGCTGGGCGGGGCGTATCGAGTCGTCACCTCCGGAGGCGGCCACCGGCGCCGGCTTCCACTCGGGCGGGCGTCTCGCCGCGGAGTCGATCACAGCGTGCCGAAGCCCAACACCGTCAACCGCAACCGGCCGACGACACGACCTACGGGTGGGTGAAGACCACCAAGACGACGGCGAGCATCGGCCGTGGCAACCGGCGCAAGCCCGTAACCGCGATCCCCGTAACCGCGATCGGCCACCATGCGATCACTCGCGACCCGAGCAGTACCGGACCGCGCGCGGCCGGTTCGGTGTCATTCCAGCGTCTTTCCAGCGTCTTTCCCGCGACCACACAGACTTCCGCGATCACTCGCGACAACGCCGCAGCTCGGGACGCGTCACCGTGTGCGATGTGTCGCAGAATGACCGCAGAGCACCCGGGCACAGGACGGCCCCGGTGGCTTTGCGGTCGCCGCATCCTCGAGGTCATCGCAACACCGATAAACGCCCGAACGGAGCCGTCGAGGCGCTTCGTTCCGGCTAACACCACGAGCAGTGCGGGCACCGGGGCCTGCCGGGCCGCCACCGACACGTTTCGAAGGATGCGGCGAAGCCCGAACGGTGGTCAGACCGAAAAGGGGGGGCGGCTTTACCGGTCGGCCGAAACCTCGACCGGCTGCGCTGCCCATTGCCGGCCGGTCTCTCCGAGGTCACGGCCGTCACCCGACGGGCCCGCCACCGCCGAAAATCTTGGCTGTTGTGAATGGTCGAGAGCGTTACGGCGCCGCCCACACGTCGTCGGCGATTCCCATGCCGCGCGTCAGCCACCAGTGTCCACCGAGACCGTTGCGGTCCATGAGCTCGGCCGCATCGCCGGTGCCCGACAGTCGCCGCAGGTAGGCGGCGGGGTCGGTGCGTGCCACGTCCAGCGGGGGCCGAGACGCGCTCACGCCCAGAGCGGCGAGAGCGTCTCGTTGCCGCAGCAGAACTCCGGGCCCCAATGAATCCATCGCCACGTCGGCGGTGATATCGCGGTTGCCGTCGGGTGTCGCGGAAACGCGGCGGCCGTCGACGTATCCCGCGACAGTCGACCATTGTGGTCTTTCATGTCGACGATGACCGTAGTCGACGGCAAGAGCAAGGCCATTGTCGAGTCTGGATGTCAGTTCTCGCCATGCCTCGTCCCGCGGCCGTCCGATCTCGGCCTGATCGCCGATGTGTGCCAGTCGCCATCGACGATCCAGCCAGTCGCGGTCGAGTTCGGACAGTGGTCCACCCAATGTGGTTTCACCGGTTCTCGGCGACACCAGCTGGTAGCGGGGGCCGTTCTCGGTCTCCTCGACTATGTCGCAGGGAACGTTGTCGAGCCATTCGCATGCGAGCAGGACCCCGGTGAAGTCGGTCGGCGGTTCGTCACACCAACGGATCGACGGGTCGAGTGACTCGGGGCGACCCCTGATATCCACCGCCACCGGCTTGAGACGACCGTTCAACGGTGCGATCCGAACCAGTCCGGTCAGTAGTTCACCGTTTCCGGCTCCCATATCGACGACGGTGAACGTCGACGGGTGCCCCAGGGCGGCGTCGACCCGTCGTATCAGGGTGGCGATCGCGTCGGCGAACAGGGGAATCTGAGCGCTGGTGCGAAAGTGAGCGGCAGGGCTGTTTCGGCGGTAGAAGCCGGTCGTGTCGTACAAGCCGGTTCGCATCGCGGTCGACCAGCGGATTGCTCGGGTCACGTCGTCAGTGTCGCAGTCATCGGCAAGGATGCGGCGTTGCAGGGCGGCTTGTTGTTGACGAGGGCCGACTTTCGTTGTGCCACGCCAGCATCGACCATTGTGACGCGTCGCACTGGGTCACCTCGAAATCCGTCTATAAAATACGTGTTTGCTAGCGTTCCCTTATGCGCTTGACCAAATTCACCGATGTCGCCCTCCGAGGTGTCATGAAGTTGGCGGTGCTGGATCCGGACGATTCGCAGACCACGCAGGAGGTCTCGGCGGCGGTCGGTGTCTCTTATCAGCACATGGCCAAGGCCGTTGCCCGTCTGCGGAGTCTCGGCGTCATCGAAGCTACGCGTGGGCGGGGCGGTGGTCTCGTGTTGACCGGATTGGGGCGCAAGGCCTCGGTCGGTTGGCTGGTCAGGAAGCTGGAGAGTGAGGACGAGGTCGTCACCTGCGAAGGCTCGTCTCCGTGCCCATTGCGTGGCGCGTGTCGGTTGCGCAGCGCACTTCGCGGTGCGCAGGAGGCGTTTTATGCCTCTTTGGATCCGTTGACGGTGTCCGATCTGGTCGGGGAGCCGACCAGGCAGGTCCTCGTCGGCCTGATCGGGCGTCGTGAGGCGTAGTCTCTGCGTTTCTCACCACGACGGCGCTCGGTCTTTAATTCGCATTTTAAATACCATTTTAAGGAGTGGTGGTGCTATCTCAACGGTCACTACCTGTCATTCGCGCAACTCTCCCCGTCGTTGCCGAATCGATTAACGACATCACCAGGGTCTTCTACACCGAAATGTTCGCCGAACACCCTGAACTGTTGCGGGATCTCTTCAACCGCGGCAACCAGGTCAACGGCGAACAACAGAAGGCACTGGCGGGCTCGATCGCGGCGTTCGCGAGCATGATCGTGGAACACCCGGACCGGCGCCCCGATGCGATGCTCAGTCGTATCGCTCACAAGCACGCGTCGCTGGGAATTACGCCCGGCCAGTACAAAATAGTTCACAAACACCTGCTCGCGGCCATTGTCATCGTGCTTCATGAGGCCGTCACCGAGGAGGTGGCGGCAGCGTGGGACGAGGTTTACTGGCTGATGGCCAACGCGTTGATCGCCATCGAAAGTCACCTCTATCTCGATGCCGGCGTCACCGACGGCGAGGTCTGGCGACAGATGAGGATCGTGGAACGTCGTGACGACACGCCCGATGTCGGTTCATTCGCGCTGGAACCCGTCGACGGCGGGCCCGCCGGGCGGTTCCGCCCCGGACAGTATGTGAGCGTTCGGGTTCCGATGCCCGACGGGGCACATCAGATTCGGCAGTACAGCCTCACGAACAAACCCTCGGATCCGCTGTGGCGCATATCGGTCAAGCGGGTCGACGGCGGTGCCCACCCTGATGGCGAAGTGTCGTCGAATCTGTGCGAACACGCCGCCGTCGGTGACGTTTTGACGGTCTCGGCGCCCTTCGGAGACCTCGTCGTCCCACCCCACGGGGACAGGCCACTGCTTCTGGCGTCGGCGGGTATCGGCATCACCCCGATGATCGCGATACTCGACGACCTCGTCGCCGAGCGGTCGAGCCGACCGGTCACCGTCGTTCACGCCGACAGGTCGCGTCGACTGCACGCGCACCGTGACGACCAGCAACGGTATGTTGATGCGCTGCCCGACGCGTCACTGCACGTCTGGTACGAGGACGACGCACATTCGACCGGCCGCATCGACCTGTCGAATGTAGATGTCGTCGATGGCGTCGTCGTGTTTCTGTGCGGTCCGTTGCCGTTCATGCGTGCGGTGCGAGAGGACCTGCTTGCGCGCGGAGTCGCTCCACGCGACATCCACTATGAGGTTTTCGGCCCGGATCTGTGGTTGAGCGCGTCATAGGTTGACTCCATGGCGTTTGGTCGCCGTCGTTCGATCGAACGCCATGGTCTCCGCCGGCTGCGATCGGCAGCGCTGTGCTTTCCCGATGGGGCCGGGGAGAGTGCGGCGGCAAAGCGCTTGCGAACGTCTGCTGTCGACGGTGTTCGGCCGGTAGGGGCCCTAAGATTTCACCGGGCAGTACCACCACATAGGCCTCGAGGACATAGGCCCCGACCGCCATGTGCGCTCCTCGTCGAGGACACCGACGACAGCGCATGCGGGCACCGTGGTGTGCCGGAAGCGCCCGTTCCATCTCATTGGCGGAGAAGATCATGTGGTTTCTGCGGGTCCATTATCGACACGCCTGGCAGTCTGGAGAACGAACACCTTCTGTCGGAAGCCTTGGCATAAGCAGCTGAGTCATCGTTCCGTTGCCACCTGAGCCCCCTGACGTACGAGGCGTGCAAACGCACCATCACCCGGGTGTTGGCGCCGCGTGGTCTGACCTACCGGGTCGTGATCAACGACTGGGATCCTGCGACGGGATCGGCGACCGGGACGAATACCGTCGCCTACATCGACAGCCACGGATGGCCGCGCACGAGGACTCTCCTCCGCTGGGCCCTTCACCGGTTACAGGTTCAATCCACCTGCAACCATCCTCGGGGCCACCGAACTTTATTCCTCCACTTGGGAGATCCCTGCCGGCGCCAAGCAGCTGTCTCACCACTGCACAGTTCCCGCCGATCCACAAGATGCCGCAAGGTTCCTTCGCATCGAAACCTTCCGCGCCGCCTATTGGCGCAGCGGCAACCTCGACTACTTGGCCTACTTGGAGGGTGTTTTGCGGGGAAGAAGCCACCAGGCTCAAACAACTGAAACATCAGTACGCCGCGGTAGATCGATGGAAGACCAGCGCGGCCGTAGACCTGTTCGATTGACAGGCGAATACCCCGCCTCCACGCAGGTACAACCATGTTCAGAGTGTCATCCCCGGACCACTCTTATCGCGCGTTACCCTGCCCGGTCATGTGCCGGCCGGCAAAGACCTCCACGGGTACCTGGAGGTCGTTGATCGGTGGGAGGACAACGCCGCCGCCGGAGTCTTGTAGGTCGGGGCGATGAAGAGTGGCCCAGACGAATGCGTCTGGGCCACTAATTGTCGCATAATCAAATTTATGCGACAATTCGCCGAAAAAATTAGGCGGCGTTGGATCGGAGCAGGGTCAATGCTCGTTTGGCGTCGGCCAGGCGGATGACCCGGTCGTCGTCACGGCGGTCGTCCAGGGCCGCTTCGATGATTTGCCGCATCCACACCGTCTTGGCTACGCCGGCGTCGTGGGCGGCTGCGGTGACCTGTTCGTCCACATCCAGGGGCAACCGCAGCGATCGCACGACCATGACTTCGCTGCCTGGTGAGGGCAGCTGGTCGAGTAGTTGTTTCTCTTCGTCGGGTGTGGGGGCCGGGTCGAATACCAGGCCGTTGTTCACCGACTGCATGTCCACTGAGCTGGTTTCATGGTTGGTCATGCCTAAGCTCCTCCCAAGCCTCGAACTCCGCCAACTGGGTGAAGTTCATTTCGCTGGCACCGATGATCTTCCAGATCAGGCCGTCGTGGTGGTATGTCGTCACGATGAGGGGTCGGCCTGCACGAGTGCGTGCCCAGATGGACAGCACCCGTTTTCCGGTGTCGGTGGTGGCTGGTCGAGGCCACCGCACAGTGGCCTCCAATACCTGTCGAACCTCGTAAGGTTCGATGTCTTTCCGCAGGGCGTCCATTGCCCAGCCATCCCACTCAAACGGCACCATCACACCAGCGTACTACGTTGTAATACGCACATGGAAGAGGGTCGACGCGTCGGTTCACGACTGCACTGCGCCACCGTCCACGTTGATTCCCTGGCCGGTGACGCCGGGACTGTTGATGCAGAACATGATCGCCTCGGCGACCTCCTCCGGATCGATAAGTCGCCCAACGGGTTGTCTGGCGGCCAGGAGTCGCCGGGCCTCGTCGGGGGTGCGTCCGGTGGCGGCGGCGATGTCGGCCACCGATCGGTCGGTCATGGGCGTGTCGACGTATCCGGGGCACACCGCGTTCACGGTGACACCGGACGAGGCGAGCTCGGCGGCGGCGGAGCGGATCAGGCCCAGGAGCCCGTGTTTTGCGGCGGTGTAGGCCGCTATATAGGGGTCGCCGTGCTTGGCCGCCATCGAGGCGACCGCGACGACACGGCCTTTGCCGACGGCCCGCATCGCCGGTACGGCGCGGCGCAGGCATCGAAACGGTGGGGTGAGGTTGACGTTCAGTTGGTGTTGCCAGTCGTCGTCACCGATGCGGGTGATGGGTGCCGACGCGGCGACTCCGGCGTTCAGGACCAGCGTCGAGACGGTGCCCCACTGTTGTTCGACGTGGGCGAATATCGACTCCGCCGCACCGGTGTCGGCGATGTCGGCGGTGACGGTAAGGGTTTCTCCTTCGCAGTCGGCGGCGGCATCGGCCAGTTGGTCGCCGTTTCGGGCGGTGAGAGCCACTCGGTATCCGGCTCGGGACAGCCGTCGCGCCGTGACTCGGCCGATGCCCCGGCCTGCTCCGGTAACGAGTGCGATCGCATTCGCGTTCATCATCCGACGATATAGAGATCCGGGCCGGAATGCGGGCATGGCGGCGGTGGTGATTCAAGGTTGAGTCGACTAGACTCAAGTCTAGTGTTTTTCGGCATTCTCGAACGGGAGATGAATTGAACGTCGACAGATTGACGACCAAGAGCCGCGAGGTGATATCGACCGCGGCCAACGAAGCCGCTCAGTCCGGCCACGCGACGGTCGAGTCGTGGCACATGCTGCACGCACTGTTGACTGTGGATGGATCAACGGCTCCGGCGCTGCTGAGGGCCGTGGGAGCCGAACCGGACGCATTGGTGACCGCCGCCGACCGAGGACTGCGTGGTCTGCCGAGCGCCCGCGGCTCCTCGATGGCCGAGCCCTCGATGTCGCGCGAGTTGCTGAACGCCATCAACGCCGCGGACCGCCTGGCCACCGCGGGCGGCGACGAATACGTGTCCACCGAACACCTGCTGGCCGGCCTGGCTCAGGTCGGTGGCGCGGTCGCCGAGGAACTGACCAAGGTCGGTGCGACCGAGAAAAGCCTCGTGGCCGCGTTTCCGTCGGTCCGGGGCGGAAACCGCAAGGTGACCAGCCCCGACTCGGAAGGCGGTTACAAGGCACTCGAAAAATACGGGATCGACCTGACCGTGGCCGCCCGCGACGGCAAGGTCGACCCGGTGATCGGCCGTGACACCGAGATCCGCCGTGTTATTCAGGTGCTGTCGCGCCGCACCAAGAACAACCCGGTTTTGATCGGAGAACCCGGCGTCGGGAAGACCGCGATCGCCGAAGGCCTCGCGCAGCGCATCGTCGCCGGGGACGTTCCGGAGTCACTGCGCGACCGCCGCGTCGTCTCCCTCGATCTGGGGGCGATGGTCGCAGGCGCCCAGTACCGAGGCCAGTTCGAGGAACGGCTCAAATCCGTCCTGGAGGAGATCAAGGCCTCCGACGGGCAGATCATCACGTTCCTCGACGAACTGCACACCATGGTCGGAGCGGGCAAGAGCGAAGGTTCCATGGACGCCTCGAACATGCTCAAACCGATGTTGGCCCGTGGTGAACTACGCATGGTGGGCGCCACGACGCTCGACGAGTACCGCCAGCACATCGAGAAGGACCCGGCGCTGGAACGCCGCTTCCAACCCGTGTTGATCGGCGAACCGTCGCTCGCCGACACCGTGGGGATACTCCGCGGGTTGAAGGAACGCTACGAGGTTCACCACGGTGTTCGGATCACCGACACCGCGCTCGTGGCCGCCGCGGGATTGTCGGACCGGTACATCACCGACCGCTTCCTTCCCGATAAGGCGATCGACCTCATCGACGAGGCAGCGTCACGACTGCGTATGGAGATCGACTCTCGCCCCGTCGAGGTCGACGAGATCGAACGTGCCGTCAAGCGCCTCGAGATCGAGGAGATGGCGCTGGCCAAGGAAGACGACGTGGCCTCACGGGAGCGCCTGGAACGATTGCGTCGTGAACTGGCCGACCGCCGCGAGGAACTCACTGCGGTGTCTGAGCGGTGGGGGACCGAGAAGGAACACATCTCCGCGATCTCGGCGATCAAGGAGGAGCTGGAGCAGCTGCGAGGCCAGGCCGACCGCGCCGAGCGTGACGTCGACCTGGCAACCGCGTCGGAGTTGCGGTACGGACGCATCCCGGAGCTGGAGCGTCGCCTCGAGGAGGCCGAAGGCGAACTGGCGAAGCTTCAAGCCTCCGGAGCGATGCTCAAGGAGGAGGTCGAAAGCGACGACATCGCCGAGGTCGTGTCGTCGTGGACGGGCATCCCGGCCGGGCGCATGTTGGAATCCGAGACCGCGAAGCTTCTGCGTATGGAGGACGAGCTCGGTAAACGGGTCGTCGGTCAGAAGGCCGCGGTCGTGGCGGTGTCGGACGCGGTGCGTCGTGCTCGTGCCGGTATCGCCGACGAGAACCGTCCGACGGGATCGTTCCTGTTCTGCGGACCCACCGGCGTTGGTAAGACCGAGCTGGCCAAAGCGTTGGCGGCGTTCCTGTTCGACGACGAACGTGCCATGGTCCGCATCGACATGAGCGAGTACTCGGAGCGCCATTCGGTGGCTCGCCTGGTCGGTGCACCACCCGGGTATGTCGGCTACGAAGAGGGTGGTCAGCTGACCGAGGCCGTGCGGCGGCGACCGTACAGCGTTGTCCTGCTTGACGAGGTCGAGAAGGCGCACCCGGGCGTGTTCGATACGCTGCTTCAGGTACTCGACGACGGAAGGCTCACCGACGGTCAAGGCCGTACGGTCGACTTCCGCAACACGATCCTGATCTTGACGTCGAACCTGGGGTCGTCGGCGATTGCCGACCCCACGTTGTCACCGGATGCGCGCCGGGAAGCCGTGTTGGCCGGCGTGCGGGACCACTTCAAGCCGGAGTTCTTGAACCGGTTGGACGAGATCGTCGTGTTCGACACGCTCGAGTTCGACCAGCTCAAGGCCATCGTCGACGTTCAACTGGACGAGTTGGCGGCACGGTTGGCCAATCGCAGGCTTGGGCTGGACGTGCCCGCCGAGGTGAAGAGTTGGTTGGCCGAGCGCGGTTTCGACCCGGTGTACGGGGCGCGTCCGTTGCGTCGGCTGGTTCAGCACACCATCGGTGACCGGTTGGCACGGGCGCTGCTGGCCGGGGACGTTCACGACGGGGACACTGTGGCCATCGCGGTGGCCGACGCGGGCGACACCTTGGAGGTTTCGCGAGCGTAACGGTGCACATCGACCGCCCTGGCCTTGGCCGGGGCGGTTAACCGTTCCGTGTACGCGACGCGTGGGCGGCGAGGTTCGTGCGGTCCGGTCCACGCACATATGACCGGGTGGCCATCGTTTTCGTTAAAAGTTGCGCACGTTCGTGACGAAAGAGGTCTCACGAAGACAGTGGTTACTCCCGGTGGACGGGGGCGCGACGGCCCGCCACTTCCCGGTCCGTCGTGTGGGCGGAGCCGGAAGTGTCAGTCCAGTTCGTCGGCGACCGTGACGTGTCGAGGTGCGAACCGCCCGACCCGTCGCAGCAGGTCGGGTGCCGGATCTGCGAAGTCGGCCAGCCGTAGCGCCATGTCGAAGTTGACGGCGCGGCCCTCGGTGACCCGGTTCGCCTCCCGCAGTACCGCTCGATCGAGAAACCGGGGCCGGTCACCGGAGTGGCGCCCGATGTGCGCGTCACATGCGATGAACAGGTACGCGTCACTGCGGCGGCGTCCCGGCACCGACATCGCCGCGACCTCTTCCACGTGAACCCACGGCAGAAGGACGGAACGGAAGGCGCCGGGACGAACCGCCAACCCGAAGTGGTTGACGGCCAGTTGTGGCGGACGAACCACGGGAATCACGGCGATGCCGACGCCCACGCACGCCATGAGGGCCACGAAGGTCGGCGCCGCCGCGGCCGGATTCGGGCTTCCGTCGCTCAAAAGATCGGGCTCGGTGACGAACAACGCCCATGTGACGACGACGACCACAGCCGCCAACACCGTGGAAGCGGCCAGCCGATACAACGCGTGGCGCGGTAGACGCCTGCGCATCACGACCCACTCGGCGGATTGTCGCTGCATCGGTGCTTGACCTTTCGAAGGGACCAAACCGGCGGTTGGGGCAGGCGACACGATGACCGCCGACGAGCCACTACGTACACTAGGCACGCACTTACGCCGTACGCAAGGAGCCGACTGGTGGCGACACTCGACCGCGACGATCCGATGCGCGCGACGCTGGCGCTCATGGCGCCGGGCACCGCGCTTCGGGACGGCTTGGAGCGCATTCTGCGAGGTAACACCGGCGCACTCATCGTTCTCGGTTTCGACCGCACGGTGGAGTCGATCTGTACGGGCGGCTTCACGCTCGACGTCGAATTCTCCGCCACCCGGCTGCGCGAACTATGCAAAATGGATGGCGCGGTGGTGTTGACCAACGACGGGTCCCGGATCGTGCGCGCCGCCGTACATCTCATGCCGGATCCGTCGATCCGTAGCGAGGAGTCGGGCACTCGGCACCGGACGGCCGAGCGGGTCGCCAAGCAGACCGCGTGCCCGGTGATCTCGGTGAGCCAGTCCATGCACATCATCGGGCTGTACGTCAACGGCAGTCGTCACGTTCTGGACGAGTCCGCCGCGATCCTGTCGCGCGCCAACCAGGCGTTGGCGACGTTGGAACGCTATAAGTCACGCCTCGACGAGGTCGCCGGAACGCTGTCGGCACTGGAAATCGAGGATTTGGTGACCATCCGGGACGCGATGGTCGTCGTCCAGCGCATGGAAATGGTGCGTCGTATCGCCGACGAGGTCGAGGGATACGTGATCGAGTTGGGTACCGACGGGCGGCTACTGGCTCTGCAACTCGACGAGCTCATGGCCGGCGTCGACGCCGACCGCACCCTTATCGTCCGTGACTACCTGCCGCCGGGGCCCGACCGGGCGGGCCTGTCGAGTGCCCTCACCGCGTTGGACGCCTTGTCCGCCGGTGAGCTTCTCGACCTCACGGCCGTCAGCCGCGCTCTTGGGCACATCGGGGGAGCCGAATTGCTGGACTCCTCGATCAGCCCGCGTGGCTTCAGACTGCTCGGACGGATCCCTCGGCTTCCGGGTGCGGTGGTTGACCGGATCGTTGGGCATTTCGGTTCGCTACAGAGACTTCTGGGTGCCACCGTCGACGACCTGCAACATGTTGAAGGGGTCGGCGGAGCACGGGCCCGCGGTGTCCGAGAAGGTTTGTCCCGCCTAGCCGAAGTATCCATCTTGGAGCGATATGTCTAGTCGGCGGTAATCCCTGTCCGTCAAACGGTGTCGATCCCGACATGCGTGACTTTGCGCGTATCGTGGCGATGGAAACACCGACGTGAAAGGTCTCGCCGATGCCCGGGTTGCGCGCCACGTTTGAGCAGGCCGTATCGAAGCACCTGTCGGCGGTGGCACGGTTGACCGCCACCGGTACGGTGCTGGAAGCCGACAGGCAACCCGCTGTGGACCCCACTGTCATCGCGACGGAAACCGCTCTGGCGCAACGCCTTTCGGCATCGGCGGTTGCCCTGGAGAACGAGCCCGGCTGGGTTCGCATCGGAGACGCCAAGCTTCACCGGGCGACGTTCCCCGTGTACGTGCCGTTTCTTGGTGCGGCACATCTTCGGCTGTCCCAAGATGCCACCGACCCCCGCGTAGCCGGACTGCTGCGGTCGGTCATCCTGCAGGCGCTCGCGTCGCACCCGGCTGGGAAACTTCGGGTGCTGACCGTCGACACCGAGTCCGTGGGAGCCGTATTCGCGCCGCTGCGTCCCCTGGTCGATGCGGGAGTCGCCACGGCCGCAGCCACCGATTCCTCGAGTTTCGAAGCCGTGCTGCGCGAAGCCGAAAAGCACGTCAAAGCCGGCCTCATGGGCGAAGCCGGCGGCACGATGCTCCTGGCGGTGGCCTCGGTGCCGCCGCTGAATCCGCCGACGTTTGCGCGCCTGGCGGCTCTCGCCAGGTCCGGGCCGTCTGCGGGGCTGTTCATCGTTGCAGCCGGAGTGGACGAGCTCCCCGAAGCCGTCAACGTCGCCGTCGACGGCGATATGCGCGTCGGTAACCCGCCTCGAACGCCGTTCGGCACCAGAGACGGCCTGGCCGCCCCGGTGGCCTTCCCCGCGGTGCAGGGCAACGACTACCTGGTCGCCGAATCACACCGGCTCGGCGACCGCGCCCGGGCGGCCGCCGAACTCGCCTTCGCCGACTTGATACCGCAGGAGCTGTGGGAGTCCGACCCCTCCGATGGACTTGCCACGATCGCCGGTCGTGACGCCAACGGCAATGTGGCGCTGCGTTTCGACGACGCGACCCCGCATTGGCTCATCGGGGGGCGCACCGGCGGTGGTAAAACCGTCTTTCTGTTGGACGTGTTGTACGGATTGGCGTCCCGGTACGCTCCCGCCGACCTGTCTCTGTATCTGCTGGACTTCAAAGAGGGGGTCTCGTTCACCGAGTTCACTCCCCAGGAGAGCGACCCGACCTATATTCCGCATGCTCGAGTCGTCGGTGTCGAGTCCGACCGCGAGTACGGCGCGGCGATCCTACGAGAACTCGACGCCGAGATGACGCGTCGGTCCGTGGTCATGAAGCGTTACGGCGTCGCACGTTACGCCGAACTGCGTGCTCACAGGCGGTTGCCTCGAATCGTCTGCTTCATCGACGAGTTTCAGGTCCTGTTCGCCGGCAATGACAAGCTCGCTCAGGAGGCGGCGTCGCTGCTGGAAAACCTGGCGCGTAAAGGGCGCTCGTACGGTGTTCACCTCGTGTTGGCGAGTCAAACGACATCGGGCATCGAAGCCCTCTACTCCAAACGGGATTCCATTTTCGGTCAGTTCGGGCTTCGTGTGGCGTTGCCGGGCGCGACCTCTGTCCTCGACGCACAGAACACCGCCGCTCAGGGGTTGCGGCTCGGAGAGGCCGTGGTCAACACCGACGGTGGCATGGCCGGCGGCGACCGCAAGATCCGTTTCCCGAACGCCCACGGAGACCCGACGACACTTCGGTGGCTGCGCGACGACATGTATCGGCGGCGTGGCGACCTCCCGCCGCCGTCCGTGTTCTACGGATACAAGCCGGTGCACCTCGACGAGAACCCCGACTACGCCGCATCGACGGCTACCGAACACCCCGACGTCATGCTCGGCGTTCGAATCGACGCGGCACTTCAGACGGCCGCCGTTCGGTTCGAACCGGTTCCCGGGCGTCACCTGTCCGTCGTCGGTAGCGACGGCACCGGTGCACAGGTCCTTGAGGCGGCTGCCGCATCCGTTGCCCGGCAACGCCCCGGGGCACGCTTCCTGGTCGCCGGTTTGGCGGAGACGGCGGTTGTTCAACGCACGATGACGCTTCTCGGAGGTTCGGCGACGCTTCTATCGGACCCGGCCGCGGTGACCTCGGCGATCACCGAACTGGCCGAAGGGGTCGGCCCCACGTATCTCGTGGGCTTCGGGCTCGACACACTCGCCTTGGACATGACCACGAAGAAGGCGCTGAGCACGCTCCTGCGTCAGGGGCCGGCGACCGGAACCCATCTCCTGGGTTGGTGGCGTAGCCTCCGTCGGTTTACCGACGACGTCGGTGGATCGGCCGGCAAGGAGGACGTCGCCTACACCGTTGTCCTCAACGTGCCCGGTGCGGAACTCATGGGGCACTTCGGTATGACTGCGACCTCGTGGCAGCCGCGGCCCGGGCGCGCCCTTCTGATCGACCGTCACGCCAACACGCAGGAGCTTTTCGTGCCGTTTACCGAACGCGAGGAGTTTTGATCCGCTGATCGCGGTTGGTCGCTTCGTTTTGCGGGCGGGTGCCGGGTCGGTGGCGGACGCGAGTTTGCGGGGTGGTCGA
>DXGR01000018.1 GCA_019113825.1 Candidatus Stackebrandtia excrementipullorum | reverse complement strand
GCCCCCGTTGGCGATCGTATGCTTGTAAATCACCAGATTGTCAACAATCGACTGGCCCGAACACGGTGGATTTGCCCGGATATATCCTGGCAAACCGGTTCATAATTTCAGCTTGGTTTAATGAGCTAGTTTTGATGCCATGCCCCGAAGTGACGCAAGCGGGACCGTCACCCAGGTCGACTCGACCGGGAGCCTTCAGCTGTCGGCTCCGGACGTGAACGACGGTGCGGACCTATGGCGTTTGGCCGGTGCGGCCCAATCCCTCGACGTCAACTCCCGTTACAGCTACCTGCTGTGGTGCCGCGATTTCGCGGCGACCAGCGTGGTGGCCAAGGACGGAAACGTGTTGGCCGGATTCATCACGGGATATCGTCGCCCCGCCTTGCCGGAAACCCTGTTCATATGGCAGGTCGCAGTCTCCCCGACGCACCGGCGTCAGGGGCTTGCCAGGCGCATGCTGGATCACCTCGTCGATCGTTTGACCCCGCACGGGGTCGAGCATCTCGAGGCCACGGTCACGCCTGACAATCTGCCGTCCACGCGCCTGTTCACCTCCTTCGCGGAAGCGAGAGAGGCCGAACTCAAGCGGGACGAGCTGTTCTCCGAAGAAATGCTCGGTGACGGTCACGAGCCAGAGATCCGATTTCTCATCGGGCCTCTCTCCGACCGATCGTGAACATTTCCCAACGTCTCGACTTCGAGCCGGTCGAGGCGGGTACAGAACCGGGCTGCCCAGCCCGGCCTCGTACACGGAGGCAGCGGTCGCAGGCCGACCCGGAAAGCCTATGAGTGTTTTTGAAGAAGTAGAGTCCCAAGTCCGTTCCTATTGCCGTGGATGGCCCACGGTGTTCACCACGGCCAAACAGTCCACCCTCGTCGACGAGTCCGGCAAGTCCTTCATCGACTTCTTCGCCGGCGCCGGCAGCCTGAACTACGGCCACAACCACCCGGTACTCAAGCAGGCCCTGCTCGAGTACCTGACGGACGACAACATCATCCACGCGCTCGACATGCACACCGTTGCCAAGCGCGACTTCCTCACCGACTTCCGCGACATCGTGCTGGAACCTCGGGGCCTGGACTACAAGGTTCAGTTCCCCGGCCCGGCCGGCACCAACGCCGTCGAAGCCGCCATCAAGCTTGCGCGTAAGGTCACCGGCCGAGAATTGATCGCCCGGTTCACCAACGCGTTCCACGGCATGACCTTGGGAGCGCTCGCTCTCACCGGTAACGCCATGAAACGTGAAGGCGCCGGTGTCCCCCTCGGTCACACCATGACCCTTCCGTACGACCAGTACCTCGACGGTCAAATGCCCGACTTCCTCTGGATGCGTCGCCTGCTGGAGGACTCCGGTTCCGGCGTCAGCCAGCCCGCGGCCGTGATCGTCGAGACCGTTCAGGGTGAAGGCGGCATCAACGTCGCCCGCGCCGAATGGTTGCGTGCTCTTGCGGACCTGTGCCGCGAGAACGACATCCTGTTCATCGTCGACGACATCCAGATGGGTTGCGGACGCACCGGACCCTTCTTCAGCTTCGAGGCGGCAGGCATCAAGCCCGACATCGTGTGCCTGTCCAAGTCGCTGTCCGGTAACGGGCTTCCGCTGGCCCTAACCCTGTTCCGTCCCGACCTCGACGTGTGGGAGCCCGGAGAGCACAACGGCACGTTCCGTGGCTACAACCCCGCGTTCGTCACCGCATCGGCGGCACTGAAGGAGTTCTGGAGCGACTCGACGTTCTCGCAGGGAACGTCTGCCAAGGCCGCCCTGGTCTCCGACCGTCTCGACGAGATCGTGGCCGACCAGGCCGAGCACGGACTGACGACGAGAGGCTCGGGAATGGCCCGCGGCCTCGTGTTCGAGGACCCGCGTCTCGCGTCGGCCACCTGCGCCGAAGCGTTCAACCGCGGGCTGCTCGTCGAAAGCGCCGGCCCCGAGGACGAGGTCGTCAAGCTTCTTCCCCCGCTCAACACGCCCGACGACCTGCTCGAGGAGGGCATGTCCGTTCTGGCGGAATCGGTTCGCGTTGCAATCAAGGAGACAGCATGAAGGTTCGCAGGCTGGATGACATCATTGGCACCGACCGGGACGTGCTCGGGCACGACCGCGACAAGGCCGAGGGCACCTGGCGATCACGGCGACTTCTGCTGGCCGACGACCGAGTCGGTTTCTCCATGCACGACACGGTTCTGTACGCGGGAACCTCGACCTCGATGTGGTACGCGAACCACATCGAGGCCGTCTACGTCATCGAAGGCGATGGCGAGCTCGTCGATCACGAGACCGGCGACAAACACAAACTGTCGCCCGGGACGTTGTACCTCCTGGACGGCCACGAACGCCACACCCTTCACGCACACACCGATGTGCGGGCGATATGCGTGTTCAACCCACCGGTGACCGGCCGCGAGGTGCACGATGAGAACGGGGTATACCCGCTCATTACGGAAACGGAGGATGACCTGTGACTATTCGCGACCTCTATCCGACCCGTTCCGGCCGCGAGCCGCGAATGATCTACCGCACCGAGGACCAGGTGGTTTACGGCACGGCCGCCGACGGTCCCATCGATGCCGAGACACTCGACGAATACAACGACAACGGTTTCCTCAACGTCGAGCAGCTCGTCGACGCCACGGAACTGGCCGGGTACCAGAACGAACTGAACCGGCTGTTGGTCGACGAGTCGCTCGACGACGATGAGCGTGTTGTGCGGGAGAAGGACTCCCACGAGATCCGGTCGATCTTCGAGGTCCACAAGATTTCACAGCTTTTCGGCGACCTCATCGCGGACGAACGGCTTGCCGGCCGGGCTCGTCAGATCCTCGGCTCCGACGTGTACATCCATCAGAGCCGCGTGAACTACAAGCCCGGCTTTTACGGCAACCCGTTCTACTGGCACTCGGACTTCGAGACGTGGCACGCCGAGGACGGAATGCCACGGATGCGTGCCGTCAGCCTGTCGTTGGCGTTGACCGACAACCACGCCTACAACGGTGGGCTGATGATCATGCCGGGCTCGCACAAGACGTTCGTGTCGTGCGTGGGCGAGACCCCGGAGGATCACTACCGGCAGTCGTTGAAACAGCAGGAAATCGGGACGCCCGACGAAACCTCGTTGAGCGTCCTGGCCGAAAAGCACGGCATCGAACTGTTCACCGGCCCCGCCGGGTCGGCGACCATGTTCGACTGCAACTGCATGCACGGTTCCAACGGCAACATCACGCCGTTCCCACGGTCGAACCTGTTCGTGGTGTTCAACAGCGTGGAGAACACCTGCATCGAGCCCTTCGCGGCTCCCGAACGGAGGCCCCACTTCATCGGCGCGAGGGACTTCACGCCCGTCAGGGCGTGAAGCAAGAACACAGCACGCCCGTCAAGGCGTGAAGCAAGAACACAGCACGCCCGTCAAGGCGTGAAGCAAGAACACGACGAGGCTGTGAGGGCTTAAGCCTGTGAGGTGTTGACAGGGCGGGTGCCGGGATGGTCACCCGCCCTTCTACATGCCCGGGTACGGCGTTCGACGCGGTCGGTCTCTCGTGGTGGGTGGCTTGACCGTTTAGGGTGAGCGCATGTCGGATTCCTTTGTCTCCCGTGCCGAACGTATCGTCGACGCCTTGCTTGAGTCGGATCCGTCACTGGCGA
>DXGR01000129.1 GCA_019113825.1 Candidatus Stackebrandtia excrementipullorum | reverse complement strand
CGGGCGAAGATGTCGGCGGCCCTCAGAAAAAACCGGCGGCGCGTACGTGCGGTGACCCGTCCGTCGTTACCCAACACCTGCATGCAGTGCCAGATCATTCGGTTGAACAGGAGCGCCCGGATGGGGCCCTTCTCGGCGTTTCCCACGTGGTTCCAGGTGCGCTCCCACTGGGTGAACACCTCAAGGTGACGGTCGGTCAGAGTGCGTGTCACCGAGCCGGCTCGACGCTGCCGGTAGCGGTAACAGACGACGTTGAGCAACGCCATGTGCCGCGCGTTGATCAGGAGGGGGTAACTCCACGGCACATCCTGATACCAACCGGGATGAAACTTCAACCCCAAGCCGGTCAGGTAGTCACGCCGGACCACCTTGTTCCAGGCCGTGTGGGTGTACCGGGCGACGGTCGGCCAACCGGTGAAGGTGAATGCGGCCGGCGCCGGGGACTCCCGCAGTAGACCGGGAAGGTCGCTGTCGTCCGTCCGGCCGTCCTCGGACAGTCGTTGGTAGTCGAAGAGGAGGACATCAGGGCGTTCCGAGGTCGCATACCCGTTGAGCGTCTCGACGATCTGATCGATCGAGCCCTCCGCGACGAGATCGTCGCTGTCGACGAACCACACGTAGTCGCCCGTGGCCGCCTCGAGCCCAACGTTGCGTGCGACGCCGCTGCCGGAGTTGTGTGGCGTTCGCAGTGCACGGACTCGAGCGTCGGAGGCGGCGTACTCGGCCAGTATCTGTCCGGACTGGTCCGGAGAGCAATCGTCCACACCGATGACTTCGAGGTGTTTGTAACCGGAGGAAAGAATGGAGTCAAGGCATTCCCGAAGAAATCCCTGAACCTTGAAAACTGGAATGATGATGCTGATCTTCAGCATGAGCCGAGCATAACGGCAAAGAGGGTTCCGTCAAAAAACCGGCATTGAAGTATCGTATTGTTTAACGCCAGATTAACGCGCAGGTCAGAGCCCCCTGTTTATGAGCGACATCGACGGAAAAGCGATTCGAGAGCAATTGCGAACGCCATGACCAGATGATGAACACTGCGTAAAAAACGACCGTTGATGAACGACGGGTTAACATTTATCGTCTGCGGCGTAGCACAAGCGTGTTCTTATGATGTCCGATCGATTCCGCTTCAAGATCGGGAAACATCTCCACCCATCGGCGGCCCGCGGCCTGCTCGTCGGGGCGCTCGTGGTCGTCCAGCACCACCATGGCGCCCACGTCGAGCCGATCGTGCAAAAGAGGCACGGCGGGAAAGCGGGCCTGTGGCCTCGTCGCCTTGGGCGGCCCGTCGACGACCAGCAGATCGAACGGACCCTCGGGCAACATCGCCGGGTCGTACCAGGGATAGACATCGCCGGCGACTTCGACGTCGCACAGTTTCGCGGTGCGCACATCCGTCGGTTCGGCGAGCCCGTGCCGTTCCAGGACGTTTCGAGTGTGTTCGGCGAACCGGGCGTCGTGATCAAGGGAGATTAGGTGCCCCGATCCCAGCTCACGCAGTGCGTACGCCATGATCAGCGTGCTTGTTCCACTGCCACACTCCAGGATCCGCCTGCGACCGTTCGACAGGATCTCGTCGTACAGAAAACGCAGAAGGTCGGGCGATGCCGCCCACCCGCCCGTGCCGGGGAAGGACACGGGCGGACGAAGGTCGTGGTAGAGGCCGATCAAATGATCGATCTGTCCGATCCGCCCGTCGATGCGGTACGTGGCCTTGCGGATGTCGTCACGCAACGGCTCAACCCGACGCTTCAACTCGTGTGCCCGCCGATTCACGCGGTCGCGGACGATGCGCAGTTCGTCGTCAACCCGGTCCAGACGGCGCAGTATCCGTTCATCGGACGCCCTGCGTCCACGCACCGACAGCAACACCCACACGGCGGGAGCGAGAAGGGCCACGCTCACCAGTAGCCCCGTATCGCCGGCGGCAAGGTATGAGATCACGGACAATCCGACCGCGAGGACCATCGCGGAGACGACGGCGTACCCGGTCGTCAACCATTGCTGCATGACGCTTCCCTTCTCCGGTTTAAAAGGTCGGCGCGAACAATACTGGGGCCGGTGCCGCTACGTGTGAATTCACGGTGAACAACAACGATCAAAGAGTGAATAAAAAAGAAACGACAAAGGAACTGTTGCCATATTTTATGGCAAGAAAACCGTTTGCTCGGGATATGCGTAATGTGATGCCCCACAGTGGTTGTTACGATCACGCTGACACCCGAAACGAAGCGGTGCGGCTGATAAGACCGTCATTCCTGTGACGCCGCAGGAGTATCTCGAAAAGGAATGAATGTGAACAGCGAACAATCGGTTACGGTGGATCTGGTGGTGGTCGGACAAGGCTACGTCGGGCTTCCGTTGGCGCATCGAGCCGTGTCGGCCGGGCTGCGCGTCGTGGGACTCGACGTGGCCGCCGACCGTGTGGATTCGCTCAACAACGGCCGCTCACACGTCGACGACATCACCCACGAACAGGTGGGGGAAATGGTGTCGGCCGGGTTCAGGGCCACCGTCGACGATGCCGTCTACGCCACCGCGCACACGATCGTGATCTGTGTGCCGACGCCGTTGTCGGATCAGGGCGGCCCCGATCTCGGTGCCGTCACCGCCGCCGCCGCATCGATCGCCACCCGTCTAAGCCCGGGAACGCTGGTCGTGTTGGAGTCGACCACATACCCGGGCACCACCGAGGAAGTGGTGAAACCGATTCTGGAAACGGGATCGGGTTTGGCCGCGGGTGTGGACTTCCACCTGGCGTTTTCCCCGGAACGCGTCGATCCGGGCAACGCGGTTTACGGGGTGGCCAACACCCCGAAAGTCGTCGGCGGTCTCACCCGAGGCTGCGGAGAAGCGGCAGCGGCCTTCTACCGCCGATTCATCGACACGGTCGTGATGGCCAAAGGCACTCGCGAGGCGGAGATGGCGAAGCTATTGGAGAACACCTACCGGCACGTCAACATCGCACTGGTCAACGAAATGGCCGTCTTCTGCCGGGAACTGGGCGTGGACCTGTGGGACTCCATCGCCTGTGCGGCCACGAAACCGTTCGGATTCCAGGCGTTTCAGCCCGGACCCGGGGTGGGGGGCCACTGTATACCGATCGACCCCAACTACCTGTCGTACAAGGTGAAAACGCTGGGTTTCCCTTTCAGATTTGTCGAACTGGCGCAGGAGATCAACGCGCGCATGCCCGACTATGTCCTGCGGCGGGCCACCGATCTCTTGAACGACGCGGGTCTGGCGGTCAAACGCTCCCGGATACTGCTGCTGGGCGTCACGTACAAGGCGGACATCGCCGATCAGCGAGAGTCACCGGCGCGACCGGTCGCCACGAAATTGCTCCATAAGGGAGCTGATGTGGTGTTCCACGACCCGCACGTGCCGACGTGGGCCGTCGACGGTCACGACGTTCCACGCGTCGACGATCTGGCCGACGCGCTGGCTCAGGCCGACCTCACGATCCTCCTGACCGGACACACCCAGTACACGCCGCAGATGCTGACCGACAACTCGAAACTGCTGCTGGACACACGCGGTCGCCTGCGGGCACCCGGCACGGAAACCCTTCACGGTCGCCTGACCGTACAGGACCTACCCAAGCACGTCCACGTACTCTGAGCCGACCCTCCACCTCGTATTCTTCCCACCCCGCAAAGAGAACACATGCCCGCCTCCCCGGCCGTCCGCGATACGAAACCCGCCGTCCCGGCGACACCCCCACCGACCAAGCCGTCGTTTCGTCCCGATATCGAGGGCCTGCGCGCCGTGGCCGTCGTCGCGGTCGTCCTCGGGCACGCAGGTTTCCCCTTGGTCGGCGGAGGCTACATCGGCGTCGACGTCTTCTTCGTCATCTCGGGGTTTCTCATCACGTCGTTGCTGCTGCACGAGCGGACCGCCCGAGGGCGCGTTTCGATCAAGAGTTTTTATGCGCGGCGCGCGACACGACTGCTCCCCGCGTCGGCGACGGTCGTCGTCGCCACGGTGGCGGCAGCCTGGTTGTGGCTCCCGGCGACCCGTTTCACGTCGATCGCCGGAGACGCGCTGGCCGGTGCCGTCTACGGAATCAACCTTCGCCTGGCGTACAACGGCACCGACTATCTCACCGCAGAGACGGCTCCCTCTCCGTTGCAACACCTCTGGTCACTCGCCGTCGAAGAACAGTTCTACATCGTCTGGCCGTTGCTGCTGGTCGTCGCCACCGTGGCCTGGCGCCGTTTCGGCCGAACACCCCTCGCACTGACACTGGTGGGGGCCATCGCCGTCTCCCTGACGCTGAGCGTCGTACACACCGCGACGCTCGCGCCTTGGGCGTACTTCGGGACGCACACCCGCGCATGGGAGCTGGCCGCCGGCGCCTTGATCGCCGTATTCGCCGCGGAGCTGGCCCGTATGGACTCACGTCTGGCCGCGTTCCTCACCTGGGCCGGCCTGGCCGCCATCACTGTGTCGGTGCTGTGGTACAGCGCGTCCACCGCCTTTCCCGGCTACGCCGCGGTACTCCCGGTGGTCGGCGCCGCGGCCGTCGTCGCCGGCGGCTGTGCCCAGCCGCTCCAGGGCGCGGGCCTGCTTCTGAATCGACGGCCCTTCCAATTTCTTGGAAAAGTCTCCTACGGCTTCTATCTGTGGCACTGGCCGATTCTCCTCATCGCACCCACCGCCTTGGACGTGCAACCGTCCCTTCTCCTCAACCTGGTGTTGTGCGCGATGGCCTTGGCGGTCAGCGTGGCCTGTCTACATCTGATCGAGAACCCGATCAGATACCGCGCGTCGTTGAAACGGTTCCCGTGGCGAGGAATCACCGTCGGTGCGAGCTTGACCGCGGCCACAGCGGGGTTCACCGTGTTCACGCTCCTGTTTCCTCCCGCGACGTCGGGTGACCGGCTCGCGATCGACACGCGCGCGGAAATGGCCGCATCGGATACCAAGTCCCGGACGCTCACGGACCTGCTCACCGTGGCGTCGGCGGTGCAGTCGGTGCCCAACAACCTGATTCCCGGACTGGAAGACGCACACGGCGACAGGCCGGCGATCTACCGCGACGGTTGCCACACCGACATCGAAACGGTGACGGTACAGTCCGAATGCACCTACGGAGACCCGGACGGCGATAAAACGGTCGTTCTGATGGGTGATTCACATGCGGCGCAATGGTTTCCTGCGTTGAATGTTATCGCCGAACAAGAGGGCTGGCGGTTGCTGCCGCGAACGAAGAGCGCGTGCTCGGCGCCTTCGGTCACGGTGCACAACTCGATTCTCAACCGTGAGTATCGCGAATGCGTGGAATGGCGCGACGCCGTCCTCGCCGACGTCGAACACATGAGAGCCGACATGGTCATCCTGTCCTCAAGCGACGCCGATAACAACCAGCCGCTGGGCACCGACGACCCTGTACGGGAATGGGCGGAAGGTTGGGTTGAAACCGCCGAACGCGTGGACGCATCCGGCGCCGTAACGGTCAACATCCTGGACACTCCGTGGGCGAAGGCCGACGTACCGGACTGTCTGGCTCTCAACATGAACGATGCCGACGAATGTGGCCGACCGCTGGAAGACGCCATACGGCAACCGGACCGGCGCAGTCTGTCGGTGAAACTGCTGGAACCGGTCGTCGACACCTTCATCGACCCGACTCCGTGGTTCTGCGTCACCGAATGCCCCGTGATCGTGGGAAACCTACTGATGTACCGCGACAGTCACCATATGACCACCGACTACAGCATATTGTTGGCCCCGCTGTTGCACGAACGGCTGCCGTCCGTGTAAAGCTCGCATCCGGCGCTCATCCACCGGTGACGCGCCGCAGCAACCGGTAACCGCGATGAGGAAGCAACCTCTTCGCCCGACGATCGACGAATCGGCGCAGTCGCCACAGTCGAGACCGCTGCAGGCGGTCGATGCGACGACGTTGACCGACGACTCTGCGTTTGGCGGCGGCCAGGTCACGCCGCGCCTCCGCCAGGTCTCGACGGGCCGACGCCACCCGCCCGGACGGGTCCGCCACATGCCGATAACGCGTCGTCGACAAGCAGTCGACCACGTCGACGTCGGCTCCCGCCGCAGACGACGCGTCTATGCGATGCACACCATGGCACCTCTCCACCAGCTTGTCGACATCATCGCCGCCGACGTGACGTGCTCGGGCGAACGCGGCGGTGCGCTCCAACCGCACGGTGGTGCCATCGTCCAGCCGGATCTCCAGCAAACCCACCTGGAGCCGGTCGGCGGTGGCGGTCAGCACGGACAGGGTCCGGCCGGTCGTTGCAGCCGTGGCCGGTAGGTGGAGGCGGTAGGGGGTGTGGGGTTGTTGTGGGGGTGTGGTGTTGGTGAAGTGGATGCGTTGGTCGTGTCGGTAGGTTTCGTGGATGAGTCGGTGTTCGACGTGGGGGTCGTCGAGTGTGGCGTG
>DXGR01000128.1 GCA_019113825.1 Candidatus Stackebrandtia excrementipullorum | reverse complement strand
GTGTCCCTGCTACGCGAAGGCATTCGTGTCGCACGCGGTCGAGGACGGCCGCCCAAGCGACGGTGATCGGGATTTCGGTGTCGCCCAGGAGGAGTACACCGTCGTCGACGCGTCGTTTCGGATGCGGTTCACATCGAGCGGGATCGACGCGTACGGCGTGGAGGGCGTCGCGTCCGGTCAGCAGCCGGCCGTCGGCGGCGGCGTAGACGGCCGACGGCAGGAGGGGCGAGCCGTCGAACAGCAGTGGCGTCACGGTGTCGCCGTCGCGGAGGACGGCGACGGTATGGGACGTCCCGAAGTCGACGCCGAGGTGTGGTGCGGCGGGCATGTTCACAACATATCGACATATGCCAAAAGCGTCGTGGCGGTGCGGAGTGAACAACGTAGCTCGGTGCACGTTCCGAGGGCGTCCGGCGCGGCTGGAGACGGCGAAGCGGCGGGGCCGTCTTTAGCCTGACGAGGGGTCTCGTCCGGCAACGGGCCGAACTCCGTCGCCGACGCATCCTACGGTTGCGCCTGCAAACCGCACGCACCGACAAAGGGCTCACCGACCGGCTCGATTCGGCTCCGCACGCGGTGCTGCGTCACGTTCGCTCGCTCACCGACCACGGGTTTCCGGTCGCCGCGAAGCCCCGAAGCCGCAAACGCGACACCGGCGAGCGTCCCTAACGCGGGCTCCACATCCGCAAGGCCGTGCCAATCGGTTTTACCGTTGACCAGAACGTCGCGAATCACATGTCGGCCCTCGCGTTCAACCACGTCGACGACACACGGGCACCGATCAAGCCG
The DNA here is from genome assembly GCA_019113825.1 of Candidatus Stackebrandtia excrementipullorum. Classification (GTDB taxonomy): domain Bacteria; phylum Actinomycetota; class Actinomycetes; order Mycobacteriales; family Micromonosporaceae; genus Stackebrandtia; species Stackebrandtia excrementipullorum. The sequence goes on along the minus strand of DXGR01000128.1, from coordinate 50,518 downwards.
GACTCCGGCGGCCAAACACAGACACATGCCCGCCAACTGAAGAACCCTCGCCGCCACGACGACGTCGCCCGTCCCCGGCAGTGGGATACACATGGCGACGGCGGCTGCAAGTTCCTTCTCTTCGTCGGTCACGACCCGAGCAAATCCCTCGGCCACAAGCGCGTGTAGCCGTTTCTTCGTGTCGAGCATCGCTCGAGCAACTGCGACCAGGATTCGGCATCGGTCTCGCGGCGCGCGACACGACCGCGTCGAACGCCCACCCGACGTGGTCGGTCGCCCTTGCCGACCTGCTCGAGCCCACCGACGGCCATGATGCCGCGCCCCTGGCTGGACGTATACGTCAGCTGGTCCGGCCACAGAGACCAGGGCGACGCCTGGCGCTCGAGGCCACGACCGCGTCGGCTCCGGCGGGCACGACGATGCACAAGAACCGGACGAACATGCACCGAACCGGCAGGGACCGTCCATGGAACGCGGTGCAGTCTCGGGAGCCCGCGATGGTGGTGGCAGGCTTCCAACAAGCTCTTGACGGGATTACGGCAGGGCCCGAGTTCCACCTTCCGTGGCCTCCCGCACAGGATGCGGGTGTGAGCCGAACCGTTTCTCACCATGGTCCATGGTGTTCGGTCTCGCCCCTCGCTCTCCAGGCCCCCGGGTTGTCGGAAATGTGATTGACGAGTCGCCCAGGGCGTTCACGCGTCACGGGCGGTGTAGTCACGCCCGTCCCTCTGCATGGTGAGTTCGTAGTGGAGTCGGGCCATGTCGGCGCGAACCGTCCGCGCATGTTCCATACAGGAGTCGATGTAGTCGAGCGTGCCCAACACGTCGGGCAACAACCGCTCGGCGTCACGTTTCTCGCTGGCGCTGCCGGTCGCCCGCACCGCCATGAACTGAGGGAGAAGCTTCACGAACCGTCCCCTGGCCTCCAGGATCCGGGTTTGAACCTCCACGGCGAACCGGTCGGTTTCGGCCACCTCGTCCAGCTGCTGCTCAATGTCCACGCGTGTCCTGCCCGTTCCTCGCCGGCGACCCGCAGTCAGGCTACCGGTGACGCCCCCGCACCGACGACGCCACCGGGCACGCGTCGCGTTTGGAGAACGACGAGCAAAAACGGCCTGCTGCTAGCGTGCAGGACATGCGGATAATGCAACGCGGCACTGGGACGCCCATCGTTTTGATCCACGGTTTCGGCGTCGATCATCGAGTCCTTTTGCCGCTGGACCCGGTGTTCGACAACCACGGGGACTGGCGTCGCCTTTATGTGGACCTCCCCGGTACGGCGGGCACTCCGATCGGCGCGGTGTCCTCCAGCGAGGAGATGGCCGAACACGCTCGAAAACGATTGCGCGCCGAGCTCGGAGACGAACCGTTCGCCCTGGTGGGCAACTCATACGGCGGCATGATGGCGCGACGCCTCGCGCACGACTTCGGCGACCAGGTGCTGGGGTTGGCCGTGCTCGTGGGTGTCTTCGTCGCCGAGCACGACAACCGGACCGTCCCCGAGCCCACGGTGCTGCGAGTGGATCCCGGTCTGGAGGCCGACGCATCCGTGTTGGACGATTACCGGCAGGAGGCCGTCGTCCAGTCCCCCACCAACCTCGAGGCGTTTCGCCGCCATCTGAAGCCGGGCATCGACGCCGTCGACGAGGCGGCTCTGGAACGCGTGTCACAGGCGTACGCATTGGATGCCGACCCCGAAGACACCGCATCGGGCCCGTTCGACAGACCAACGTTGATCCTGTGTGGAAGGCAGGATCACGTCGTCGGATACGTCGACGCGTGGCGACGACTGGAGCACTACCCTCGGGCCACGTTCGCGGTCGTCGACGCCGCCGGCCACATGGCGCACCTCGAACAGCCTTCGGTGACGGCGACACTCTTCACCGACTGGCTCGACCGGATGGTGCAGCACCACGGTCGGTCCACGCGTTAACGCCGACCCGGGGCGCGTTGAGCGGCCAGAACCACGACTTCGACCACCGATCGTGATATTGCTGTGGTCGAAGGGGGAAACATGGACGACGGTGGCGTGGGCGCCTATCAAGTAACCTGCGGTGCGAGTGGTTCGGTGGGCGTTGAAGTCCCCGACCCCACCGACGGTAAGGACGATGTGGACATGGCCGGTACAGAGGGCCCCTCCCTCGGGGCGACAGGAGTCGGCGCGGCGGTACGCGACTGGCAGGCGGCCTTGATCGACCTGAGCCGCCGCAATCCGCTGTTGTACTACAAGGATTTGTCGGCATCGACGCTGGACCTGGAGTCCGTGCCGTCCGAGGTCGTCACGTCGCTGGTCAAAGGCAAGTCACTTCGCGTGGGCGACCTGTTCAACGAGTCGACCACGGCGGGGAAACGGGACGACGCGGTGCGGCGGCTGCGTGCGATCCACCGAAAGGTCGCGGCACTGGCCGAGGAGCGAGGGGTCCGCGCGGGCTATCTCGCGTTGGGTATGGCCACCTGGCACGATCCGGGATACCAGCCGGCGGCTCCGGTGTTGCTGTACCCGGTGGACATCACACCGACCGGATCCCGGCACGCCGACTTCCGGCTCGAAATCGACGACGACCCCGCGGTCAACCCGGTGCTCTTGGAGTACCTGGCCACACAGGCCGGCATCGACATCGGCGACGACCAATTCCCCATCCCGACCGACGCAAACCCCGATTCACTACTGAGCCTGGTATCGCGACAGTTGTTGCGGTCGACCGACGGACGCATGACCGGGTTCCGTATTCACCGTCGGCAGGTGGTGGCGGCGTTCAGTTACGCCAAGCTACCGATGGTGAAGGACCTGGAAGCCGCAGGAGCGCTCCTACGCGACCACGACGTGATCGCGGCCGTCAGCGGTGACGCTCAGGCTCAACAACGGCTGCGTTCAACATCGACCGACCCGGTCGTAGCGCCCGACGTCGAGAACGAGTTCCTGGTTCTCGACGCCGATTCCTCGCAAAGCGAAGCCGTCAACGCGGCCGCAGCCGGCCACAGCCTGGTCGTCCAAGGTCCCCCGGGCACGGGGAAAAGCCAAACCATTGTGAACCTCATCGCGACGATGATCGCGCAGGGTAAACGAGTATTGTTCGTCGCCGAGAAACGCGCCGCCATCGACGTCGTCATGCGTCGCATCACCGAGCTGGGACTGGACGATCTGGTGATGGACGCGCATGACGGCGCAACGGCACGGCACCGCATCGTCGACAAGCTGAAGAACACTCTGGACAAGGCCGGCGACGTCGGCAAGCCCGACGTCGAAAAGCTGCAGAAGAGCCTGCGTCGGTCAAGCGAAACACTGCAGACGTACCGCGAAACCGTCTTCGGCACTCGGAAACCGTGGGAGCGTTCGGTTTTCGCCGCTCAGTGCCGGTTGCTCGAACTGGGCGACGGGCCGACCGTGCCCGTCGATGACGACACACTGGACCGTCTCGATCCGCACACGGCCGAAAACGTGCGCAAGGCCCTGCGCGAATACGTCGACCTGGGCGGATTGACCATGTCCACAGACGACACCGCCTGGTTCGGGGCTCACCTGTCCGACGTCGACGAGGTGACACGGGCGTTGACCATCGCCGACGAGCTCGTGCAACTGCTTCCCCGGCTGGAAGAGGCGATCGCTCGCGTCGCGACGACGACACGAACCCGCCTGGCCGCGAGCATCGACGGGTTCGCCCAACGTCTGGAGCTGCTGAACGGAATCGCGCGCACCGAGAAACTGTTCGATCCGATCGTGTGGTCGGTGCCCCTGCCGGAATGGTTGGCCGCCACCGGCACCCGACGTTGGCGGGCCGACCACGACGTGTCCATGCGGTGGCTGCGCCGTCGGCGGCTGCGCCGTCAGATAGCCGCGGTCGCCAAGGGCGAGACTTCACGGCGCGTCCTGCACGAACGGTTGAGTGACGTCGCCGACCGGCTTGACGCGTGGAACGACGTGTCCCGTGACGGGACCACACCGTTTGTCCCCGCAGATCTGCCCGCCGACACCGAGCTGTTGAAGCAGATCGAAACACACCTTGCCAAACTCGCCACGGTGTTCGACCGCACCGGTCTTGAGAAGCTGCCGTTGTCCGATGTGGTGGTGTGGGCCAAACAGTTGGCGTCCGACCGGGTGAGCCCGCCGTTGGTGGCGCGGCTGCGGCAGTTGCGGCAGCGTCTTGACGCTGTGGGCTTGGAGACGTTGACGACAACGAACGACCCGGTCGTGGTCTTCGATCGGTCGTTTGCCCGCGCCCTGGTCGACCGGGTCGCGAAAGACGACCCGCGGTTCCACCGCGTCTCGGGTGAGGTGCTGCGGGCCGCGCGCGAGGAGTTCGTCACCGCGGACGCCGAACATGTCGCCTCCAACCCGGGCCGAATCAGGCGCATCGCTGCGGAACGGCTGTACGCGGCACGTGATCGTCATCCGACGCAGGAGACGTTTCTGCGCAAACAGTTGGTACGCAAACGCCGACAGGCGTCGCTTCGTGTCCTGTTCGACCAGGCGCCCGACATCGTCACCGCCGTGACGCCGTGTGTGGCGATGTCTCCGTTGGTGGTCAGCCAGCAGCTTCCCGCGCGCCGACTGTTCGACGTCGTCGTGTTCGACGAGGCCAGTCAGATACCGGTATCGGATGCGGTGCCGTCGATCATGCGCGCCGACCGGGTCGTCGTCACCGGCGATACCCGCCAGTTGCCGCCGACCCGGTTCTTCGCGTCGGCGGAACAGGAGACCGACGACGAGGACCTGTCGGTCGCGTCCGGCCTCGAGTCGATTCTGGAGTCGCTGGAGGTGCTGTTGCCGACGCGTACGCTGACGTGGCATTACCGCAGCCGGGACGAACGGCTGATCGACTTCTCCAACCGCCACGTTTACAACGGACGGCTGATCACCTTCGCGGGACGGGAACCCGCGGCGGTGCGGCACATCCTGTGCCACGACGACGAGTCTCCGGTGCAGGCCGAGGTCGACCGCGTCGTCGAGCTGATTCTCGAGCACGCCCATGCCCACCCCGACGAGACATTGGGGGTGATCACGATGAACGTCAAGCACGCCCGGCGGATCGACGACGCCCTGGAGCGGGCGAGGGCGGGACGGCCGGAACTCGACCGGTTCTTCGCACCGGACAACGTCGAGCCGTTTTTCGTGAAAAACCTGGAACGTGTACAGGGTGACGAGCGTGACGCGATCATCATGTCGCTCGGTTACGCCAAGAGCCCACAAGGCCGCATGCGGCACCACTTCGGGCCGTTGAACCACGACGGAGGGCATCGTCGCCTCAATGTCGCGGTGACACGTGCGAAGCGTCGGATGGTCACAGTCAGCACGTTCGGAGCCGACGACCTGGATCCGCAGCGTCTCAACGCGGCAGGCGCCCGCATGCTGCGCGGTTACCTGGAGTACGCCGCGGCGGGGGGCGCCGCGGCGGCACGGTCCCTGTCGTCGAGTGAGCCGCTCAACGCGTTCGAACGGGATGTGCGGGAACGCCTGGCGGCGGCTGAAATGCCGGTCATCGCCCGGTACGGGGCCTCCAGGCACCGCATCGACATCGCCGTCCCGCATCCTCGGGACCGCGATCGCATGGTACTCGCCATCGACGTCGACGGATTGGGGTTGCCCGACGACCTGTCGGTTCGTGACCGGGACCGCCTGCGTGGCCATGTGCTGTCGCGCCTCGGTTGGGCCGTGCACCGCATCTGGTCACCGGACTGGTTCGCCGATCCGATGGCCGAGGTCCTCAAAGCACGCGAGGCCTACAACGCGGCCATCGTGGACGCCGACAAACCCGACACGGCGTCCGTCCGGCCACCGGCACCTCGGACGCCCGAGGCGGTGGCACCGAAACCACGGTCGCGGCGCAAGTGTCCGATCAAGACGCCTCGCAAAAGTATCCGCAACTACTCCGACGGCGAATTGGTGATGCTCATCCAGTGGATCAACGAGGACCGGCGGCTGCGCACGGATGACGAACTGATCCGGGACGCGATCAAGGCGCTTGGTTTCAGTCGCCGTGGCCCACGCATCGTCGAAGCGTTGACCAGGGCGATCACGGCGGTGCGTCAGTCGTTACCCGAAGACGGCGAGGACCTCGTCCCGTGTCACGTCCGCCAACGATGCGTGCGTCCACTTCGGGGCGTGGTCCTTGTCCACGAGAACGGCTCTGACTCCTTCGACGAAGTCGGGTCGGCTGCTGAGAGCCGCACCCACCCGCAGGTCCTGTTCCAGGACCTGCGTGAGCGTCATCGGCGCGGCGCGCCGCACGGCCTCCAGAGCAACCGCGACCGACAGCGGGGCCCGTGTCGCCATGAGTTCCGCCGCCTGACGTGCCGCCGGTTCCGCATCGCCGTTCAACGCCTCGAAAACGGCGGCCGGGTCGTCACCGGTGTAGCAGCGGGCGATCCACTCCGGCGGCGTGTCTCCGGTGGTCGGCGATGCGATAAGGGTGGAAGCGGGTTCCCCCGACCGGAGACGTTCGATGACTGTGGGGATGTCGCCGGAATCGACGACGGTGTCGGCCAAACCTGCGCCGACGGCCTCCGCACCGGAGATCGTGGCGCCCGTCATCGCCATGTGTGTGCCCAGTTCGTGGGGTGCCGCGGCCAGTAGGTGGCACATACCGACGTCGGGAAAAAACCCGATGGCGGTTTCGGGCATCGCGATGCGGGATCGTTCGGTGGTCAACCGGGTGGAGGCGTGCGCCGAGATACCGAGTCCGCCTCCCATCGTGACCCCGTCCATGATCGCCACGATCGGCTTAGGATAGGTCGCGATCTGTTCGTTGACGGTGTATTCGCTGCGCCAGAATCGCACGGCGTCACCGGTGCCGTCGAGAAGCCCCTCACGGATGCGCCGGACGTCCCCTCCCGCGCACAGGCCACGTTCTCCGGCCCCCTGAATAGACACCACGGCGACGCGATCGTCGTCGGCCCATTCCCGCAGACGCACATGGAGCGCCTCGATCATGGCCGGTGTCAACGCGTTGATCGCCTTGGGGCGGTTCAACATCACCTGACCGAGTACTCCCTTGCGGGCGAACACGACCTCGTCGGTTCCGGTGGTACCGGGTTCGAACACGTCTGACCATCCTCTACGCGCAAACAACGACCGGTACACCGTAGCGGCAGGCGTAACCGACCCCGCACCGGTGGTCTTTCGGCGGATTCCGAAGACGACACGGCGATCGCGTGTTCGATTGCCCGCCTTCTCCTGTTGCCGTCCGACACCTGCTTCATGACCACACAGACGTCCCCATCGGCACCAACCGGCCGCTCCCCCACCCCATCGGGCGGGGCTCCACGGCTGCCGCGCATTCGCACCGTGTTGCTGTCGGCCGTGAGCACGTCCTCGGTTTCGGGAGCCCGGCCCGGTGATGTGCTCCCGCGTGGAGGTGGCGACGGCCCCTCCCCGGAGTCCCGTCTCAACGGTTCGCGACACCGCGGCGACGGGCCGACACCACGTGGAAACACCGAGAAGGGCTGTTCCCGGAGGTCGTGGTCCGGCTGTGGAACAACCGTTCCCGGGCGTGGCCCGACGAGTTTGTCGACGCGGCGTCCTCGGTCGGCAGCTGCTCCATGGACGTCGGCGTCACCGGCGTCGGTAACAAGGCAACGCGTATACGTGATCGTGTGTCTGACGGTGTCCCGTGTCGGTGGCACGCCCACGGCGCTCTTCAACGTCGTCCGGTTCCTGTGCCACCGCGACGGGTGACACCACGTCGACGGTCGTGCAACCTCCGAGCCCGACGACACCGCGATATTCGAGAAGGTCACCCGAGCAACGGGATGCAGGCCCCGTTCATCGTCGAGGTCTCGTCTTGAGTTCCAACCTGGACGATTGGTCTACCTGCATTCGGTAAAGGGCTGCAATGGCCGCTCCGATGTCCGACCGCTTGAAAAACCGCCGTCAACCAACGGATCGGTTCCACGGTGTTCTAAGGCGCCGTCAAGGATCTCGCGCATACGGCACCAGGACGATGTGAAGGTGCGGCGGCGCCGAAGACGCCTGCCCGGATCCGCCGCACACGACGGCTTCTCAGGCTGCGGTCTTGTGTACCTGCTCGGCGAAACGGTCGATCAGTGTGCGCCAGACGGGCGTGGACGTGGGCTCGTCGGCGACGGCCCGTCGGTACAGTTCATCACGGTCGAATCCCTGTTCGGCCAAGACATCGGGGTTCCAGTTAAGGATCGTCTCCGGCAGAACCTCCGGGTGAAACTGCAACCCCCAGGCGGCGGGGCCCACGCGAAACGCCTGGTACGGACAGCGTTCCGTCTCCGCCAGCCATGTTGCGCCCGCGGGAAGTTCGGTGATCGCGTCGATGTGGTGCTCCATCGCGGCGACCGTTTGCGGGAACCCGTGAAACAGCGGATCCTGCGACGTTTCGGAGCGCATCGTGACGGGGGTGCTCCCCTTCTCCGGTGCGCCGACGTCACCGGCCACGGCGCCACCGGCGACGTGGGCCAGCATTTGTCCGCCGAGGCAGATGCCCAGCACCGGAATCTCCGCCTTGAGGGCCTGCTCCACAAGGTCACGCGTGGGTGCGAGCCACGGCGCACGGTCATCGGCGTCGGGCAGGTATCCGCCGCCGAGCACGATCAGACCGTCGTGCGCGGGCACCTCGGAGGGCATGCCTTCGAAGCCCTTGACGACGGCTACATCGACTCCGGCTTCCTCCAGCCATGTCGCGACTCGTCGCGGGCCGCCTGTCGGGGTGTGTTGAATGAAGAGAACGCTCGGCATGCCGACCAACCTACCTACGGGGTCAACAAGGCCCGCACCGTATAGCGAAGGACGTGGGCGGGCCTTGCGCGGCCGGCCCACGTCGACGTTGCAGGTCGGCGCTACGGGGTGCTGCAGCCGCCGCAGCTCCAGGCGGAGCAGCTGCCGTCGTAGCAACACGTGCGCTTGCACAGACGCAACTTGCCGGGGCCGCACCCCTGCAACTGCGAGTCGACCCAGCAGTCGGGCCTGGCCGATGCCTCAGAACGCGGCGCGAGTCGTTCCAACATCCTGTCGCCGATACCGGTCAGTAGGGAAAACATCGTGGCGCTCCTTGGGTTGGTGACACCTCTCCGGGGTGAGAGGTGTTGCAGCCGTTGAAATTATCGTTCCCGGTCCGCATCGTCAACCCACCCGAGTCGACTTGTTTGCCGTCGCAGCAAGGGAAGTAGACGGGGCACCGCTCTCCGGTCCGCGAAGTACCCGTCTGTGAACCCCATGCTCACGACTCGGTGCGGCTCACGACACGAGAAGGTCCTGCATACCGATGCCGTATGCAGGACCTTCGACGACGCCGTCCCCGAACAACGGGCTTAACGACGGCTCTGGGACGTCACTCGTTTACAGGTACTGTCCCGTGCTGTTGACCGTGTCGATGGAACGGCCCGACTCATCGCCCTTACCACCCGACACCAGCGTCCGGATGTAGACGATGCGTTCGCCCTTCTTACCGGAGATGCGAGCCCAGTCGTCCGGGTTGGTCGTGTTGGGCAGGTCCTCGTTCTCACGGAACTCGTCCACACAGGCGTCCAGCAGGTGATGCAACCGGATACCGCGTTGACCCGAGTTCAGGTTCTCCTTGATGGCCATCTTCTTGGCGCGGTCGACGATGTTCTGAATCATCGCGCCGGAGTTGAAGTCCTTGAAGTACAGGACCTCCTTGTCGCCGTCGGCGTAGGTGACCTCGAGGAAACGGTTCTCCTCGGTCTCGGTGTACATGCGCTCCACCGCCGCCTGGATCATGTCCTGAACGCAGGCTTCACGGCTACCACCCTGCTCTTCGACGTCCTTGTCGTTGAGCGGGAGATCGGTGGTGATGTACTTCGAGAAGATGTCACGCGCCGATTCGGCGTCGGGACGTTCGATCTTGATCTTGACGTCCAACCGGCCGGGCCGAAGGATCGCCGGGTCGATCATGTCCTCACGGTTGGAGGCACCGATGACGATCACGTTCTCGAGTCCCTCGACACCGTCGATCTCGGACAGCAGCTGAGGAACGATCGTGTTCTCGACGTCGGACGAAACCCCCGAACCACGGGTACGGAAGACCGAGTCCATCTCGTCGAAGAACACGATGACCGGCTGGCCCTCGCTGGCCTTCTCCCGTGCCCGCTGGAACACCAAACGAATGTGCCGTTCGGTCTCACCCACGTACTTGTTGAGAAGCTCCGGCCCCTTGATGTTCAAGAAGTAGCTCCGGCCGCGAGTGTCGGCGTTCTGCTCGTCGCCTCGCGCTTCGGCGACCTTTTTGGCCAACGAGTTGGCCACTGCCTTCGCGATGAGGGTCTTACCGCAGCCGGGAGGCCCGTACAACAGGACGCCCTTGGGCGGCCGCAGCTGGTACTCGGCAAACAGGTCCGCATGGAGAAACGGCAACTCGACCGCATCGCGAATGAGCTCGATCTGACCGTCGAGGCCACCGATCGACTCGTAGTCGACGTCGGGCACCTCCTCGAGGACCAGCTCCTCGACCTCACTTTTCTGGATGCGCTCGTAGGCGTATCCGGCGCGAGGCTCGATGAGTAGGGAGTCTCCCGCGCGAAGCGGCGCGTTGACCAGCGTGTCCGCCAGGTGGACGACCCGTTCCTCATCGGCGTGGGAGGTCACCAGCGCCCGGTCCGGGAAGCCTTCGTCGTTTTCCAACAGTTCTTTCAACGTGACCACGTCGCCGGCGGTTTCAAAGCCGAGGTTCTCCACGACGTTGAGGGCGTCGTTGAGCAGGACCTCCTGGCCTCGCCGCATTGATTCGATCTCTATGGACGGCGACACGGCGACACGCATCTTGCGGCCGCCGGTGAACACGTCGACGGTGCCGTCTTCTCTCGCATCGATGAAGACGCCGTATCCGCTGGGCGGCTGAGCCAGGCGATCGATCTCCTCCTTGAGGGTCACGATCTGTTCACGGGCGTCCTTCAGCGTCGCGACCAGGCGTTCGTTCTGTTCGGACATCTTCTCGATCTGCCCCTGCGTGGCGGCAAGTCTTTCCTCCAACAGACGGACGTGCCGGGGCGTTTCGGTGAGCTTCCGGCGCGCGAGCGCCAGCTCCTCCTGCAAATAGGCCACCTGGGTGGAGAGGTCCTGGCTTTCCCGCTCCAAGCGGTCACTGCGGGCGTGCTCGTCGTCATTACGTGGCATTTGTCCCACCTCTCACTCGAGGATCCTGCCTTAACCGTAGCCGGTTGAGAGCTAACAGGTTAAGCCGTGACACCGACGTTTTGCCACCACGCAACATCCTTAATGCCAATTAAGGAGTACAGACGGTGATCAGACGATACTTAATATCGATGAACATCAATGTGTCTGATTTCGGACCGTTTGGCCCGGGATATCACGGGCGGTTGTTGCGACGCGCCGCATACGCCTGAGCACCCTTGCTTGGTTTACGTTGCCGTGCAGGCGCCACCGTACCGGGAGCAAGACGCCGCGCGGTCACCAGAAACGCCGTATGCGCCACCATTCGATGGTCCGGACGCACCGCCAAACCCTCAAGATGCCAGTCCCGCACCAAAGTCTCGAACCCACGAGGCTCGGTATACCCGCCCCGCTCGCGCAGCCGCTCGACCAACTCCGACATCTGTGTCGTCGTCGCCACGTAGCCGACCAGAACACCACCGGGAACCAGCACGCGGTCCACCATGTCCAGCACGTCCTGAGGCGACAGCATGTCCAAAATGACACGATCCACGTCGGTCTCGGTGCAGTCGACGACATCCCCACACGTCAACGTCCACTGCTTGGGCGGCCCACCCCAAAACGCCTCGACATTGCTGCGCGCCACCTCGGCGAAGTCCGGACGCAACTCGAAAGAGTGAACCGAACCGGTGTCCCCCACCGCCCGCAACAACGAACACGTCAGCGCGCCCGAACCGGCGCCGGCCTCCACGACCTTCGCGCCGGGAAACACGTCACCCATCGCAACGATCTGCGCCGAGTCCTTCGGGTAAATGACCTGAGCACCGCGAGGCATCGACAACACGAAGTCCGACAGCAGCGGCCGCAGCGCCAGATACTGCGTGTTCGCGGTCGAGGCCACCACACAGCCTTCGGGTCGCCCGATCAGGTCGTCGTGTGCAATCCCGCCCCGATGCGTGTGAAACGTCTGTCCCGGATCCAGCACCACCGTGTGCATCCGGCCCTTGGGATCGGTCAACTGCACGCGGTCGCCTGCCTCGAACGGGCCGCTACGTGCCGTCATATCTGGTCGTCCTCCTGTCGATGCCCTGTCGTCCCGGCCACCTTGCCCTCCGACCTGTCGGCCCGACTACGCGGGTCGAGAACGTCGGCGATGTCCGAGGAGGTGACCAGCCCTTGAAGTCGGCCGTCGAACATTACCGCGTACTCGGGAGCGTGATGCCGCCGCATGGCCGCGATGATCTCCTCGCCGCGCCATTCGAGGTCCCACACCGTCTCCGGAGAGATCGAACGGCACACGTCGTCAACCGGGACCCACGGCCTACGCTCCACCGGCATCCGACGAACCGCCTCCGTCGACATCAAAGCCAGCGGCACCCCCGCGCCGTCCACGGTCACCACACCGTCGGCACCCGCCTCCTGCATCCGCCGAAGCGCCTCGGCCAACGGCGTCGACGTCGGCACCTCCACCGCGGGCCGCATGAGATCACGTACCCGCAGCAGGTGAAACCGCGCTCCCAATCGGCCTATCTGAATCGACCGGGTGGCACCCACCCACAACACGACGCCGATGATCAGGGAGAACGCGACGGCGATAGCCGAGACGACGCCCACGTAATAGAGGAGCACCCCGGCGGCTCCGGTCGCAGCGGCCACCACCCGCCCGGTCCAACCGGCCACCCGCGAGGCGAGATGCTTGTCCCCGGCCACTGCCCACACCAACGCACGCAGTGCTCGGCCACCGTCCAACGGCATCCCGGGCAGCACGTTGTACACCGCGACGATGATGTTGCAGACCGCCACCTGGAAGGCGAACTGCATCGCCAACGTTCCCGACGGAGTGACCACCAACGCCGCGACGCCCGCCATCCCCAGGACCGCCGACACGAGAGGCCCGGCCAACGCCACCACCGCCTCGGCCTTCGGGGACTTGGCCTCGTCGGTCATCTCCGTGTGCCCGCCGAGCATTTCCAGGGTGATGCTGCGCACCCCGATGCGATAGTGACGGCTGGCCAACGCATGGCCCAGTTCGTGGAGAAAGACCGAGCCGCACAGAGTCACCACGAAACCGAAGCTCACCACGTACACCAGGCCCTCGGCCAGATTGGGCAGCACCGCTCGGACCACATCGGAATACAGCACGGTCACCAGGACCGCAAGGATCAGCCACGTCGGGCTGATGATCACGGGGACGCCGAAAACCCGTCCGATCTTAAAACCCGGCCGGTTTCCCGGGGGTGAACCCTCACTCATCGCGTCGATACTAATTCGTAGCGAAACCGTGCCCTCCGACGACGGGCGAAGCCACACGGGTTCGAAAAGTGTCACATGCCGCGACTATCGTATGGCGCATGTCGAAGTCCCCGGTGCGCGCGCCCAGCACGCTGTCCCCGTCACGTGCGTCGGATTTCAAGACCTGTCCGCTCATGTACCGCTTTCGAGCGATCGATCGGTTGCCCGAACCGACGACCCCGGCGCAGATGAAGGGGACCCTGGTCCATGCCGTCCTCGAGCGGCTGTACGACTTCTCCGCCGTCGACCGGACGGCCAAGCGCGCCACGTCCCTCCTTGAGCCGGAGTGGGACAGACTCCGGCAGCGCAGCCCCGAAGCCGAGTCGCTGTTCGACGACGGCGAGGCGGAACGTCGCTGGTTGGCGGAGGCGGCGGTCCTCGTCGAGTCGTACTTCACCGTCGAAGACCCGACGCGACTGGCCCCCGCCGAACGCGAGTGTCTCATCGAGGCCAAACTGGACAACGGCATCCGCATGCGCGGTTTCATCGACCGGCTCGACATCGCTCCCGGTGGGCAAATTCGTGTTGTCGACTACAAGACCGGTTCGTCCCCCAAGCCGGCTTTCCAGGCTCAGGCGCTGTTCCAGTTGAAGTTTTACGCGTTGGCGTTGTGGCGCACCCGCGGCGTCGTCCCCACGGTCCTGCGACTTTTGTACCTGAAGGACGGTCAGGTCCTCGACTACTCCCCCGACGAGGGCGAGCTGCGGCGCCTCGAAAGAACGGTGACGGCGCTGTGGCGTGCGATCGATCAGGCCGTGGCCACCGGCGACTTCAAGCCCCGCAAGGGGCCGTTGTGCGGCTGGTGCGCCTACCGGGAGTACTGCCCCGAGTTCGGCGGCACGCCGCCGCCCTACCCGCTGCCGATAGCGCTGGACGGCATGCCGTTGAGCTGACCCCGTCTGGCGCTAACGGTTCGAGGAAGCCGCCCCCAAACCCGCTGTCACGGGTCCACAGACAATCTCTAGCGTGCCCAGACGCGTAGCACTCCCACATCGGTGAACCCGGCCGTGCACGCGGCGGCTGCATCGTCGTCGGCCTCGTAGCCGACCAACGGAGTGCCCGGCCACACGGTTGCGGCCGTGCTCGCCACCGCCCCCCACGTGGCTACCGATACCCCGGCGGTGTCGAAGACATTCGACACGCCCACCACATCGGCGGCGAGGTTCAGCACGGCACCGTCGAACTCGGCCACGACGGTCACCGTCGGATCGTTCAGCAGAGCCGGAACGATGACCTCTCCGACACCGGACGCACCCCAGACGTTCAGCTCTTCGGTACCGCGCACGATGCTCCACGCGGCGCCTTCTCCCGTCGACGCCGGCGGCGCAGCGATCCACCGCGCCTCGAACAGTCGCTCGAAGCCGTGGCCGGACAGGTCGACGTCGGCGAAGCAGTCCTTCACCGACGCGTGTCGGCGCGGCGTCAACGCCGCGACCACGGTGTCCGCCGCCACGGTGGGTCGCAGACAGATCGCGTCGGGAAACCACCTCGGGCTCGGCCGATGACTCGCCCACACGTCGTCGTCATACGTCGAGGTGATGCCGTGCACCCGGCACATCGACGCGCACCATGCGACGTTGTTGTACACCGCCGAGGTCAATACATCGGTCACCATCTCATCTTCGAGGCGATCTCGGTGCGGCGCAATACAATGGCAGGTCGGCTCGCCGAGGGTCTGCACCGCGGTCACGTTGCGCGTGTTCGGCGCCCACCGTGCGGCGTGTCGACGGGTCCTTCACGCGAGGTTTCGCCACCGGCGATGCACGCCCGGACGACCGCTCACCACGGACGAGGAACGCACGACCGCTTTCAAGGAGGGCTCACCATGGCCACGGGCAACCCGGACTTCGACGGCATCACCCGGCGTTTCGGCGAGGAGGTCGCTCAAGCGCGGTACGAGCTGGGGACGGTGAACATCGCCGTTTTCGGCAACACCGGCGTGGGCAAAAGCACGCTGCTCAACGCCGTCTTCGGTAAAGACCTCGCCGCCACCGGCGCCGGCGATGCGGTAACCGCCCACATCCAATATCACGGCGGAGCGCCCGAACCTCTCGGTGTCTACGACACGCCCGGCTTCGAGACGGGAGCGGGGCAAGACACCCTTCTGTCCGAGATCGACCAGGTTTTCGCCGACAACGACCGCAAGCCACTGTCCGAGCGGATCCACGCGGTGTGGTTCGTCGAGAACTCGCAGACCAGTCGTTTCGTGGACGCCCAGGCCGCTCTCGTCCAGAAGCTGGCCTCCTCGGGAGTCCCGGTGATGATGGTCCTGACCCGCGTACGTCGAACCCCCGCGGGTAAACCCACCACCGCCACCAAGAACCTCGCACGATCCATTGTCGACCGTAGTCTTCCTCTCACGCCGCCCTCAACGGTTTTCCTCGTCAACGCCGTGGCCGATCCGGAGCTCGGCGACCCGGAGCACGGTTTGAACACACTGCTGGAAGCAACGTTTCAAGCGATACCGCGAGAACTGCACGAGGCGCTGGTGGCCGCCCAACGGCTCGATATGGAGCGTAAAAGACGGGCGGCGTCCCGGATCGTCAACCGGTTCACGTTGACCTCGGCGGCAGCGGGGGCCACGCCTGTGCCCCTGGCCGACCTCGTACTCGTCACCGGAAGCCTCACCCGCATGTTCGCGCGGATCAGCGCCGCCTACGGGATCCCCTTCAAAAAGAAACAGTTGGCCCGGTTGGCCGCGGCGGTCCTGGTGACGGGAGGCGCGGCCACCGTCACCAGTTCGGCGATCGTGAAAATGTCGGGTAAACAGGTGGCCAAACTCGCCACGCGAGAAACCTCGAAGCTGGGGGCCCGGCTGATCCCGGTGGCCAACGTCGTCGTTGCCGCAGCGGCCGGCACCGGTTCGGCGATGGTCGCCAAAGCGGCCGGTCATGCGTGGTGTCGCGTGTGTGAGTACATACTGAAACACCCCGACTCCGACGCCCTCGTCAACGACGATGTGCTCAGCCTGTTTCAGCACCACTTCGGCCGACGCAGCGGCCCACCCGACGACCGGCTCCCCGCGGCATGATCGCCAAGGCGTTTCGTCCGACTTAAGGATGAGTCACAGATCCACCGGCACGCGGAGAAAACCCCCGTGATCAGGGGTTAACTTCGTGGAGTGATCAGCAGTGCGCCTCGTCCCACCGGCGGCAACCGATTTACCGGTTGGTTCGCGCGGCACGTGGTGCTCTCCGACAGCCTTTTGGCCGTCCTTTTTATAGTGATCATGGGCCTCCAGCTCGTCCTTTCCGCCACCGACGAGGCCTTTCCCTCGATGCAACCGGAGTCGGTGCTGTGGATGACCGCGGGACTGGCGCCCATAGCCGTACGGCGGCTCTTCCCGTGGGGGGCCATCGCCGCCACGGCGGCGCTGATGCTCGTGGCGATTCTGTTTCCGCTGCTGTGGATGGGATTGAACTACACGATTCTCGTCCTCGCATACACCGCCGCCGCTCACTTTTCGTTCCGGCAGGCCGTGGCCGCATCAGTCCTACTGTGGGGCAGTATTTCGGTGTTGATCGTGTCGGTGATCCCCGCCGACGAGCTCGGGATGAGCGCCGAAGCCGCATTGATCTTCAACTACATCTCGGCCCTTGTCCTGTTCGCGATCGGTCGGATGGTGCACTCACGTCGCAACCGGTTCACCGAAATGAGCAATCGGGCCCGTGTCGCCGAGGAGAACCAGGCCACCATGGTGCGGCAGGCCATCAACGATGAGCGTCGGCGAATAGCCCGCGAACTGCACGACGTCGTGGCTCACCACATTTCGGTGATGGGTGTCCTGGCCACCGGAGCACGCCGTGTCCTGACCAAGGACCCCGACAAGGCCGACGAGACACTGGCCACCATCGAAACCACCGGCCGCACCACGCTTCGTGAGATGCGGCGGCTGTTGGACGTGCTGCGGTCCAGTGACGAGGCGGAGGACGACGACGATCTTGCGCCACAGCCGGGGCTGGATGCCGTGCACGCGCTCGTGGCGCAGATCCGAGACGCGGGTCTCGCGGTCAATCTGGTCGTGGAGGGCGAACCGCACGACCTCGACCCGGGCATCGCGCTCACCGTCTACCGAATAGTCCAAGAAGGACTCACGAACACACTCAAGCACGCCGGTCCGGCGCGCGCGGGTGTACGCATCACCTACGGCCACGAAACCCTCGAACTCGAGGTCGCCGACACCGGTGTCGGGCCGCGCGCCACAACGACCACGATCGGCCGCGTGGGCCACGGACTGGTCGGAATGCGTGAACGTGTGGCCCTGTACGGTGGCACCCTACGCACAGGGCCGCGTCCCGGCGGCGGATTCCGAGTGCACGCAATGATTCCCGTCGATAATTCCACTGTCCCGTTGGGCACTGAAACCGGAGGCGACCATTGAGCGACAGCGGAGATCGACCCATAAAAGTAATGCTGGTTGACGACCAGCCGCTGCTGCGTACCGGTTTCCGTATGGTGTTGGGCGCCGAGTCCGACATCGACGTCGTATCCGAGGCCGGTGACGGCATCGAAGCCGTCGACCTGGCACGACGCCTACTACCCGACGTCATCCTCATGGACATCCGCATGCCCCGGATGGACGGTGTCGCCGCCACCAAGGCGATCGTGGACGCGAAACTCCCCGTCAAGGTCCTCATTTTGACCACATTCGACCTCGACGAGTACATCGTGGGGGCACTACGCGCCGGCGCCAGCGGCTTCCTCGCCAAAGACGTGCCCGCCGACGACCTCGTCTCGGCAATCCGGTCGGTCGCCGCAGGTGAAGCCGTCGTAGCGCCCAGAATCCTGCGCCGGCTCCTCGAAAAGTTCGTCGACCGCCTGCCCGACCCGGCCGGCGACACGCCCACCAGCATCGAAGTCCTCACCGACCGTGAGCGAGAGGTGTTGATGTTGGTCGCGCGCGGAATGTCCAACGCCGAAATCGCCAAAGAGCTGACGGTCAGCGAAACGACCGTGAAAACTCATGTCGGGCACGTCCTCACGAAGTTGGGGCTGCGCGACAGGGTGCAGGCCGTGGTTCTGGCATACGAAAGCGGCCTGGTCAAGCCGAGCCGGTAACCCGCCGAACGACGTTGTCTACTCCTTAAGAAGTAGAGACGTTTCCTCCTCCGTGTCGAGCACCGGTCCTCCTTCGGCGGTGACCGCCCTCCGCGCTCAGGACGTTGGTAACCGACGAATATCGTGCCGACGCACGACGGCGGAGACCGTGTCCGCCCATACGGTTAACAACAGCAACTCACGAAAGTGTCAACAGACCGTTGAAAGGGAAGACACGTGACCACAGCAACCCGCGCCTCCGCGGCGAAAGCCGCGGACGTTTGGAAGGTTTACGGCACCGGAGAGGCTCAGGTCATCGCGTTGCACGGTGTTACCGTCGAGTTTGTCGCCGGTCAGTTCACCGCCATCATGGGACCGTCGGGCTCGGGGAAGTCCACACTCATGCACTGTCTGGCCGGCCTTGACTTCACCAACCGGGGCGAAATTCACATTGGAGAAACTCGGGTCACCGGACTGTCGGACCGTGGACTCACGAAACTCCGCCGCGACAAGGTCGGGTTCATCTTCCAACAGTTCAACCTTCTGCCGACCCTGACCGCGGAAGAGAACATCCTGCTGCCGCTGTCGATCGGCAAGCGCAAACCGGACCGCGCGTGGTTCGACCAGGTCGTCGAGACCGTGGGCCTGCGCGACCGGTTGCACCACAAACCCACCGAACTGTCGGGAGGGCAGCAACAGCGCGTCGCGTGCGCCCGAGCCCTCGTTCAGCGCCCCGAGGTCATCTTCGCCGATGAACCCACCGGAAACCTCGACTCGAAGTCGGGTACCGAGGTCCTCAAGTTCCTTCGGCGGTCGGTCGACGAATTCGGGCAGACCATCGTCATGGTCACACACGACCCGGTCGCCGCCTCCTACGCCGACCGTGTCCTGTTCCTGGCCGACGGTCAGGTCGTCGACGAGATGTTCGACCCGACCGCAGACCGGGTGCTCGACGAGCTCAAACGCTTCGATGAGATCGTGGGCTCCGCCAAGAACGAGGAGCGCCGGTAATGCTGCGCGCAACCTTCAAGAGTCTCCTGTCCCGTAAGGCCCGCCTTCTGCTGTCGGGCATCGCGGTCATCCTCGGCGTCACGTTCATTTCCGGGGCGCTGGTTCTCAACTCGTCGCTGGGTAAGACCGTCGAGTCGATGTTCACGTCGGTGTACGAGTCGGTCGACGTTCAGGTGCAACCGGCCGAGCAGAATGTGTTCGGTGGACCCGCGCCCATCGATGCCGACGTGGTCGACAAGATCGCCGACATCGACGGCGTCGCCGAAGCCACCGGTCTGGTCGAAGACGGCACCGGCATCGTGCGCATCGTCGGGAAGAACGGGAAGGTCGTTCCGAACTTCAGTCCGGTGATCGGCACCAACTGGCCCGGTGAAGAGGAACCGCTGGAAATGCGGGACGGCCGTGCACCGCAGGCCGACGACGAGATCGCGGTCAACGCCGCGATGCTCAGCGCCACCGGGTACCAACTGGGCGACAACGTGCCGCTCATCACGATCAACCCGGAGGTCGCCGAGTACGAGATCGTGGGAGTGTTCGGGTACTCCGGCGGACGAGACTCGATATCGGGTGAACAGACCATCGCGTTCACGTTGGACGCCGCACGTGCCAACCTGATGGACGTTCCCGACTCCTTCACCACGATCGACGTGAAAGCCGCCGACGGCGTCGACATGTCCGGACTGCGTGACACGATCGCTGCACAACTGGGCGACGAGTACATCGTCGAGACCGGTGAAGACCTCGCCGCCGAGCAGACCGAGATGTTCGCCGAACTGTTGTCGTTCTTCAACTACCTGTTGCTGGGCTTCGGGGCGGTTGCGTTGATCGTGAGCGTCTTCCTCATCATCAACACGTTCTCGATCATCGTCGCGCAACGCACCCGCGAACTCGCCCTGTTTCGAGCGTTGGGGGCCGGCCGCGGCCAGATCACGTTCTCCGTTCTCATCGAGGCGCTCCTCATCGGGATCCTGTCGGGTGTGGTCGGGTTGGGCTTGGGCATCGCCATCGGTTACGGCGGTACGGTCGCACTGTCCAGTACCACGGCCGACGCCATGACGGCGGAGCTGTCCGTGCCGGTTTCGGCGATCATCGCGGCCATCGCCGTCGGGGTCGGCGTCACCATGCTCGCCGCGCTGCTGCCCGCCGTTAACGCCTCACGCGTGGCTCCGATCGCCGCGTTGCGGGAAGCCTCCAGCACCGCCCGACCGGTCACCTGGTTCGCCGTCATCGGCGGTCTGCTGCTGGCGCTGGGTGGGGTCGGTTTGGTGCTGGGCTTCACCGGCACCTTCGGAGAGGACGGCGACAACAGGGTCCTGGGCACTTTCGGGGCGTTGGCGGTTCTGTTCATCGGAGCGATCATCTTCACCCCGGTGCTGGCCAAGCCGCTGGTGTCGTTCATCGGCGCGATCATGTCGTGGTCGATGCCGGGCAAGCTGGGGCGCCGCAATTCGTCGCGGAACCCGCGTCGTACGGCGATCACGGCCTCGGCTCTGATGATCGGCATCACCCTGGTCACCGCCGTGGGTGTGTTGTTCTCCTCGGCGCAGGCGAGCATTTCGAAGTACTTCGAAAACTCGATGTCAGCGGACGTTCTCATCGCCGGCACCCAGACCAGCATGACGGTCCCGACCTTCGACGCCGCTCTGACCGACGAGGTCCGAGACATGCCGGAGGTGGAAAAGGTCTCGGCCATGTACCTCGACGAGGTCACCGTCGACGGTCGAAAAACCTTCCTCCAGGCCACCGACGACGCCGCCGCCCTGTTCGACATGACCGGGGAGACCGTCGAAGACGGGGACGTCACGAACTTCGGTGCCGACGACCTCATCGTGTACGAGGGGTTCGCCGACCGGCATGACCTCGAGGTCGGCGACACCGTGGCGGTGGCCTTCTCCAAGGGAGACACCCAACAGCTCACCATCACCGCGGTGATCGAATCCTCGCAGGACAACACCGGCCTGATCGCCTCGGCCGAACAGTCGGAGAACTTCGGTCTCCCGCACCCGTCTCAGGCATACGTGCAGTTGACCGAAGGGGCCGACAAACAGGCCGTCATCGAAGAGATCAACGAGATCTTCGCCGACAACCCCGAGGTCGCCGCCGCCGACATCGGCATCCTGACCGACCAGTTGGGCGTGATCTTCGACGTCATGCTCATGGTCGTGCAGATCCTGTTGGGTGTGGCGATGTTGATCGCCGTCATCGGTGTCGTCAACACGCTGACTCTGTCGGTGCTGGAACGAACCCGCGAACTGGGACTGCTCCGTGCCGTCGGTATGAGCCGCGGCCAGGTGACCGGCATGGTGGTCGTGGAGTCGATCGTCATCTCGCTGTTCGGCGCGATTCTCGGTCTGGCCATCGGGTCCGGCCTGGGCATCGCGGCCCAGCAGATACTGAAAGACGAGTTCCTCGACGTGTTGGCCATGCCGTGGGGCACCATGATCGGCTACCTCGTCGCCGCTGTGATCATCGGCGCCCTCGCCGCCCTGATACCGGCGTTTCGCGCGAACAAGCTCAACGTGTTGAACGCGATCTCACACGATTAGGGAATCCACGCACCACGACGGGCGGGTACCGACACACCGGTACCCGCCCGTCGTGGTTTCACCGTCCGCGCTCCGCCCGCGTGGTCTTCGAGTCCATCAGCCGGTCCATATCCTCCAGCTCGCGGCCCTTGGTCTCGCGGACCACCCGCCACACGAACACGAACGCCAATAGCGCGAACATCGCGTACAACCCGTACGCCAACCCGAGGCCGATCTCGGCCAGACCGGGGAACGTCGTCGAAATGATCCAGTTGGCGAGCCACTGAGCGGCCGCGGCGATCGCCAACGCCGATGCACGGATCCGGTTTCCGAACATCTCACCCAACAGCACCCACACGACCGGTCCCCAGGACGCCCCGTACCCGAATACGAACACGTTTGCGGCGATCAGAGCGATCGGCCCTGCCGCCCCCTGCAACGCCGGTTGCATGCTGCCGTCGGCGGCCTCAACGAGCGGCGCGGAGGCGAACAGTACCGCCATGGTTCCCAGGCTGACGGTCATCGCAGCGGCACCGACCATGAGCAGCGGTTTGCGGCCCACCTTGTCGATCAGCCCGATCGCGACGAGCGTGGTGACGATGTTGGTGACCGAGGTGATGACCGTGATCAGCATGGAGTCTTCGGAACTGAAACCGACCGACGACCACAGCACCGACGAGTAGTAGAAGATCACGTTGATGCCGACGAACTGTTGAAACACCGACAGCAGAATGCCGACCCACACGATCGGCATCAACCCGAGGAAAGGCCCCTTCACATCCCTGAGACGAACGGGCTTGTCGCTTTTCAGGGACCGTTGGATCTCGTCGATGCGAGCATCCACATTGCCGCCGATGAGGTTCTGCAGGTTCTTGGTCGCCTTGCGCACCTGGCCCTTGGCCACGAGGTACCGCGGCGACTCGGGGATCTTGATCGCCACCAGCGCGTACACCACCGCGGGAACCGCGCAGGAGGCGAACATCCAACGCCACGCGGTGCCACCCCAGGGTGTCTCCTCACCCGCGCCGCCCGCCGCCAATGCGATGACATAGTCGACCAGCAACGCCGCGAAGATCCCGGTCACGATCGCGAGTTGCTGCAGCGACCCGAGACGGCCACGAAGATGCGCCGGTGCGACCTCGGCGATGTAGGAGGGGGCGATAACGGAGGCCATTCCCACTCCCAGGCCGCCGACGACTCGCCATATCGTCAAATCGACGGGGTGAAACGCGAGGCCGGCACCGACGGCGCTGAGGAAGAAGAGGACCGCGGCGATGATCATGACCTTGATGCGGCCCAGCCGGTTCGACAACGGTCCGGCAAACCATGCTCCGACCATCGCTCCCAACAAGGCCGAGGAGACGACCAGCCCCAAAGCGACGGCGCCGATGCCGAACTCCTCTTCGATGGCACCGACGGCTCCGTTGATCACGGAGGTGTCGTATCCGAACAGGAAACCCCCCACCGCAGCACCCGTGGCGGACATGATCGCCAGCCGGTGGCTGTGACCGGTTTGACCATTGGCGGACGTGCTCATCGTTCCCCCGATCGACGGACTCCGAACATCACGGTAAACCGTTCAACGGCCACATCGGGCGGTAACAGGTTGAAATGCGCTTCGCCTAACCCCGCCGTCGCGTCGGCGGTTCGGGGGATGAACGCGGCTTCGGCCTTCATGGACCTCGACCGCAGGATGCGGCTACTCGCTTCACGGGTATTCGGAGTCCCGGCGGGTCAGCACCCGCGGGCCGTCCTCTGTCACGGCCACAGTGTGTTCACTGTGGGCTCCGCGGGATCCGTCGGCAGATCGAATGGTCCAGCCGTCACGGTCGTGACGAATCCGGTCGCCGCCGGTCAAGAACCAGGGTTCGATCGCAATGACCAGGCCAGGCCGGAGGGGGAAACCGCGGCCCGCGGTTCCGTTGTTGGGGACGCTGGGGTCTTCGTGCATGGTGCGTCCGACACCGTGTCCGCCGTACCGCGTGTTGGGGCGATAACCGTAGTCGGCGGCGACCCGCCCGATGGCCGCCGAGATGTCGCCGATGCGGTTGCCGACTGTGGCCGCGGCGATGCCCGCTTCCAGCGCCACCCTGGTGGCGCCGATGAGTTTGACGTCGGCCGGACGCGGTTCTCCGACGATCACGCTCACGGCCGAGTCCGCCACCCAACCGTCGACCTCGACGGCCAGGTCGAGACTGAGAAGGTCGCCGTCCGCGAGGACGTAGTCGTGCGGGAGCCCGTGAAGTACGGCGTCGTTGACGGAGGTGCAGACGACGTTGCGGAACGGACCGTTGCCAAAGGACGGGGCATAGTCCCAGTAGCAGGAGGTTGCGTTGTTGTCACGAACGAGCTCACGGGCGCGATGTTCCAGATCCAGAAGGTTGACGCCCACATCGGCTACAGCGGTCAACTCGGTCAGGATGGCGGCCACGAGTCGGCCTGCCGGTTGCATGCGTTCGATCTCGTTGGCGGTCTTCAGCTCGATCATGTTCCACTCAATCAACGGTATTTAAATACCGTTATTATAATACCGATATGATCAGGCGCCCGTTGACCCCCGAAGAACGTTCCCGCGGTCGCGCACTCGGCGCACGGCTCAGACAGGCCAGAGGCCAAACCAGCCTGACAGACGCCGCCACGTCAGCGGGCATATCACCCGAAACTCTCCGCAAGATCGAAACGGGGCGGCTGCCGAGCCCGTCCTTCTTCACCGTCACCGCATTGTGCCGCGTATACGATTTGTCCCTCAACGAACTCGCCGAGGTCGACCTACCCGCCTGAACCACGTGCCCGCCCCACCCGACGGTGCGAGACTGAACACATGCCGGAGCTTCCCGAGGTCACCGCCCTGGCCGCTTTTCTCGACCGCCGCGCCGTCGGGCACCGTGTCAAACGCGTCGACGTCACCTCGATACAGGTCCTCAAGACATTCGATCCGCCCGCCACCGCGCTGACGGGACGGGAACTGATCTCCGTCGACCGACACGGCAAGTTCCTCGACCTCACCTTCAACGACCTTCATCTCGTCATCCACCTCGCCAAAGCCGGCTGGCTACGATGGCGCGAGGAGCTGCCCACCACGCCGCTACGCCCGGGCCGACATCCCATCGCCCTGCGCTTGACCTTCGAGGACGGTGCAGGATTCGACCTGAGCGAGGCCGGCACCGCGAAACGCATGGCCGCCCACATCGTCGAAGATCCGATGGACGTGCCCGGCGTGGCCTCACTCGGAATCGAACCGCTGTCATCCGAATTCACCCTCGAAGCCTTCACCGGACTGTTGACCGGCACGAGACAGCAGATCAAAGGCCTTCTCAGACAACAGAAGACGATCGCCGGTATCGGTAACGCCTACTCCGACGAGGTCCTGCACGCCGCACGCCTGTCGCCGTTCAAAATCGCCGCCACCATGGACGATGCCGAGACGTCCCGGCTGTACGAGGCGATCCGGGAAACGCTGCGAACCGCAGTCGAAGCCTCGGCCGACCTGGCCGCCGGTCACGTCAAGGCGCACAAGAAGGAACTGCTGCGGGTACACGGCCGCACCGGCCTGCCGTGCCCGGTATGTGGCGACACCATCGCCCAGGTGTCCTTCGCCGACTCGAGCCTCCAGTACTGCCCCACCTGTCAGACCGGTGGCAAGCCACTGGCCGATCGCCGCATGTCGCGACTTCTGAAGTAGGAGGTCCTGGCCGGTCGATTCGACGTCTCAACACGCGCGCCTACGCGCATCGGGACGCCCTGAACCCCTGCACGGCAACGAAACCCCCCGAGTAACGGGTCGTCGGCAACGCACACCGTGCGCGTCGAAACGACGGCTACATTCGCAATCTTGAATTCCGGTGAAGGTTTCCGCCATGATGTTCGTGCCCGAACTACCGGTTCGCATTGGAGTGGAAAATGATCACCACGTCCCCCAGCCCACCACGGCCCACTCGGAAACTTCGACCGCTGGCCGCCACCATCACGGCGGCCGCACTGACCGCGGGAATCCTGGCCCCGGGAACCGCGACGGCCGAGACCACCGAGCCGTGGATACAACAGCAGCTGTCAACGATGTCGTTGGAAGAGAAGGTAGGTCAGCTTTTCGTCACCTATGTCTACGGTGACAGCTCCGACACGACCGACCCCGGTGACATCGCGTCCAATCAGTCCTGGCTCGGCGTCGACAACGGTGACGAACTCATCGAGACCTACCGTCCCGGCGGCGTCATCTACTTTGCATGGTCGAACAACCTGAACGACCCCGAGCAGATCGCCGGACTCTCGAACGGTCTACAGGAGGCGGCTCTTGCCCAACCCGACGGGGTGCCGCTACTGATCTCCACCGACCAGGAGCACGGCGTCGTCACCCGGTTTGGGCCGCCCGCCACCCAGTTCCCCGGCAGCATGGCTCTGGGATCGACCGGTTCCACCATCGGCGCCGAACTGGCCGGTTACATCGCCGGGCAGGAGCTACGCGCCGTCGGCATCAATCAGAATTTCGCGCCCATCGCCGACGTCAACGTCAACCCGAGCAACCCCGTGATCGGTGTGCGGGCCTTCAGCTCCGACCCACAGTTGACCGCCGACATGACCGCCGCCCAGGTCACCGGATACCAGCACCACGGGGGCGTCACCGCCACCGCGAAGCACTTCCCCGGCCACGGCAACACCGATCAGGACAGTCATGACGAGCTGCCGAGCATTCCGCACACGTACGACGAGTGGCTGGAGATAGACGCACCGCCGTTCGAGGCCGCGATGGACGCCGGCATCGACTCGATCATGACGGCACACATTCAGTTCCCCGCGTTGGACGCGTCCATGGACCCCGCCACGTTGTCGAAGCCGATCATGACCGACCTGCTTCGCGAACAGATGGGATTTGACGGCCTCATCGTGACCGACTCGCTCGCCATGGCAGGTGTGCGGGAACTGTACTCCGACGCCGAAATCCCGGTGCGCGCCATCGAAGCCGGTGTCGACATGCTGCTCATGCCGCCGGACCTCGACCTTGCGTACAACGCCGTACTCGACGCCGTCGACGAAGGTCGGCTGACCGAAGCCCGTATCGACGAATCGGTGGAACGCATCCTGACCGTCAAGGCCGACCGCGGGATCATGGACGAACCGTTCGTCGACTCCGACAGGATCGACCGCGTCGTGGGGACGTGGCTGCACCTTGCGGCCGCCCAGGCGTTGTCGAACCGTTCGATCACGTTGGTGAAGAACGACGGCCCGCTACCGCTGTCGTCGCAGTCGGGCGACATCCTGGTCACCGGCGCTCACACCGGTGTCGTGAACGGGTTGGCCGAGCAGGCCACCAACCGCGGCGTTACCGCCGAAGCCCTACCCAGCGGAGCAAACCCCGACGATGCCGCCATCGCCGACGTCGTCGCGGCCGCCGCCACCCACGACGCCACGGTCATGGTCACCAGTAACGCCCAGGCGAACCCGGGCCAGGTGGCGCTGGCCGACGCCCTGATCGACGCCGGAGTCACCGTGATCGCGGTTTCGGTGAACGTGCCCTACGATGTCGCCGACATGACCGAAGTCGACGACTACCTTGCGGTGTACTCCACCACCGCCCCCTCGATCAAGGCGACCGCCTCGGTGATGTTCGGCGAGGTCAACCCGAGTGGTTCCCTCCCGGTCATGATTCCGGTCGCCGGGCAACCCGACGAAGTCCTATACGAACTCGGCCACGGGCTGAACTACGCCTGACCCGATACACCGGGCCGCCCCGCAGTTCAAGTACGGCGGGGCGGCCCCATCACAGTGATGGGAACACACATGAGACGTAGGATCCTGCTCGGCGGGGCACTGGCCGTGTCGTCGGGCGCCCTGTTGAACCTCGATACCGCCACGCCTGCCTCGGCCGCCGTGACCGCCGGAACACCCCCGACCGTGACGCCCGACGACCTGGTGTTTCCCCGCAGGCCTCACAGGTTGCGGCGCGGCACACCCGGCGATGTCGATCTGATCGCCGAGCATGTCGCGCGCATCCGCCGGGCATGCGACGAGTACATGCGTCCCGGAGATGACCGCGATCACCCGTCGTACCCCGGATACGCGGTGTTGGCCGCCCGGGACGGTGTCGTCGTCGAACACGCCGCCGGCGGTCACGCACTCCGCTACGAGTCGTGGGACGAAGAGGCCCAAGAGCCTGTGGAGCTGCCCGAGGACGAGTGGCAGACCACGTCCGTCGACACGATCTTCGACATGGCGTCGGTGTCGAAACTGTTCACGTCGGTCGCCGTGATTCAACTGGCCGAGGAGGGCCTGATCGATCTGTCGGCTCCGGTGACGCGGTACGTACCCGAATTCGCCTCACTCGACCCCGCCAAAGCCGACATCGTCGTCGAACAGCTCCTGACGCACACCGCAGGGCAGAAGGCCTTCATCAACCTGTACAGCCTGCCCGACAACGAAGCCCGCATGCAGGCGATTTTCGCCGAACCGCTCGTGTTCGAACCCGGAAACGACTACGTCTACTCCGACCTCAACCTCATCATCGCCGCGACCGCGATCGAGAACGTCACCGGTTCCAGCCTCGACCGGGTGGTCGCCGAACGGATCACCGAACCGTTGGGCATGAGCGACACGATGTACAACCCGCCACCGTCGCTGTGGGATCGCGTCGCCGCGACCGAGTACCAGCCGTGGACCGATCGCGGCATGATCCGAGGCTCCGTTCACGACGAGAACGCGTGGTCCTTCGGAGGCGTGGCCGGGCACGCCGGCGTGTTCGGTACGGCACGTGACCTGGCCGTCTTCGGGCAGATGGTCCTCAACGGCGGAGTTTACGAAGGTGAACGGATCCTCTCGGAGGAGTCGGTTCGGTCCATGCTCACCAACCGCAACACCGCCTTCGGGGCGGGCGCGGCGCGCGGGCTCGGCTGGCAACTGGATCAGCGGTTCTTCATGGACGCGTTGACGTCTCCCGTTTCGACCGGCCACACCGGTTACACGGGAACCTCGATCGTGCTGGACCCGCTGTCGGGTACCCAGTTCATCCTGCTGACGAACCGCGTCCACCCCACGCGTGAACGGGGCGCCGTCAGCGACTACCGACGAGCGGCGATACGCCACCTGGCACGGTCGCTACCGGTACGCGCACGTCACCGGCGCGGCGCCTGGTTCGGTGGCCAGACCGACGCCACCGAGACGAGCCTGACGGTGCCGTTGGATCTCAACGCGGCAGGCCGAACAACGTTTCGACTGTGGTACGACACCGAACCCAGCGACACGTGTGTCCTGGAAGCCGAGGTCGACGGAACCTGGACGCCGATACCGATGAGCCTGGCGGTGAAAAACCACCGGTGGAACAACGACGGTGAGTTCTCGGGATTCTCCGGGCGGCAGTGGATCGAATGTACCGGGGTTCTCCCGGTCGGCGTCGGTGGACTGCGCTGGCGTTACACGACCGACCCCACTCAACAGGGCCGTGGTGTCTACCTCGACGAGATCCGTGTATTCGAGGGCCCTCGATTGGTGTTCACCAGCACCCGGCCCCGCGACGAGGCCACCATCGTCACCGACGGCTGGGAGAAGTCACCCGACTGATCACGACCGTACGGGGCCCGGTCGGGTCCCGTACGGTCTTTCGTCCCGGAGCAGGCGGTGTGTGTGCAACCCGGTACCGAACCAGGCACGGGCTCGACACGACGCCGACACACGCCCCGGCAAGTGGGCGCGACAGCCACACGGTCAGGAGCGTGCCTGGGCGGCGCGGACGGGTTGCCAGCCGTATTCACGGATGAGAGCCGCCGCAACCCGCGCGAACCTGTCGGGGTCCAGCACGGAACCTTCGCGGCGTATGTCGTCTTCATCGAGCGCGAACACGCGGTCGAGGCGCAGGTAAGAGGGGCGCCCGTTGCGATCCCAGGCTCCTGAACCCAAGGGCAGCCAGTCGGGGTGGTCGTCTTCTCCACGGCTGGACAGCATCATGCCCAGAAGCAGGCCTTTGTGACCTTTTCGTCCGACGACCAGGAGAGGACGGTCTTTGCCCTGGGTGGGGTCCTCCTCGTAGGGGACCCAGGACCAGACGACTTCGCCGGGGTCGGCTTGTCCGTCCAGTTCCGGCGAGTACTCGATCGTGGCGGCGTGTGCGTGAGAGTAGATTTCACGAACTTTGGGGGCGGATTCTCCTGACATCACTGGAGATTAGCGAACCGGTGTTCGGGTGGTGATGCCACACCTGAGTTCAGCCTTCTGGTACCGGGTAGTTACGTTCCAAGACGAGTTTCAGCAGGTCGGTGTGAACTTTGACGACCGCTTCGGGTTGACAGACGGTATTCGACGGGCACCGGGTGGCCTGATCTCGGGATCGCCAACTCGTCGTCGGTGTAAGGCTTGGACGGCAAGTGAATCCGGTCCCCACCGGAGGTGGGAACGGCGTGGCCGCGGTAGAGGTACTCGGTGTCTTCGGTGGTCTCACCGTCGTGTTCCAGATCGGTGACGGGTCACCCGACCGAATCGGTACTCGGCCGGTTGGGCCGTCGCCCGGATTTTTTGATCTCGGCGATACCTGCGGATGCTTTTCGGCAACCACAGCAGTACGAGCAGCAACACCGCGCACATGTTCACCGGGTCGGGCGCCGGGAGAACGGCCGGTGTGTCGGCGGCGATCGTGCGAACGACGCCGGAGACGAACAGGTCGCCAGTTACGTCGGGCCCGAACGGTCGGCTCACGGCGATTGCCTTCCTCACGGGAAAACGTTGATCACAGTAGCGGCCCTCCGGCAAGGACGCCGGCCAGGCACCCCTTCCCGATGGGACAACCGGCTGAGATTCACCGACTTGGTGGCCAACGCCTTCCTGCCGTTCCCCTTTGGGCACGTGTGCGTTCTTCGGGACCCGAGAGCTGCCCTTGTCCACCGGCAGGGCGGTAACGGTTCCTACTCGACCGACCGCCGACAGTCGATTCTTCTGCCCGCCGCCCGTCTCGCCTTCACCCTGTTCACCGCCGACAGCTGTTCGTCACGGGCCTGTTTCCGGTGATGGCGGTAGCCGCCATGGGTGCCGGGCTCGGCTGGATCGCGTCGATACATCACCCCAGGGTTGCGCTCGACGACGTCGTCGGCCGGATCGGTCTCATGGGCGTGATTCGGTATTGGATCTCGTCTTCCGGCCCGCGGTCAAACTCGGCGCCACCGGCTGCGGCAAGAAAACGCCTGTCCGTTCTACACCGATACCGCATCGGTTCGATTACCAAGACGTTTGAGGCGGTGTTGGTGTTGCTCGGCGGCGGCGCCGGGTTCTGTTCGTTCGCAGCCTCAGACCACTGGCAAATCACAAATGGATATCCCCATCGGCTGTGCCGGTCACATGTCAACGCCCCCGGCTCGCTCACACGGTTGGGAGCCCGGCGACGGCGATCGGGGCACGGTCGCGGTCACGTTCCACGACGAGCGGGGAGCTCGCCACGACGTGCCGTCCACCGTCACCCACGCTTGTCGGCATCATCCGTTGTTCGCGGTATACGAACCGGGCAACGCCGACGACCCAAAAACCTTCCACATCGGTGTCCCCCACCTACCGGACGCCGACAGGCACCCGTTTGTCGACAACTGAAGAAGGACTTTCCCGCCGCCGGCGACGACTCCCTGTGGGAGAACCTGTACGGCGAGGGTCCCCGGTGAGGGCTTGACATCCCGGTCGGGTCGGATCGTGGAGATTCGGCGAAGCGGTGAGCTCACCGCCGCGAGGTGGCGAGCCTTGGAGGTCTTCGTCGCCGATGCGGCCACAGACGGTCGGACCACGTGATCGAGTGAACGTGAGAACATGGACCGATGGCGAAACTTGTCCTTGATCTGCACGACATCTACAACAAGGGCGACCTGATCGACAAAGCGTTGCGCAACATCATCGACGAGGCGATCGACAAGAAGATCGCCACCGTCGAGATCATTCCGGGAAAGGGATCGGGCCAGCTGAAGAAGAAGGTCATCCGTTTCCTGGAGCAGAAGGAGATCAAGGCGCTCTATCACCGGATCGACAAGGACTCCAAGAACTTCGGGCGCCTGTTCGTCTACTTTCAACATAAGAAGGACAAGGGCAGGAAGAGGCGCTGACCACGGTGTCCGCCCCGGACGCGAACCCCGAGTGCCGAACGGCCACGTGCAGGCGGTTTCACCGCGCCGCATGACCGCAACGCCGGACGATACAGGTCTCTCGGAAGGACTTCTTGTCGCGAGCAGGCCGGGCGGACACGATTTGGGTGTTAGCCTGCCGATGTCGGCTGCGACCGGCTTATTCATTGTCTCGGCCAAGGAGATTCATCACCATGGCAACAGTTCGCACCGCTCGCACCAATTGGGACGGCGACCTGCAATCAGGTAAGGGGACCGTCCGCTTCGAATCGTCCGGGCTCGCCGACGCCGACGTGACGTGGGTGGCCCGGTCACAGGAGGCCAACGGCAAGACCAGCCCGGAGGAACTGATCGCCGCGGCTCACTCGGCGTGTTTCTCGATGGCCCTGTCGGCGGCGCTGGCCAAAGCCGGTAACCCGCCGGAGAGCCTCGACACCAAGGCCGACGTGACGTTCGACCCGGCGGCGGGCGGCATTACGGGTATCCATCTGACGGTTCACGGTAAGATTCCGAACCTGTCGGCGTCGGAGTTTCTCGACACTGCGGAGTCGGCCAAGGCCAACTGTCCGGTCAGCAAAGCCCTTGCGGCCACGACGATCACGTTGCAGGCTGTATTGGATTAATCGCGTCACGTTGCGGGTGGGGGTGCCGGAGTCTTCCGGCGCCCCCACCCGCCTTTTTGCCCACCCAAGTCCTCTGTGGTGAAGTTTCGGCCAGCCGCAACCCCTTAAGCATAAGTTTTTCCGGTGTTGACAATAGGAACTTCTTACGGTTTGCTGAATACACCGTATTCACGGTCGCCGACCACATCCCGGCCGCCGACCGACCGGCTACGGCCGGGAATCCGTTGTAGACATCGGCGAACCGCGCCAGCCATCGAGGTTCGTCGCCATCACCACCCAGAGGAGGCTGTTCAACGTTGACCGCACCCACCACCGAGGGACGCCGGTTCCGTGCCTACACCACCCGGCACCTCGACGACCTCTTGAAACGTGCGAGCCTCTCCGACGAGCAGCGACTGCGTGCCCGGGCCGTCGCCAACGTACTGCCGTTTCGGACCAACGAGTATGTCGTCGACAGCCTCGTCAACTGGGACAACGCCCCCGACGACCCGATGTACCGGCTGGTGTTTCCTCAAGAGGACATGCTTCCCGCCGAGGACGTCGACCACATCGTGGAGCTCATGAAGGCCGACGCTCCCAAAAAAGATCTTCTCCAGGCCGCCAACCGGGTTCGTTTCAACCTGAATCCGCACCCGGCCGGCCAGATACAGCTCAACATCCCCAATTCCGATGAGGAATCCGTCGAGGGCCTTCAGCACAAATACAAGGAAACCGTGCTGTTCTTCCCTCAACAGGGCCAGACCTGCCATGCCTACTGCACCTACTGCTTCCGGTGGGCACAGTTCGTCGGCATCAGCGACCTGAAGATCGCCAACAACGATGTTGAGCAGCTGTCGGGCTACGTTCGCCGACATGAAGAGGTCTCCAGCGTCCTCCTCACCGGCGGTGACCCCATGATCATGGGTGAGCCCGTGTTGCGGCGTTACATCGAACCGCTCCTCGGCATCGACCACGTCGAATCCGTACGGATCGGTTCGAAGGCACTGGCCTACTGGCCGCAGCGGTTCGTCACCGACCCCGATGCCGACGCGACACTGCGGTTGTTCGAAGAGGTCGTCAAGTCCGGCCGGAACCTGGCGTTCATGGCGCACTTCTCGCATCACCGGGAACTCGAATCGGACCTCGTCGCCGAAGCCGTGCGTCGCATCATCGCCACCGGCGCGACGATCCGAACCCAGGCCCCGATGATCCGCAGCATCAACGACACCGCTGATCAGTGGGCACAGATGTGGCGGACACAGCACAAGATGGGGATGATCCCCTACTACATGTTCGTCGAACGGGACACCGGCCCGCAGGACTACTTCTCCGTCCCGCTGGTGAAGGCGTGGGAAATCTACCGCGAAGCGTTCAGCCAGGTCTCGGGGCTGTGCCGTACGGTCCGTGGACCGTCCATGTCCGCCACGCCCGGAAAGGTCGCCGTGGACGGTGTCGTCGACATCAACGGCGAAAAGGTCATCGCACTGCGCATGCTCCAGGCCCGCGACCCCGAGCTCGTCGGGCGGCCGTTCTTCGCCAAGTACGACGAGAACGCGGTGTGGGTCGACGACCTCAAACCCGCCTTCGCGGATCGCTTCCCGTTCCAGTAACGCGTACCCGTCCAGACATGTGACAGCGGCGCCGGACGAACGACGTCCGGCGCCGTTTCCTCTATCAACGACTCGAGACGCCGCGGCCCGCTGTCCGTGCCTTGGCAGGTTCGAGCGGCCCATGGAAACTCCGTACGCGTGAACAGCGGCCCGTTACGTCATTTCCCGGAAACACCGGTCATGCCACGAGCGTTCCCCGGTGAACCTCTATCAGGGTCGCGACGTCGATACCCGTCAACGAATCCACGATCGTGACCCGCTCGGCGGACGCCAACGGCACCTCGCTGGGAACCCCCAGGACCCTGAGCCCGGCGCCCACCGCCGACGACACACCGGTCGGTGAGTCCTCGATCGCCAGGCACTGCGCAGGCCGCAGGCCCAGCTCCGTCATCGCTGTCAGGTAGGGCTCCGGGTCGGGTTTGTTGCGTGCGACCTCGTCCCCGCAGATCGTCACGTCGAAGTTCTGCTCACCGATGGTGCCGATGATGACGTTGACCAGGTCACGACCGGTGGCGGTGACCAAGGCGGTCGTCAAGCCGGCCGCCTTCACCGCCGCCAGCAGTTCCCGTGCGCCGGGCTGCCACACGACCCCACCGGCGAAGATCGTATGCATTCGACGGATCAGCCAGGTGGTGTTGGCCGGGACATCGAGAAGCGGCAGGTCCCACTCTCGGTGCAGCAGCGCCACCGATTCGGTCTGGTCCATGCCGATCATGCGCGCCCTCGTGGCCGGGTCCAGGGTGCGGCCCACATGGGCGGCCAGATCGTACAGGCCGACATCCCACAGCTTTTCACTGTCGAGGAGTGTTCCGTCCATGTCGAACAAAACAGCGGTCAACCGTTCAGGCGGCATCGTCGTGGTATCCATCGAGCTGTCTCTGGGCTTCCTTCAAAGGAGGTTTTCGCAGGCGGGAGGTACAACATAGCCCTCGGCATACGCTTGCCGACCGGCGGTCGCGGTCTCCCCTCCTTACTACGTCCGTCGCACACACAACATGACAACACCGGAATAACAGCCGGTGCGTCCGTTGTTTACTTCGCGTTGAAGTAGGACGCGTCGGGGTGGTGGACGACCAGTGCATCGGTGGACTGTTCCGGTGTCAGCTGCAGCTCTTCGGTCAACTCGACACCGATACGTTCCGGACGCAACATCGCGACCGTCTTCTTCCGGTCCTCCAGTTCGGGGCAGGCCGCATAACCGAACGAGTACCGGCAGCCGTGATAGTCCACTTTGAGCATGCCCGCCAGATCCTGCGGGTCCGCGCCTCCGACCGTGGAACCGTCGGGCAACACCAGTTCGTCACGCATCCTCTTGTGCCAGTACTCGGCCAACGCCTCGGTCAACTGAACACTGAGACCGTGCACCTCCAGGTAGTCGCGGTAAGCGTGTTGGGCGAACAGCTTCGCGGTGTACTCGCTCGCGCTTTGTCCGATCGTGACCAACTGCAGCCCGAGCACGTCGTACTCGCCGCCGTGGTCGTCGACCTCCTCTCGACTGCGGAAGAAGTCGGCGATGCACAGTCGACGCTCGTGACGTTGCCTCGGGAAGGTGAACCGGGCACGTTCCTCGTGCCCGTTTTCGTCGAGCACCACGAGCGTATTGCCTTGCGAGTAACACGGGAAATATCCGTAGACGACCGCCGCCTCCAACACCTTGTCGGTGGCGAGGCGGTCCAACCAGTAACGCAACCGTGGTCGGCCCTCGGTCTCGACCAGTTCGTCATAGGTCGGCCCGTCCTTGTCGCGCGACGGTTTCAGACCCCACTGGCCCAGGAACGTGGCACGTTCATCCAACATGGCCGCGTAATCGGCCGTGGCCAGTCCCTTGACGACCCGGGTCCCGTGGAACGGAGCCTGCGGAACGGGTACGTCACGCCTGATGTCCGACCGTACCGATTCGTCGTCCAACGCCGGTGCCGACTGCGCCACCATGGCGGCGTGTTTGGCGCGCCGGGCGCGACGCTGCTCGATCTTGGCCTGCCGTTCGGGATCCACCACGGGAACCCCCGTACGACGCGACTCCATGACCTTGTCCATCAACGACAGGCCTTCGAACGCGTCCTTCGCGTAGTGGACCTCCCCGTCGGCGAACATCTCCCGCAGGTCGTCCTCAACATAGGGACGGGTCAGCGCCGCCCCGCCAAGCATGACCGGCCACCGCGACGCCAGGCCGCGAGCCATCATTTCGGCGAGGTTCTCCTTCATGATCACGGTGCTTTTCACCAGCAGCCCGGACATGCCGATGGCGTCGGCGTCGTGCTGATCGGCGGCTTCCACTATGGCGTTGATGGGCTGCTTGATACCGATGTTGACGACGCTGTAACCGTTGTTGGACAAAATGATGTCCACAAGGTTCTTACCGATGTCGTGTACGTCGCCCTTGACCGTGGCCAGCACGATCGTGCCCTTACCGCCGGCGTCGGTCTTCTCCATGTGCGGCTCCAGGTAGGCCACCGCCGCCTTCATGACCTCGGCCGACTGCAACACGAACGGCAACTGCATCTGCCCGGACCCGAACAGTTCACCGACGGTCTTCATACCGTTGAGGAGTACGTCGTTGACAATCTCCAACGCGGACATCTGCGCCAAGGCGGCGTCCAGGTCCGGTTCCAGACCGTTCCGTTCGCCGTCGACGATCCGCCGAGCAAGTCGCTCGTTGAGAGGAAGAGACGCCAGTTCCTCGGCACGGGACGCCCTCGCCGACGCGACGTCGACGCCCTCGAACAGCTGGATGAGCCGCTGCAGCGGGTCATACCCCTCGCTCCGACGGTCGTACACCATGTCCAACGCGACCTGACGCTGCTCCTCGGGGATGCGCGCCATAGGCAGAATCTTGGAGGCGTGCACGATAGCGCTCGTCAGTCCCGCGTCGACGCACTCGTTCAGGAACACCGAGTTCAAGACC
The DNA here is from genome assembly GCA_019113825.1 of Candidatus Stackebrandtia excrementipullorum. Lineage (GTDB taxonomy): Bacteria > Actinomycetota > Actinomycetes > Mycobacteriales > Micromonosporaceae > Stackebrandtia > Stackebrandtia excrementipullorum. The sequence continues at coordinate 13,368 of DXGR01000128.1, read as the reverse complement.
TGGCGTGAGGCGGCATTCAGCCCGAAGGAGATGTTCGAGATCCCCAAGGTGAAGTTGACACCCGGGTACAGCTGCGAAATACGTCGAATCGCCTCGATCGTCTCAAGACCGTCGCGGCGGGTCTCTTCCTGACCGGTCGAGATCGGGAACGTCAACGTGTCGATGAAGATGTCGGGCAGACTCATCCCCCAGTTCTCGACCAGATCATCGATCGTGCGTGAGGCGATCTCCACCTTCCGGTCGGCGGTCCGAGCCTGCCCCTCCTCGTCGATGCACATGACGACGACCGCCGCGCCGTGCTCCACGATCGCCGGCAGCGCCCGGGCGTAACGTGAGTCCGGGCCGTCACCGTCCTCAAAGTTGACCGAGTTCACGATGCACCGGCCACCCAAGGCTTCCAGCCCCGCACGGATCACGTCGGGCTCGGTCGAGTCCAACATCACCGGTAGCGTCGACGCGGTCGCGAATCGGGCGGCCAGTTCCCTCATGTCGCCGGCGCCGTCCCTACCGACGTAGTCGACGCACAGATCCAGCACGTGCGAGCCGCCCCGCGCCTGACTCCTGGCGATCTCGACGCAACGGTCCCAATCGCCGCCCAACATCGCTTCACGGAAAGCCTTCGACCCGTTGGCATTGGTACGTTCCCCCACCATGAGGATCGTGGCGTCCTGCTGAAACGGGACGTGGTGGTACGACGAGGCGATGCCCGGCTCGATCACGGGCTCGCGGCGCCCGGGAGAGCGCCCCGCCATGCGCTCGGCCAGTTGGCGAATGTGCTCCGGGGTGCTTCCGCAACATCCTCCGACCAGATTCACATTGAACTCGTCGGCGAAGCCCTCCAACGCGTCGGCCATCTCCGGGGCCGTCAACGGATACACGGCACCGTCGGGACCCAACTCCGGCAGCCCCGCATTCGGCATGACCGACAACGGTATCGGCGAATGCCGTGCCAGGTACCGAAGATGCTCACTCATCTCTGTGGGGCCGGTGGCGCAGTTGAGGCCGATGACGTCCACCTTCAACGCGGTCAGCGCCGTCAACGCGGCACCGATCTCGCTGCCGACCAACATGGTGCCGGTCGTTTCCACCGTTACCGAAGCAATCACCGGGACCTCGACGCCGAGTTGCCTCGCGGCACGTTGCGCACCGATCACGCCGGCTTTCGTCTGCAGAAGGTCCTGGGAGGTCTCCACGATCAACGCGTCCGCGCCGCCTTCGATCAACCCCAGGGCACATTCCACGTAGGCGTCCCTCAACCGGTGGTACGGGGCATGCCCCAGCGTGGGCAGTTTCGTGCCGGGCCCCATCGCGCCGAGCACGAACCGGCGACGGTCCGCCGTCGAGTAACCCGCGGCGACCTCGGCGGCCAGTTCGGCGCTGGAACGTGCCAGTTCCCGGATACGGTCTGCTATGCCGTATTCATCGAGGTTCGGGAGGTTGGAACCGAAACTGTTCGTCTCGACGCAGTCGGCTCCCGCTTTCAGGTAGGCATCGTGAATATGACGCACGACGTCGGGCCGGGTCACATTAAGTATCTCGTTACAGCCTTCGAGCCCTTGAAAGTCGTCAAGCCCCAGGTCGGCGGCCTGCAACATCGTTCCCATGGCGCCGTCGGCGACGAGGACCCGTTCACGCAAAGCGTCAAGAAACCGGCTAGCAGACATGCGAACAAGCCTAACGGCATCGACCGATTTCGCCGCGCTTGTACCAACCTGTGGGCGTATGGAGTGAGACACGTACGCTGGCGTGGTGACAGAGTTCGACGGACTACCGGTGCTGCGGTCTCCCATTCTGATCGCGGCCTTCACCGGGTGGAATGACGCCGCGGATTCGGCGAGCCACGTCATCACCCACCTCACCGAGAAGTGGCAGGCCCGCCACGTCGCCACCATCGACCCCGATCCCTACTACGACTTCCAGATGGCGCGTCCCACGGTGCAAATCAACGCCAACGGCGTTCAACGCATCGACTGGCCGTTCAGCGGCTTCGCCGTCGCCAGCCCCGACGACGCCGACCGCGACGTCGTGCTCCTGACCGGTGCCGAGCCGAGCATGCACTGGCGGGGATTCTGTGAGGAGATCAGCGAGATCTGCCACAGTCTGGAGATCGATCAGGTGATCCTGTTGGGTTCCCTGATGGCCGACGTGGGATATGCCAAGCCGTTGCCGGTCTCCGGTACCTCCAACGACCCTGCGGTGACAAACCGACTGCAGATGGACGAGGTCGACTACGAGGGCCCGGCAGGCATCATCGCGGTTCTTCACAAGACTTTTCAACACATCGGTATACCGGTCACGTCGTGCTGGGTGCATGTTCCCCACTACGCGGCCACATCACCGTGCCCCAAAGCCACCTTGAGTCTGCTGCATCGCATCGAGGAGCTCCTCGACCTACCCGTTCCCACCGGCGCGCTCGTCGAGCAGACCGCCGAATGGGAGAACGAGGTGACGGAGCTGGTCGAAGCCGACAGCGACATCGCCGAATACATCAGTTCACTCGAAGACGCTCAAGACACGCCCAAGGAGCCTTCCGGCGACGACATCGCTCGTGACTTCGAACGATATCTGCGTCGAAGGGGCCCGCAGAACGACGAGGAATAGGTTCGCCGACGCCGTTGGACGTCGCCCCTTCGGGCATGGGTCAGACTTGAGCCATGCCTATCGTCAAACTGGCTCGTCGCACGTGGTGGTACCTCGCCGATTCCCGGTCGCCCAGCGTCACCGGAGGCGTCGGGGTCATCGTGACCGACGAGGGGAGTGTGGTCGTCGACGCGGGAAACAGCCCCCGGCATGCGCGCCGGGTCCAAAGCTCCATGGCCGAAGCGGGCCTACCTCCCGCCACACACGTGGTCTACACGCATCACCACTGGGACCACACATGGGGCGCCTGTGCGTGGCCCGACGTCGAGATCATCGGGCATGAAACCGGTCGTGACCTCCTCCGCGCCGAAGCCGAGATCCCGTGGAGCAACGAATATCTCACCCAACGGATGGCCGAAGACTCCTCGTTGAGACCCGGTTACCGAGCACGCGCCCGGGTCATGGAGAACGACTGGGACGAATTCACCGTCGTGCCTCCCCAACGGGTCTTCACCGACCGTCTCACCCTCCCCGGCGGCGTCGAGGTCCGCCACGTCGGTGGACAACACGCACCCGATTCGACGATCGTCGTCGCGTCACGGTCCAAGGTGGTCTTTCTCGGAGACTGTTTCTACCCCCCGCCGCACCATCTGCGCACACCGGACGACGCTCCCGACATGGGGATGGTCGGCGATCTCCTCGAAGGAGGCTACAAGTGGTACGTGGACTCACATTCACCACCGCATCGACGGTGGCGCGCCAAACGGATGGTTGCACGCGCCGCCAAGTGACGCCCACAGGGTGACGTGAGCATTCACGTCACCCCTGTGGAGCGTGCTCAGCGTGCCCCGGTCAGTTTCCACCGGTGTTCGGCCAGCCGGTGCGGCGTTTCCTGCGGCGTGGCCTTGTGGACGAACGCCTCCCGGGCCGCGGCGAATCCGCTGCGGTCGTCGAACATGTCCTTGGCCATCTCGGCCAGTTCGCCGGCTTCGAAGTAGGCGGGAGGATGCACCGCCTCCAACGCCTGCCGCTTCGCAGCGAGAGCCCCCTCGTACCACTGCGGATCGGTATAGGAGGTGGCCAGTTGCCGCACCCATTCGTTGAACCGGACGGCGTCCCCCGGACCGGCGACGTCGATCAGCCCCAACCCCGCCGCCGCATGCGCGTCCACGGGCAGTTTGTCGATGAGCAGACGAGATGCCGTCGCCTGGCCGACACGACGAGGAAGTGTGTACGTGTGTAGTTCGGAGCCGTACAAACCCATGTCGTAGTAGGGGTTCAACACCACGCCGTTTCGCGCGACGACAACATCGGCCGCCAACGCCAACATGACGCCGCCGGCTCCCGCATTCGCGGTGACCGCGGCGATCGTCAACTGGTTCGTGCACGAAACCAACGCGGTGCACAGACGGTTGATGGCGACAATGTTGTCCCACGCCTCGCGAGCGGGCGACGCCGCCGCTTCGATGACGTTGAGGTGTATGCCGTTGGAAAACGTGGACGGCGTTCCCTGGAACACCAACACCTTCGTGTCCTGCGCCAACGCCGTCTCCAGCGCGTCGGCGATCCGGTGACACCGGCGGGTCGACATCGCACCGTTGTAGGCACGCACGGTGAAATAACCGACATCGCCGTGACGCCGATAGTCCACTTCACGCATCGCCGGTGGTACCGGCATCTCCGCCACCGGTACGTCGAAGATCATGCCGGCGGGCAGTTTGATCCCGTTTCCTCCGGCATTACGCGGGACCTTCGCGTGGCCGATCCAGACGATGCGGTCCGCCGCCGCAACCGCAATCGCGTCTTCTCCGCGCCCCACGATCGTGCCCGGCCGGTGTTGTTCCGACCGTTGTTCACCGACCGCGGCGTCGTACACGAGGACCGTGCGTCCTTCGATGTTCACTCGCACACCCGGTGACGAATCCGCGGCCCGAATCTTCTTGACGATGTGGGCGGCAGGGTGATCCCACGCGAACGCACGGTCGGCCTGTTTCATCGTCGGTCGCTCACATGCGTGAGGTACCGGTCGAGGGGTCTCGTCCTGTGGCACGGGTGTGAAACCGGGGTCGGCCGCCTTGGCCACGACCTCGTTCACCAGCTCGAGTGCCGCGTCGGCCACCGGTCCGTTGTACAGGGCCGCTTTGCTCACGGGAGTCGTGGGCATTCCGAAGACTCGCGACCCCCAAATGGGGCCGGCGTCCATCTCCTCCACTGCCGACAACGCGGTTACACCCCACATCGGCTCATTATCCTCAATCGCATAGTCCAACGAGGAGGGTCCCCTGTCCCCGACCGGCCCGGGGTGAATGACCACGGTCGGCCATTTGCGCCACACCTCCTCGGGCACACGATGCTTGAGGAACGGGCACAGAATCAGCTCCGGTGCTATGGCCGCGACCGCATTGGTCAACGAGTCGGGGTCCCGATAGGTCGGCGCCAGTTCAACGGTCACATGGTGACCGGCTGCCCGCAGCGCGCACCAGGCTCGCTGAGTCAGACCGTTGAACGCCGATACCAGCAGGAGGATCTTCACGAGTGGCTCTCCTTCACGAGGGGAATGACGAAACCGCCGAAACGTGCCGTGTCAGACATATCGGAAATCAACCGATAGGCAGCAGCGTGATCACTTTAGCGCGATTGCACCGGCACGCCGACACTGGCCGTTGAAGCCATGTTCGCGTCGTTTCCCTGGCGCTCAACGTACTCAGAGTCCGTCATTTACGCGACAGACCATTTGCGGAGGACGGAGGTCGCCGACGCCCTCTACAAAGGAACACCCAGAAGCTGTGTAATCACGTTCCCGACCAACATCGGTGCCTCCGCATCGTCGCCGGTGTCGGCCAGCGCCGCCGCCGCCCACTCGTCGACGGCCTTGAGTGCGCCGGTGGTGTCGAGATCGTTCGCCAAACACTCTCGCACCTCTTCCAGCATGTCGTCGGTGTCGGGGCCGGACGGCAACGCCACCGCACTCCGCCAAACGTCCACGCGTCGCTGCGCCACCCGCAGCACCTCATCCGTCCACTGCCGATCACTGCGGTAGTGGTCGGCCATCAGGCCGAGCCGGATCGCAGCCGGGTCCACGCCCTCACGACGCAGGTGTGACACGAAAACAAGATTTCCGTCGCTTTTCGACATCTTCTCGCCGTTCAAACCGATCATTCCGGCGTGAACATAGTGCTGCGCAAACGGCACCTGCTTCGTCGCGACCTGGACATGCGCCGCCGACATCTCGTGATGCGGAAAGATAAGATCGTTTCCGCCACCCTGGACATCGATCTGATCTCCGAGATAGTGCATCGCGATCGCAGCACATTCAATGTGCCAACCGGGCCGCCCCGGTCCCCAAGGCGACGGCCAACTCGGTTCACCGTCACGCTCACCCCGCCACAGCAACGCGTCCAATGCGTCCCGCTTGCCCGGTCGGTCGGGGTCACCGCCGCGTTCGGCGAAGAACTTGAGCATGGTCGCCCGGTCGTACCTCGATTCCCCACCGAAGCCGGGTGCGGCCGCCACGGGGAAATAATGGTCGCCGCTGCCGTCCTCGAGCCGGTAGGCCGCCCCGAGGTCGCTCAGCCGCTCGACCAACGCCACGATCTCGTCCATCGACTCCACCGCGCCGATATAGGACCTCGGCGCCAGGATCGACAACGCCTCCATGTCCTCCCGGAACAACGCCGTTTCACGCCGCCCCAGGTCGGCCCAGTCGACACCGTCCCGGTCGGCGCGCTCGAAGAGCGGATCGTCGATGTCGGTGACGTTTTGGACATAGTTCACGTCGAAACCGTTGTCTCGCCAGACCCGGTTGAGCACGTCAAACGTGATCATCGTCGCCGCGTGTCCCAGGTGCGTGGCGTCGTAGGGCGTAATGCCGCACACATACATTCGAGCGGCTCCGAACGCCGGTACCGCCTCGGAGACGACACCGCGGGCGGTGTCGTACAACCGGGGAGACGTTCCGGCACGGGGGAGCCGGCGAAACGAAGGAGACTGCCAAGATTCCATGCCTGTGAGCCTAAAACCTTTCGAGGCCGATACACGGCCGGTGCGGTTGTGCCGAGAGTCTCATCACGACGAAAATCAGCCGGATTCAAGCACTCCCGTGGCCAACAGGCCCATCAGAACGACGCCGAAACCGATCCGATACCAGACGAACGGCATCAAACTACTGCGCGAAACGAATTTCAACAGCCACGCCACCGCCACGTAGGCCACCAAAGCGCTCACAACCATACCGACGATGACCGGCAGCATTCCCACCTCGGTGTCGAAGGCGTCCTTGGCCTTCAACACCCCGGCACCGGTCAACGCCGGAATACCGAGAAAGAACGCCAGTCGAGTCGCCGAGACCCGATCGAGGTCACGCAACATTCCCGCCGACATCGCCGCACCCGACCGAGACACTCCCGGAAACAGGGCCGCGCACTGCAGAACACCGACAAAAAGCGCGTCCTTGACGTTGATCTGACGTTCGGAGCGTTGATTCGTCGCCGCGTACTCGGCGAACCAGAGGACGAAGCTCCACCCGATCATGCCGATGGCCACGAACCACAGGCTGTTGAACAGACTGTCGACGGCGTCTTCGGCGAACAGACCGGCCAACACGATGGGCAGGGACCCGATGATGATGTACCAACCGAACCGGTACTCGAACACCTGACGGTGCTCAGCGGAGAAAAGGCCCTTGAAGAAACCCGTGACGATGCCCCAGATGTCCTTGGCGAAGTACACCAACAGAGCCACAACGGCGGCAGTCTGGATGATCGCGTTGAAACCGATGACCTCCGGAGCCGCGGGGTCCAGCCCGAGCCACTGGCTGACGACCGCAAGGTGACCGGTCGACGAGATCGGCAGAAACTCGGTGAGTCCTTCGACGATGCCGAGAACGACGGCTTGCCAGATCTCCATGTCAGGACACCCCCGCCGCATCGGCGGCCTCGGCCACTACCCGTAGGGTTTGAAGTCGTTCCTGTTCGTCGCGTGTAAAGGTCGACACGGACAGCGTCGTCACACCGGCTTGCGCGAACGCCTGCATACGGTCGGCGATGCGTTCGCGTGACCCCAGCAGACATGTGCGGTCGATGAACTCGAACGGCACCGCCTCGGCGGCTTCACGATGCTTCCGGTCGAGGTACAGGTTCTGGATCCGCTCGGCGGCTTCGCCGTACCCCATGCGGGTAACCAGCTGATTGTAGAAATTCTGGTCCCGACTCCCCATTCCTCCGATGTAGAGCGCGCAGTAGGAGCGCACGGCGTCGGCGCAGACTCGGGGGTCGTCCCCCACGACCACCGGAACCGTCGGAACGACATCGAACTCGGCGAGGTCACGGCCGCCTTTCCGGGTGCCGGCCGCGATGCGATCCCGTTGCTCGGAGGCGAACTCGGGCGCGAAGAACATCGCCAGCCAACCGTCGGCAACCTCACCGGCCAGCTCAAGATTCTTAGGCCCGATGACGGCCAGGTACACCGGGATCTGCGACCGGTACGGCCTCATCCCCAGCCGCAACGGCTTACCCGGGCCGTCGGGCAGCGGAAGTCGAATGTGGTTGCCGGAGTACTCCACGGTCTCCGACCGGAGGGTTCGACGAACGACGTCGATGTACTCACGGGTGCGAGCCAACGGCTTGGCAAACGGCACGCCGTACCAGCCTTCCGAGACCTGCGGCCCCGACACCCCCAGCCCCAGCCGGAACCGCCCCCGGGACAGGGTGTCCAGGCTTGCGGCCGTCATGGCCGTCATGGTGGCGGCGCGCGCCGGGATCTGCATGACCGCAGACCCCACGTCGATACGGTCGATCTGCGCGGCCAACCAGCTGAGCATCGTGACCGAATCCGACCCGTACGCCTCGGCTGCCCACACCACCGAGTAGCCGAGCCGCTCGGCCTCCTTTGCGGCCGTGACGTTAACTCGCGGATCTGTTCCGCTTCCCCAATATCCCAGGCTCAGTCCCAGGCGCATGACAATCTCCGATTCGTCCTTCGAGGTTCTCGCGTCACTTATGTGGCCGGACCCGGCATCGTTGGACCATTGGCACGAACCGGACCAGCCTAAGCGAGCCCTCACCGCTCTTTCGCCACCGGGTATCGGCATCTCTCCCCACACAGACAGTGTTCGCCCCCGAACGGTTGGCGCAGGCCGCGCCTCTGGCGCAGTAGGGCAACGGACACGGTGATGAAGCTCGATCGTCGACGGGTAGGTTCAGGCTGTGGAGCAGCGACCGTTGGGCCTGAGCGGCTTGGAAATCTCCAGACTCGGTCTGGGAACCATGACATGGGGCACCGGGATCGACTTCGACGCCGACGACGCCGCAGCCCAGCTGAAGGTTTTCACCGACAGCGGAGGCACCCTTATCGACACCGCGGACGTCTACGGCCAGGGAGCCTCGGAGTCGGTTCTCGGGGAACTCATCGGCACGGTGGTGCAGCGATACGACGTTCACATCGCCACCAAATCCGGTGTGGTCGCCCAGGGGCAACGACGCCGCAACACCTCGCGCGGGCACCTGCTGGCGGCTTTGGACGCCTCCCTGTCGCGACTCCGGACCGATTACGTCGACTTGTGGCAGTTGCACGTCAACGACCCCGACACCCCGACCGACGAGACACTGGCGACCTTGGACGCCGCCGTCTCCAGCGGCCGTGCCCGCTACGTCGGACTGTCCAATCACACGGGCTGGCAGACGGCTCGCGCCGCCACCTGGCAGCGGGCGTGGCCGGGGCGGGCTCCGATCGTGGCCGCCCAGGTCGAATACTCTCTCGTGCAGCGTGGCATTGAACGAGAGGTCCTGCCGGCCTGCCTGGCCATGGACGTAGGCCTGTTGGCGTGGTCCCCGTTGGGGCGTGGAGTCCTGACCGGCAAGTACCGGTTCGGTCGGCCCGCCGACTCGCGGGCCTCATCACCACAGTGGAGCAGGTTCGTTTCGTCGTACCTGGACGAGCGCAGCGCCGGCATCGTCGAGGCGGTCGCCACTGCGGCGGACGGACTGGGAGTCACCCCGCTGGACGTCTCGCTGGCCTGGGTGCGCGATCAACCCGGCGTGACCAGTGCCATCGTCGGCGCCAGAAACGCCGCACAGTTGCGCGCCGCTCTGGCCGCCGAAGCCGTCGCTCTTCCACCCGAAATCCGGCTGGCGCTGGCCGACATCTCCGCCCCCACGCTCGGTTACCCCGAAAGCCATTGACACCGTCGGTTGACACGCCCCACAGTCGATGCCACCGTAAAGCTCTCCGCACATTGCGTAATTGACGGTCGCCCCGCCGCAAAGCGGGTCATCATGGGGTGACCAAACCGGAGCCGACGCGGCCGTTGTGGGGCAGGTGATGAAGGGTGACAACACGCACCGTACACACCGCCCGCCGCCCAAGCCGACCCATCGCGGGGCGCCCATGCCCGCGTGCGGCGGTCACAGCCCCGACGTCGCGCATCCGACCTCGTCGTCCGTCCATCCATTGGAGATCACCATGACCCAGCGCCGCTTTCCGCGCCCCAAGGACTTTCGGCCGCTCATTCGGTTCCGCACCCCGCAGGTCTCGGGGGTACGCAGGCGCCTGGAGTCGGCGGTGACGATCGGCGACCTGCGCGAAGCCGCGAAGAGGCGAACCCCTCGCGCCGCATTCGACTACACCGACGGCGCCGCCGAGAACGAGGTCAGTCTGACGCGGGCACGTCAGGCGTTCGACGACGTCCAGTTCAATCCATCCGTCCTGCGTGACGTGTCAGAGGTCAACACCGGCTGGGAAGTGCTGGGAGGCCCGGTCTCGTTGCCGTTCGGCATCGCACCGACCGGGTTCACACGGCTCATGCAGACCGAAGGGGAACGCGCCGGTGCCGCGGCGGCCGGCGCGGCCGGCATCCCGTTCTCTCTGTCGACTCTCGGGACGACATCCATCGAGGACGTGAAGAAAGCCAACCCGGGAGGCCGCAACTGGTTTCAGTTGTACATGTGGAAGGACAGGGAACGTTCCATGGAACTGGTGGAACGAGCCGCCTCCGCCGGTTACGACACACTGTTGGTCACCGTGGACGCCCCGGTGGCAGGCGCCCGCCTGCGGGACCGCCGCAACGGTTTCTCGATTCCTCCGCAACTGACCCTCAAAACGGTGGCAAACGCGGCGGCACGCCCGGCCTGGTGGTTCAACCTTCTCACCACCGAACCGTTGACCTTCGCATCGTTTCAGCGATGGCCGGGCACGGTGGCCGAACTGCTCGACACGATGTTCGACCCGACCGTCGACTTCGACGACCTCATGTGGGTCAAGGAGCGCTGGCCCGGGAAACTCGTGGTGAAGGGCGTCCAAAACGTCGCCGACGCCAAACGTCTGGCCGACCTGGGGGTCGACGGCATCGTCCTGTCCAATCACGGCGGCCGCCAACTGGACCGGGCGCCCATCCCCTTCCACCTGCTCCCCGAGGTGGTGCGCGAAGTGGGCAACGACCTGGAGGTACACCTCGACACCGGCATCATGTCGGGCGCCGACATCGTCGCCGCCGTCGCCAAGGGCGCCCGATTCACCCTGGTGGGCCGCGCCTACCTGTACGGTCTGATGGCGGGCGGCCGCGCCGGGGCGGACAAGGCGATCTCCATTCTGGCCGACCAAGTGGTGCGCACGATGCGGCTGTTGGGGGTCAACAGCCTCGAGGAGCTGGAACCGCAGCACGTCACGCAACTACACCGGCTGGCACCGCGCGAAATCGACTGACCCGGCACCGGGTGAGCCGGGCCTTCTCCGTTTCCCCGTCCACACGCCGGAACCGGCAGCCCACCACGAGCGGGGCTCAAAACCGGCATCCGGGAGACCAGCACCACGTGTATATCGCTTGCCGACGCAAGAAGCCTTTCGTAGCGTCGAGCTGCTATGCGTCTCATCAAACCAATGCCACTGGCAGACCCCGGAGAACCCGACTCGCGGTCGGCGATGCGCTATCTCCTGTGGCTTCTGCGGGTCCAAGCTCCCCACCTCCTATTGGCCGGTGTGTTCGGCACCGCCTGGATGGGGTGCATCGGCGCCCTACCCGGCGCCATCGGTTACGGCATCGACCTCGGTGTCTCCGCGAAGGACACCTCCGCGGTTCTTCTATGGTCGGGCATCATCGTCGCCCTCGCCATCACGATGGGTGTCATGGCGGTCATCCGCCACCGACTCGCGGTCTACAACTTCCTCAACGGTGCCTATCGAACCGTGCAGGTGACCACACGACACACCACTCGTGTGGGAGCGGCGCTACCTCGCCGTATCGCCACCGGAGAAGTCGTCTCCGTCGGCAGCACAGACCCGGCCGCCATCGGCATGGCCCTCGACGTCATCGGACGCACCATCGGTTCGATCGTGACGTTCGTCGCCGTCGCCGTCGTTCTACTGAACATCTCCCCCATGCTCGGCACGGTCATATTGATCGGTCTGCCCCTGCAGGGACTCGTCGTCGGCCCGCTGCTGAAGCCGCTGCAGAACCGCGAGCACGCATACCGCGAGGAACAGGGAAAATTGACCTCACGCGCCAACGACATCGTCACCGGGCTTCGTGTCCTACGGGGAATAGGCGGCGAAGAGCTCTTCGCGGAACGCTACCGGCAGAAGTCACAGGAGGTGAAACGCTTCGGGTTTCGGGTCGCCGCCGCCGGTGCACTCATGAAGGGTCTACAGGTGCTGCTGCCGGGCTCGCTACTGGTGGCCGTCACCTGGATCGGAGCTCACCTGACCGCTTCGGGGCGGATCTCAGCCGGTGAACTCGTCGCCGTGTTCGGATACACGGCCTTTTTGATGATGCCCATGAGCGTTTTCCTGGAGACCGCACGCAAATACACCGCCGCCCACGCCGCGGCGCGCCGGGTGGTTGCTCTCCTCAACGTCGAACCGGCCGTATCCGATGCTCCCGACGCGATCACCGTCGACAGCATCGCCCGGCTGCACGACCCACGGTCGGGCCTTCAACCGGAACCCGGCCTCCTCACTGCCGTGGCCTGCACCGACACCGCCGAGGGCGTCCGTATCGTCGATCGGATCGCCCGCTATGTCGACTCGGACGCCACGGCCGACGAGCAACGGCTCGACGGCATCCGGCTCGACGACATCCGGCGCCTCGTCATGGTCTGCGACAACGACGCCTACTTCTTCGCCGGCCGACTGCGCGACCAACTCGATCCACACGGCAGCGGGGCCGACGACAGGCTGCAACCGGCCGTTCACACCGCGGTCGCGCACGACGCCGTGGACGGGCTCGGCGGCTTCGACGGTTACCTGGACGCCGAGGCACGAAACATCTCCGGTGGGCAACGCCAACGACTGAGACTGGTACGGGCTCTGTTGGCCGCCCCCGAAAACCTGTACCTCATCGAACCGACGTCGGCGGTCGACGCACACACCGAGGCCCTGATCGCGCAACGACTGCGCGAACACCGAAAAGGCCGTACAACGGTGGTTCTCACCACCTCGCCTTTGATGCTCGAACAGGCCGACCAGGTGCTGTTCGTCGACGACGGCAAAGCCCAAGACGGCGGCTCACACCGCGAACTCATGACCACCAACACCGACTATCGGGCGCTCATTTCACGAGACTCCGAAGCGGTCGACGCCGAGGAGGTACCCGCATGAGCGGTCAGAACCCGACGGGTCTACCCGTCGCGTCGGCCAAAGACAGCATCCGGCACGCCGGACGCATCGTTGCCGGTCACCGACGACAGCTGGTGACCACCATCCTCCTGTACTCCGCAGCAGCGGCAACGGGTTTGGGCGCACCGTGGCTGTTGGGGTTGCTCATCGACAACGTCGCGAGCGGAAACACGTCGACGGTCA
>DXGR01000127.1 GCA_019113825.1 Candidatus Stackebrandtia excrementipullorum | reverse complement strand
AACCGAAGTTGCCCTGCCCGTCGACCAACGGGTAGCGCAGGGACCACGGTTGCGCCATGCGGGCGAGCGTGTCGTAAATGGCTCTGTCACCGTGCGGGTGGTACTGCCCCATGACGTCACCGACTACACGGGAGCACTTGACGTAACCGCGGTCTGGACGATATCCACCGTCGTACATCCCGTAAAGAATCTTGCGGTGCACCGGTTTGAGACCGTCACGGACATCGGGCAGGGCACGACCCACGATGACACTCATCGCATAGTCCAGGTAAGACCGCTGCATGGCGATCTCTACGCCTACCGGCTCGATATGCCCGCCGGAGACGTCCGGAACCTCAAGATCCGGTTGGTTGACTTCTGACACGACTTACCTTTCCCCCGAAGACCGGGAATGACGACGTGCGGGTTTCGACCAAGAATCAGATGTCAAGGAAACGGACGTCCTTGGCGTTACGCTGAATAAAGGATCGGCGAGACGCCACGTCTTCACCCATCAAGACGCTGAACAGCTCGTCGGCGGTTGCCGCGTCGTCAAGGGACACCCGCAGCAATGCGCGAGTGGCGGGGTTCATCGTCGTTTCCCACAACTCGGTGTAGTTCATCTCGCCGAGCCCCTTGTACCGCTGCACACCGTCGTACTTACGCGGGTCCGCCTTGCCCTGGCTCAATCCCAGTTCGATCAGCCCGTCACGCTCACGATCCGAGTAGGCGTACTCGACCTGGTCGCCCTTCCTGTTCCACTTGATCTTGTACAGCGGCGGCTGAGACAGATAGACGTGTCCCATCTCAACCAGCGGACGCATGAAGCGGAACAGCAGAGTCAACAGGAGAGTGTTGATGTGCTGCCCGTCGACGTCGGCGTCGGCCATCAGAATGATCTTGTGGTAGCGAAGCTTCTCGATATCGAAGTCTTCGTGAATACCGGTGCCCAGCGCGGTGATGATCGCCTGGACCTCGTTGTTCTTCAGGACTCTGTCGATACGCGCTTTCTCGACATTGAGAATCTTTCCGCGAATCGGAAGAATCGCCTGGGTGCGAGGGTCACGGCCCTGTTTACCGGAACCGCCGGCCGAGTCACCCTCGACGATGAATATCTCCGACTCGGTGGGGTCGGTCGACTGGCAGTCGGCAAGCTTGCCGGGCATCGACGACGTTTCAAGCAGACTTTTACGCCGAGCCAGCTTCCGTGCCTGAGCGGCCGCCTTCCGCGCTTGAGCTGCCGCCGACGCCTTCTGAATGACAATCTTCGCCTCTGCGGGGTGCCGGTCAAACCAGTCGACCAGCCACTCGTTACAGACGCGCTGAACGAAGCCCTTGACCTCGGTGTTACCCAACTTGGTCTTGGTCTGCCCCTCAAACTGCGGCTCACGCAGTTTCACCGAGACGATCGCGGCCAATCCCTCACGAATATCGTCTCCGGAAAGCCGGTCGTCGCCTTTAAGAAGCTTGCGGTCGGTGCCGTACTTGTTGACGCAGGAGGTCAACGCGGCCCGGAAGCCTTCCTCGTGCGTCCCGCCCTCGTGAGTGTTGATCGCGTTGGCGAAGGTGTAGACGCTCTCACCGTACGACTCGTTCCACTGCATGGCGACCTCGAGCGACATGCCGTCGTCCTCGGAGTCGAACATGATCACGGTCTTGTGCAGCGCGTTCTTGGTCACGTTTAGGTGCCGGACGAAGTCGGCGATTCCCTCTTCGTATTCGAAGACGACCTCACGCGGTTGCGCGTCCTCTTCCGCCTCCGGCCGGGGGCGTTGATCACGCAGGACGATCTTCAAGCCCTTGTTGAGGAAGGCCATCTCCTGCAGACGACGATAGATCGTCTCGAAGTTGTAGACCGTCGTGTCGAAGACGGTGTCATCGGGCCAGAAACTCACCGACGAACCGGTGCGGTCCGTGGTCTCGCCCTTTTCCAGTTGGCCCGGCACCGCGTTCTTGTACAACTGACGCCATACGTGGCCGCTCTTGTGAATCTCGATTTCGAGCCGGGTGCTCAGAGCGTTCACCACCGAAACACCGACACCGTGAAGCCCACCCGAGACCGCGTAGGACTTACCGTCGAACTTTCCACCGGCGTGAAGGACGGTCAACGCCACCTCGACGCCAGGCTTTTTCAGCTTCGGGTGAATGTCGACGGGGAAGCCTCGCCCGTTATCGATGACACGTATCCCGTTGTCGGGAAGAATGGTGACGTCGATCGTGTCGCAGTAGCCCGCCAAGGCCTCGTCCACCGAGTTGTCGACGACTTCCCACACCAGGTGGTGGAGCCCACGCTCACCGGTCGAACCGATATACATACCCGGTCGCTTGCGAACCGCCTCGAGCCCCTCGAGGACGGTCAGCGACCCGGCGGTGTAATCCTGCTGCTTTTTCGCCGCTGCCACCTAGTACTCCCTTGTTTTTCGCATGAAGCCATCTGCCGTGCGCGCGGCACCTCACGCTGGAATAGCCGCACACACCCGATGGACTTCATCAATCTTACTTGGGGGCTACGACATACATTGGGCGGCGCAGCCCCTTGACTCGCCAGAGGGCGGACCAATGAGCGGTCACGTACCCCCCTGCACGGGTGGACACCGTTGCGGCGTCACCCGTAATTATCGCGCGCGCCCCCAAACCGCACTCGCCGCGCCCCCTTAACGTGGGACGGTTGAGTCGGTCCGTTGATTCTGATGCGATCGACCACTCCGGGTCCGACCTCACCGGCCACTTGCGTCAACAACTGAGTCCTGAACAACCGCAGTTGAGTCGCCCAGGCCGACGATTCGGCCTCAACAACCAACTCCCCGTCCACGCACGACACGGGACGACAATGAGCCGCAACCTCCGGACCGACCAAGTGCGGCCATCGCGCGAACAAACCCGCATGAGCAGCGGGCTTCCGCCACCCCCGGTCACGCACCAGCTTGCCCAGCAGATCACCCAACGCCTGCGGGTCACGTTTCTCATCGGGCCCCGGCCCCGACCATCCACCCGTCCTACGGCGCCTCGGCCGCCGATACTCATACGACACGCCGAACCTCGCCCTCCCAGATGTCGTACCGCCCGCCCTCCAGGGCACCGGGAACGTCCTCCGACACCGCGCACGTCACCAAGACCTGCGGCGCACCGGAAACCATCGACGCCAAACGGTCCCGCCGCTGCGTATCCAACTCGGCGAACACGTCGTCCAGGATCAACACGGGAGCCACCGACTCGGCTTGCAACAGATCCGCCGATCCCAGCCTGAGCGCCAAAGCATACGACCAGCACTCGCCGTGACTGGCGTATCCCTTCGCCGGCAGATCGCCCAACCGCAAAGACAGATCGTCCCGATGCGGACCGACCAAGGTCGTACCACGCTCGGTCTCACGTGACCGAGTCGCCGCCAACGCGGCGTGCAAACGTGCGGTCAACACTCCGCGGTCCGCGGTCAACGGCTCATCGTCGGCCCAACCGGCCTGATAGATCAACTGCGGCCGCCCGCGTCCCGCGCTCACAGCCTCATACGCCTTGATCACATAGGGCGAGAAACTTTCCAACAAAGCGAGGCGTCCAGCCAGGAGATCGCCACCGTATTCGGCGAGGTGTCGGTCCCACACATCCAACGTGTGTAGGTCGGTGTTGCCACGACCGCCCGTCTTCCGTGCAAGGTAAGCGGTGCGCAGCAGTGTGTTGCGTTGCTTCACCACACGGTCGTAGTCGGCTCGAACACCCGCAAACCGTGGATGCCTCGCGATCAACAACTCGTCCAGCATGCGACGGCGCTGCTCCGGCTCTCCCCGGATCAGCGCCAAATCCTCCGGAGCGAACACGACCGCCTTCAGGATCCCGTGCACATCCCGAGCCCGAGGGACCGCGTTACGGTTCAATCGCGCCTTGTTCGCCTTGCCCGGATTGATCGTCAAATCCAAACGCAACTCACGGCCGTCGTGCCCCACCGCCGCACGGACCACCGCGGCCGCAGCACCCTGGCGTACCAGCGGGGCATCGTTGGTCACACGGTGACTTCCGCCTGAAGCCAGATACCCCAACGACTCCACAAGATTCGTCTTACCGTGGCCGTTAGGACCCACCAAAACGCTCGGGCCTTCGGGAAACTCGACGTCCACGTGCCGCCACGAACGGAAATCGGTCAACTCCAAGCGACGGACATGCATCGCCGACCAACCCTTTCCGCTGTCGCCACCGCTGCAAGCCGAACCCGAGGCCGTCATGCCCGGACCGACGGTGAAACCACACGTCTCACACGGTGTGTCGAATGCAACCTCGAAGTCTTGTCAGTACCTTCCACAGGGCGGCCGCCGACTTCACGAGGCCGCCCACCTCGTCACGAAGACCCGTCCGTGCTCTTCACCGCATGGCCGCCGAACTGCTTCCGGAGGGCGGCTACCGCCTTCATCGTCGGTGAGTCGTCCTGGCGTGAAGCAAACCGCGCATACAGCGAGGACGCGATCGCCGGCGCCGGGACCGCCAACCGTATCGACTCCTCCACGGTCCAACGCCCCTCTCCCGAGTCGGGCGCGTATCCGGCGACCTTCGACAACTCGGGGTCCTCGTCCAAGGCGTTGTCCAGGAGGTCCAGCAACCAGGAGCGTACGACCGTACCCTCCCGCCACGATTTGAAGACGGCCGGAACATCGTCAACGTACTCGCTCGCGTTCAGCAGCTCGTACCCCTCGGCATAGGCCTGCATCAACGCATATTCGATTCCGTTATGGACCATCTTCGCGTAGTGTCCGGCACCCACTCCGCCGGCGTGCACGAAACCGAACTCCCCGGGCGGTTTCAGCGCGTCGAAAATCGGCATGAGAGCTTCAACGTGCTCTTCCGAGCCTCCGACCATGAGCGCGTACCCGTTCTCGGGCCCCCAGACTCCACCCGAAACACCCACGTCGAGATATCCGATACCGGCTTCGGCCAGCAGCTGCGCATGAGGTTGATCGTCCGTAAACCGGGAGTTTCCACCATCGACGACGATGTCTCCCTCGTCCAGCAACGTGGACAGGTCCCGAACAGTCCGGCGGGTCGGCTCACCCGAGGGGACCATCACCCACACAGCACGTGGAGACTCCAGTTTGGCCACCAGGTCGGCGAGATCCGTAGCATCCGACAACGTCGCGTCGGTGTCGAAACCGACGACGTCGTGGCCGGCGGCGCGCAACCTCGTGCGCATGTTGCCGCCCATCTTGCCCAGGCCGATGATGCCCAACTGCATGGGGTGTCTCCTCGGAAATGGAAGTCAGCTGTCGAACCGCAGCGGTTGAAGCATGTAACGGTAGCCGGTGTAATCGGCTTCGTCGTCCTCGCTGAGGACGCCACCGGTCAACACCACCGGCTTCCCCGGTTCGGTAAACGAAAAGATCGCTGCAGGAGCGGCAATCGCCGACAATCCGTCCAACAGGTATTGGGGGTTGAACGCAACCTTCATGGGCTCGCCGTTGTATTCGCACTCAAGCGCCTCGGATGCCTTGGCGTCCTCGGCTCCGCCCGCCTCGACGACAAGACCATCGGAGTCAAATGTCAACCGCAGCTGCGAATTGCGCTCCGTGACCAATGCGACACGGCGAGCAACCGACGACAGCTCGGCGGTGTTGACCCGCAACTCGGCCGCGAAACCGGTCGGCAGCAGCGACCGCAACGGCGGCAACTGGCCGTCCAGCACACGGCTGGTCGTGCGGCGGTCCGCCGAAGAGAAACCGACCATCCCGACCGATCCGGCCGAAGCGTCGGGCATCGCAATCGTCACCTCGCCGCCGTGCGCCCCCAGCGCCTTTGCCGTGTCGGACAACGCCTTCGCAGGGATCAGCGTGGTCACCTCAAGGTCACTGCCCGGTCGCCAGTCAAGGTCCTTCAACGCCATCCGGTAACGGTCGGTCGCCAACAACGAAATACCGCTGGGGCTCAACTCCACCTGGACACCCGTCATGGTCGGCAACGTGTCGTCCTTGCCTGCGGCCACCGAAGTCTGGGCCACGGCCGCAGCGAAGGCCGCAGCGTCAACGGTCCCCACCGCGTCGGGCATCTCCGGCAACGACGGGTAATCCTCCACCGGCATTGTCGGCAACGTGAAACGTGCACTGCCGCAAGTCAACTCGACGTGGCTGCCGTCGGCGGCGATGTCCACCGGCTTGGCCGGCAACGCTTTGACGATCTCGGCCAACAGTTTTCCCGATACCAACGCGGTCCCCGACGCGTCGGCTGAAACATCCAGGGTCACCTGGCTGGAGACTTCGTAGTCGAATCCCGAGATCGTCAGGCGGCCATCGGAAACCGTCAGCAATGCACCGGCCAGAACGGGAACTGACGGCCGAGCCGGAAGGCTCTTGGCGGTCCAGGCCACCGCGTCGGCCAACGCGTCGCGGTCGACTCGAAGCTTCATGGGTTTCTCCTTCACGTGCCCCTCGGTGAGAACACCATGCTGCCACGCCGGACACAGCCGGTCATCACCGATCAGCGGATCAGAGTACGCCCCGGCGGGGCCGTTGATTTGGAGGGGAGTCGGCTTTCATCGGCGGCTGAGCCGAGTTATCCACATCGTCATTAATAGATCTTTCCCCTTATAGGTAAATACCGTCGTCGTGTTGAGTCCTGTGGAAACTGTGGAAAACCCTTGTTTTTGCAGCTCAGAGCGGGTGACCCCCTGTGGATTACCTGTGGATGAAACTGTGGAAAAACTCGGAGTTATCCACATATCCACAGGCGGCCCGAAGTTATCCACATTTGTCCACAGCGTTTTCCACAGGTTATGCACAGCTTTTCCACAGCCTCTGTGGATAACGCGAAATGTTTATCCACAGCTTTTCCACAACACAATCCACAGATTTTGATGGGTTATACACAGGTTTTCCACAGGGTTATCCACAGGGCCTGTGGATAACCCTGTGCGAAGGCATGCACATAAGAGGCGTTGACGCACGTGCCAACTTGAGGAAATGTGACCGAAATCAACCGTTCGGCCCATAGGGTTTCGACCAAAAGCGGGATGGCCATGGCTCGGCCACGGCCTCGACGACTCAACCGCCCTGCAACTTCAACCTGTTCGTCAGTTCCGCGATCTGGTTGTACAGAGACCGTTTCTCAGCCATCTGTTTGCGAATCTTCCGGTCGGCGTGCATGACCGTCGTGTGATCACGGCCCCCGAACGCCTGACCAATACGAGGAAGCGACAGGTCCGTGAGTTCTCTGCACAGGTACATGGACACCTGGCGAGCGTTCACCAGCACCCTGGACCGGGAATGGCCACGTAGATCGGTGTCGCTGACGCCGAAGTACTCGGCCGTGGCCGCCATGATGTCCTCGACCGTGACGTCGGGACTCTCCCCTTCGGGGATGAAGTCCTGCAATACACCCTGCGCCAATGCAAGATCGACGGGTTTGCGAGTCAGGCTCGCGTACGCCGTGACCCGAATCAACGCCCCTTCGAGTTCCCGAATCGAGTGGTGGATACGACTGGCGATGAACTCCAAGGCGTCGGGTGGCGCGTCCAAACGTTCCTGGGCGGCCTTTTTTTGGAGAATCGCGATCCGCGTCTCCAGGTCGGGAGGTTGCACATCGGCCAGCAGGCCCCACTCGAACCGGGTACGGAGTCGATCCTCCAACGTTGAGAGCTGACGCGGCGAACGGTCCGAGGAAATCACCAGTTGCTTGTTGGCGTTGTGGAGCGTATTAAAGGTGTGGAAAAACTCCTCCTGTGTCCGCTCCGCCCGCTCAAGAAACTGGATGTCGTCGATCAACAGGATGTCCACGTCACGGTATCGACGTTGAAAGGCCTGACGTTTGTCATCACGCAACGAGTTGATGAAGTCGTTGGTGAACTCCTCGGTCGACACGTATCGCACCGTGTTGGCGTTGCCGAGGTTCTGCGCGTAGTGACCGATCGCGTGGAGGAGATGTGTCTTACCCAAGCCGGAAGCGCCGTAAATGAACAGCGGGTTGTACGCCTTGGCCGGAGACTCGGCCACGGCGACGGAAGCAGCATGGGCGAATCGGTTCGATGAGCCGATGACGAACGTGTCGAAACTGTATTTCGGGTTCAGCCGACTGGCCGGGGCTGTCGGCGGCGGGGAAATCTGTCGAGCCTCTCCACCTCGAAAGACCCCGGTTCGTTCCGGTGCCGGATCGCTCGATGGCGGCGGTTGCACCATTGGCGCAGCCGAACGGGGCGGCGGTGGAGGCCGAGTATCGGCGTGCCGGGTTTGTTCCAGAGCAGAGGTGTCGAACAGAGGATCGGGCAGCTGGGGCGTCGGGGCGTCGGACATACGCCGGGAAACATCCGTGCTCGGTGCCTGCTGCTCGGGAATCGACTCGGTGGGCGGCGACAGTTCACGTGGCGGAGGCGGCGCCACCGGCTGCGCAAACGACGACGGCGTCGGCGGCGAGACGGTTTTCTGGCGAGGCCACGGAGCCGGACGTGGAGTGGTGGGCGGGGTGGGTGCCGGCGGATCGGTGGCGCGAACCGTGACCGCGATCTGTACGGACCTGCCTAGGCGACGGCTCAATGCCTCCGTTAGCATCGGCCGCAATCGGGACTCAAACGCTTCACGGGCGAACTGATGGGGAGCAGCAATGATGACGGTGTCTTCAAACAGACCCAACGGTTGGGTTACCGCCAGCCAGCCACGTTGCTGACCGGAGAGGGTCTCATCGCCAAGCTCCGCGGTCATGGCAGCCCATGCCGAATGAAGTTCGTCGTGACTCACCGCTGCCCCCTCTTCCATCGCGGAATGTTTTCCACAGGTTATCCACAGGCACACAACCGTGTTCGTGTGCGGTGGGGATAACTTCGACGCACCCGCTCTGACCTGGCGTTTTGCTGGATGGAATGCGGTATCCGGGCGTGTCCGGGCCCCATGGACCCGGTGTCGTGGGGGAAGTTATCCACAGGGCCTGTGGACAACCACGGCGTTATCCACAGCTGTGATCTACTCAACCGGCCTTTACCGGCTGCTTCGTCGAAACCCTGTGGCCGGTACGATCGCGAGGTTGTCCATTGACGGGCTGCTAGCCTGGTGGACGGCATGCATGCCAGCACACCTTTATTCAACGTGGAGAACAGTCGTGAGCAAGCGCACCTTCCAGCCCAACAACCGCCGTCGTGCCAAGACCCACGGTTTTCGGCTGCGTATGCGCACCCGCGCCGGCCGAGCAATCGTCGCCGCGCGTCGCCGTCGTGGCCGCGCTCGTCTGAGTGCGTAACCGGTAGGACTTGCGGCGGCAGACGTATGTTGCCCGCGGCGGCGCGAGTACGACGCAGCGATGACTTCGCAACGGTGTTGAAACGGGGCGCCCGAGCGCGTCGCGGCAACCTCGTGGTTCACGCGGCTTCGCGTAGTGCAGACGTCGGCAGCGCACGAGTCGGGTTCATAGTCAGCAAAGCAGTCGGCCCGGCGGTGACCCGCAATCTCGTGAAGCGGCGGCTACGGTCCGTAGCCGCCGAACGTTTGTCTGACTGGCCTCACAACCTCGACATCGTCGTCAGGGCGTTGCCCTCGGCGGCCGGCGCCGACTATCAGAGGCTGGAGGCCGACATGACCGGCGCTGTGGAGGCCATCATGCGGAGGCGTACATGAGCAGGGCGGCCCGGATCCTTTCCGCACCGATAATCGCGTACCGTCGATGGATCAGCCCGGCGTTGCCGGACCGTTGTCGGTTCTATCCCACTTGTAGCGCCTATGCCGTGGAGGCGTTCCGAGTGCACGGTGCGGTACAAGGAGCCTGGTTGACAGTGAAAAGACTGGGACGGTGCCATCCGTTCCACCCGGGTGGATTCGATCCGGTACCCACGGCGCCGGATCGGACGAAGAGAGCACATATGACTGAGACGACCGGAGCCTGCCGGTGAACCTGAACTGGATTTACACCGGCATCTCGTGGCTTCTGCTTAATTGGCACGACCTGTGGAGCTTCGTGGTTCCCGAACACGAGGTCCTCGGCACCCACTGGTCGTGGGTGTTGGGCATCGTGTTCCTGGTGATCACCATCCGCGTGGTCCTGTTCCCGCTGTTCATCAAACAGATCAAGTCGCAGCGTGCGATGCAGGCACTTCAGCCGAAGATGAAGGAACTGCAGGCAAAGTACAAGAACGACCGCGAGACGCTTCAGCGCAAGATGGTCGAGCTGTACCGGGAGGAGAAGGCCAACCCCCTCATGGGGTGTTTGCCGCTGCTCCTGCAGGCGCCGGTCTTTCTTGGTCTTCTCCACGTACTGCGTCGCATCAACCCCGACAACGTTTACGAGCCGAACCAGTGGCTCTACGGCTGGGACCCCGACTACTGGTTCAGCGCTCTCAACGCCCATGTTTTCGGAGCTCCGATCTGGGGAACGTTCCTCACGGACTCGGAACAACTTGAGGGCACCGGCAGCAGCCCGTTGACCGTCAAGATCGTGTCGGCGCTTCTCGTCGTGGTCATGATCGTCACCACGTTCATGACCACCCGCCAGATGATCCTGAAGACCGGCTGGAACGCCGACCCTCAGCAGCGGATGATCCAGAAGCTGATGCTTTACGGCATCCCGGTGATGCTGTTGTTCTCCGGCGCCATCTTCCCCATCGGCGTGATCCTTTACTGGGTCGTCAACAACGCGATCTCGCTGCTTCAGCAGATGTGGGTGCTGAGGAAGTACCCGCCGCCGAAGAACGTCACCGAGAACAAGGCGATGCCCGGGAAGAAGGCTCCCAAGCCTGGCAGCAAGAAGCACGCCGAGATGCTCCGCGAGAAGCAGGAGCGGGCTAAAGCTTTGGCGCCCAAGGTTGGCGCCAAGCCAGTCAAGAATAAGAAGGGGGGTGCCACGCGTGGCGCCAGTAAGTGAAGCGGAGGCCTCGTCCACCGGCAGCAGCGAGATCGGTGAGGACGAGCTGTTCGCCGAAAGCGAGATTGCGGCGGATTACCTGGAAGCTTTTCTCGACATCATCGACAGTGATGGCGACATCGACGAACTGGTCGTGGGGGACCGACCAATGGTCGAGGTCGTCGGAGGTGGGCTGGGAAAGCTGATCGGTAACAACGGAGCGACCCTTGAGGCACTACAGGAACTCGCGCGGTTGGCCATTTACCGTAAAACCGGTGAGCACAGTCGGCTGATGCTCGACGTAGGCGGATATCGGGCGAACCGGCGTAAGGAACTGACCGCGTTGGCGGAACGTACCGCCGACAAGGTGCTCGAGACCTCACGTCTCGTTCGTTTGGAGAGCATGAGCGCCTTTGAACGGAAGTGTGTTCACGACGTCATCAACGCCACCGACGGTGTGGAGAGCGAATCCGAAGGAAGCGAACCCAACCGACGGATTATCGTGCGACCCATCTCTTAACCGTCCACAGCGATCAAACGGCGGAACCCTGTCGAGGGGTCCGCCGTTTTTCTTGGTTGATCGGTTTGACGATCAGAAGGCCTGAACAGGAGAACACCATGACCGAGCCCGACGCGCCCGACAATGTTTCACGTGAAACGGAAGACGAGGCGAAGGAAAACGGGAAACAGGTTTTCGGAGACGGCTATCCCATGGCGGAGGAGTACGCTTCCCTGCTCGCCGGGGATGGTGTCGTCCGCGGCTTGATCGGCCCTCGCGAGGTCGGACGGGTTTGGGAACGGCACCTGTTGAACTGTGCCGTCCTGGGGGAACTGGTCACCCGTGATGCAGATGTCCTGGACATCGGATCGGGAGCCGGCCTTCCCGGTATCCCGCTGGCCATTGCCCGCCCGGACATCTGGGTCACACTGGTGGAACCCATGGAACGACGGGTGACATTCCTCAACGAGGTCGTCGAGACGTTGAAACTTCCCAACGTCGAGGTGCTTAGGGCGCGTGCCGACGCGGTGAGCCCGAAAGGTAAAGCGGACGTCGTCACCTCCCGTGCTGTCGCGCCGTTGCTCAAACTCGCCCATTGGTGTCTTCCGCTGGCTCGTCGTGGAGGAGAGGTCCTCGCGATCAAGGGAGCTTCAGCACCGGACGAGGTCTCGAAATACCTCGCCGCAAACCGAAAAAACGCCGCCCACAAACCACGGGTCGTTGAATGCGGGGCGGGACTTCTCACGACGCCCACGACCGTAATCCGGTTGGTTCGATAACGACTCCCACGCGCCGCCGACGAGCCCTCGGTTCCCCGACCACTTCGTTCAGTCCTCGTCGGGCGGGTGCGAGGGCTTGCCGGATGAGGGCGCACCTCGTCTGTGGCGATTCCTGGCTACTTCCACGCCGGCAGTGTGTTTGATGCTGTGGGTCTGATGCAGCTAGACGGGTCCCGTGGTCGTCCCCGTGTGAGAGGTCAGGCCGGTGGGATAGCGCCGTGAGCGTCCGGGTCTTCCCCGACTCGACGTGAGCTCTGCGCTCGGGGGCCTCCAACCTCCGCCCCATACTGTGATCGTAGATCGATTCACCTGAAGAGAAGCTTAAATCTTGGCGAGCCCTGTGGATACCCACCTGGGTGTGCATTGAACGCGCGATTCGGTAAAAAACGCCCGGCGTGAAGGAGATTTAGGGTGGACACGCCCGTTTCACGTGAAACATTTGAGCCGGTACGTGTGGGATCGTGGACAACGTATGCGGTCGAGGGCATTGCACATAACTCGCGGAGTGGCCGTAGTCTTGCGGGATGCGTGAAAACTGGCATGAAGGCGAAGTGAGTCGTGAACGTATCCGCGAGGTACTTGATTCTGCGATGGGCCCTGATTTAAGAGATCGCGGCGACCAGCCGGATGACGAACTGAGCCACGGAGCAGAAATGCGACGAAGAAATCCTTGGCATGCCGAGGGGACGGTTTCGCGTGCGATCACTGCGGCGGAAGGTGCCGACCCACACTTTCCGCACCAGCCGAATGTTTCACGTGAAACGGAGCCCGAACCGGAATGGCCGTCGCCATGGGATGACGATCTTCCCTTGGCCCGCGAAGCTCAACGTGCCGTCAAGGTATTGAACCCGAGCGGAAGCGTGTCGATGCCGCGTCCGGGGCGACGCCGCGTGATGGGTATAGCCAACCAGAAGGGAGGCGTCGGTAAGACAACGTCGGCGGTCAACCTCGCCGTGGCGCTCGCCCTACACGGAAACCGGGTTATGTTGATCGACCTCGACCCCCAGGGCAATGCCTCGACCGGGCTCGGAGTCGAACACAGTTCGGGCACACCGAGTGTTTACGAGACCTTGATCGAAGGCCTCCCTCTGGCTGAAGTGGCGCAGCTGGTTGAAGGGATACCGAATCTGGTGTGCGCCCCCGCGACGATAGACCTGGCCGGCGCCGAAGTAGAGCTAGTCTCGTTGGTTGCCCGTGAGAACAGGCTGCAACGTGCCATAGCTGCTTACCCCCACCCCGTTGACTACATCCTGATTGATTGTCCGCCGTCCCTCGGCTTGTTGACAGTGAACGCCTTGGTCGCAGCCCAGGAGGTTCTGATCCCGATCCAGTGCGAGTACTACGCGCTGGAAGGCCTGGGGCAATTGCTGCGGAACATCGACTTGGTGAAGGTCCATCTGAACCCACAGCTCACTCTGTCGACGATCCTTCTGACGATGTATGACAAGCGAACCAAACTCGCCGATCAAGTGGAACAGGAAGTGCGAAGCCACTTCGGTGAAACTGTTCTGAGATCGGTCGTACCACGTAGCGTCCGCGTTTCGGAGGCCCCCGGCTACGGCCAGTCGGTCATGACGTATGACCCGGGATCCCGAGGCGCGACAAGCTATTTCGAAGCGGCGGAGGAGATCGCCATGCGTGGCGCACGAATGGAGGCGTCTTAATGCGGAAGAAGGGTGGACTGGGGAAAGGCCTAGCCGCGCTGATTCCAGCGACCCCGGTCGAGGAGCCTGCCTCGACGGTCACGGTGGTCGAACCGGATGAGAGTACGAAAGCTTCCGTTTCACGTGAAACATCGAAGGGGCAGTGGCCAACACAGCGTGGAACCACCGGCGCCGACGGGGATGTTTCACGTGAAACATTGGAAGAGCTTGTTCCGGTACCAGGCGCCAGTTTTAAACTGATCAGGCTCGACCGCATCCGGATGAACCCGAAACAGCCGAGACAGGTTTTTGATGAAAGCGGCCTGGAGGAGCTACGGGCTTCGCTAACCGAGGTCGGATTGCTCCAGCCCATTGCCGTGCGTCGGGTGTCCGAAGAGTCGGACGTCGAGTATGAGCTCATCATGGGGGAGAGGCGGACTCGAGCAGCGCGAGATCTTGGCTGGGAAACCATCCCGGCGATCATCCGCGAAACCAAAGACGACCAGATGCTGCGTGATGCGTTGCTGGAGAATATTCACCGGGTGCAACTCAACCCGTTGGAAGAGGGCGCTGCTTACCAGCAGCTCCTGGACGAATTCAACGTGACGCAGGAAGAGCTCGCCAGGCGAATCGGGCGTAGCCGACCTCAGATCTCCAACATGATTCGTCTGCTCAGTTTGCCCGGTGCGGTGCAGACACGTGTGGCGGCTGGAGTTCTCTCCGCCGGCCATGCGCGGGCTCTCCTGGGGCTGAACTCGACGGACCGGCAGGCGGCGATTGCGCAACGCATCGTTAACGAGGGTTTGTCCGTCCGCGCAACCGAAGAGATCGTCTCGCTCGAAACCGGCGGAAAGTCCAGCGAGCTGAGCGATGTTTCACGTGAAACGAAGCGGACGAAGAGCAGTAAGCTCGCCGCCCCTGGTATCACCGACTTGGCAGACCGATTGTCGGATCGTTTTGAGACTCGCGTGAAGGTGTCGCTCGGGCAAAAGAAAGGCAAGATCGTCATCGAGTTCGGTAGCGTCGCAGACCTTGAGCGAATCGCGACGACCATGGGCTTGGACGCCGACGGGACGCAAGACGATTGATGCAACGTTGGTTTCAAGTGTCGCTTCATTCACGCTGATACGTGCGAGGCGGCAAAACATACGACGCGCCCTTGCGCGACACGGTCGTTCTCCACATCGCCTGATGGCGACCGG
This sequence comes from Candidatus Stackebrandtia excrementipullorum, assembly GCA_019113825.1. Lineage (GTDB taxonomy): Bacteria > Actinomycetota > Actinomycetes > Mycobacteriales > Micromonosporaceae > Stackebrandtia > Stackebrandtia excrementipullorum. The sequence goes on along the minus strand of DXGR01000127.1, from coordinate 79,279 downwards.
GTGATTCACACCGGTCGCCGGACGGTGTCGTAGACCGACAATGTTTCACGTGAAACATCGCTGTGTCGGATACTACAGCCCGCCCTGTGGGAAACACCCTGGCAACACGCGTGAGCTTAAGGCAATCTTGGGGGCGTGCATTCTGCTGCAACGGTCGACCATGCGCCGACCGAACCGATAGAAGTTCTTGTCGACCCCCCGGTCACCACGGCCCTTGTCGATGAGCTGACCGAACTGTGGGCAAAGGTCACCAACTCGGGCGGCTCAGTGGGGTTCGTGTCGCCGGTAACCGAGGAAGAGGTCCGACCGCACACGGTCGCCATCCTTGCTCGGGTCATTGACGGAAGCGACGCATTGGTCGCCTTGACGAAAGGAGAGCACATTGTCGCTTGGTGCGTTCTTGCCGCCAACGACTCTCCGCCGCGTCAAGGTTGGCGGCACGTCAGGCACGTTCAGGTTGACCCCGATCGGCAAGGTGAAGGCTTGGGAGGTCATCTCCTCCAGGCCGTAGAGGCGGTTGCCCGTGGTGTTCTCGGGCTTGAGGCACTGAGTCTGAAGGTTCGTACCGGGACCGGCGCCGAGGAGTTCTACCGCCGTCACGGTTTCGTGGAGGTCGGTCGGTTGCCGCGAGCGGTCAAGGTAGCGGCAGACGATTATCGCGACGACATCATCATGTGGCGCCGTTTGCGTTGAGCGGGCACCGTCGACGATCGGACAGCCGCCAATGCGGGTGTCGATTGCGGTAACTTCTATCTGTGGCAGGCAATCCCCAATCTCATCCTCTCCCCGATTTCGTTAACTGGCCGGCGTTTCCCTTCGAGGGAGACATGCGGCTCAAGCCGACCGCGGAACCTTCGGAAACCGAGCCTCCTCGCAGAGGGGAAGAACCGGAGGACTGCGCGTCATGTCAAGCGGGCGATGATTCCTACCTTTGGACGAATGAACGCTGGCGGGTGAAGACTCCACCAAAACCGTCCGGGCTGCCGATGGTGATTATCCTGGAAACGCGTGCTCATTTGGACCTCGGAGATCTGTCGACCATGCACGCAGCAGAACTGGGTGTGTTGACGGTCAGGCTTGAGCGCGCCGTCCGGTCATTGGATTCGGTGGCGCGTGTCCACGTGAATCGCTGGGGGGACGGCTCTGCGCACCTACAACTGTGGTTCTTGGCCCGCCCCACAGGGCACCTTCATTTGCGCGGTCCGTTCATGACGATGTGGGACGACATTTTGCCCTCTACGGACGAGACTCAATGGCGATTGGACCTGGATTACATACGGGCCTGGTTGGACGAATCCTGAACCTGGAAGAAGTCCCCGCGTCTCATGGATAGGGGCCGACCGGTTCCGGAACGAGAAGGCTGTGACGATGATGGCCGCTTCGCACGCAAACGGATGATCGACCGGTGGGGCGACGTCGCGTCGAGCGACACATTCCGATGAAGTCTGCTCGCTCGACGCCGACGGTTATGGCGACGTGGGACCGGTGGTATTTCGTGCAGTCAAGTCCAAGGGGCACCTGGTGAGTTGTGAGGACGAGAGTGACTGTACGCACGAGCTTGGCTGTGCGAAGCCGACCGAACCGTTACCGACGAGCAGTGGCAGGATTGATTACAAAGGACACTTCAACCGGGTGCCCGCACGGGTGAGAGCTACGCAACTTACCAGAAGTAACGCGATAGAAAAGATCCCGGGAGATACCCGGGATCGATGATGAGCAGAAGATTCTCACCGATGAAGAAGATCAAGGGTGGTTGGTGGCCAGGGCCGGGGTCGAACCGGCGACCTCTCACTTTTCAGGCGAGCGCTCGTACCAACTGAGCTACCTGGCCGTGCATCACAACACCCGGATACGTTACCGCACCGTCAGATGGTCGTGCAGTCGGGATATGGGTAACGGGCCGTTGCCGATCAACGAGGTGGAGGCATATTGGTCGGCCGATGCGTTCCCGGGTGCTGAGGGTGCTGAGGGTGCTGAGGGTGCTGAGGGTGCTGAGGGTGCGGAAAGTACGGGTGCCCCGATGCCTGCATGCCTTCCGCGGCGGGAGGTGCGGAGTTGCCGGAACGATGCACTATCGCTCGTAGCTTGACACCACCGAACAGCAAGTACCCGAATACGACGGTGATGGCGAGAAAAACCGGAACGTAGAGGAGGAACCGAGGGCTTGACGGATCGAGCATCCCGCCGTAGAGCCGGTGTGTTTCGCCGGCGAGGTTCGCCAAGGCGAGGTATGTGAGCGGGAGACCGACCCATGTCAAGGGTTGCCAGCCCCTGGCTCGCAGCTGTGCACGGCCGATGAACAGGTAATCGATCGTGACGACCAGTGGGGTGATGAGATGTTCGAACAGAAAACCCGTGTCGTCGAGGTTCCCGCTGCCGAGTACAAAAATCGAGCCGATGCAGATCAACAACATCATCGCGGCCAGGGCACCACGAAACCAGGCGATGAGACCTTCCAGTCGTATCGCGCCCGGAACGATGATCGACACGGCGAACAGGGTGTACATGATCGCGGTGACAAGGCTTCCCGACTGGCTGAGAAACCAGAGATTCGTCCAACCCACGGCCGGGTGGTACGCCACTTCGTAAACCCCGAAAAAAGCGCAGGCGGCAACGGCCAGTCGTGCCAGCGCCGTCCCAAGCCGTGCCGTGGGAGAAACGGTGAAGCCCGGGGGAGTGGACGGGGGGCTGGACATGACGGGTGGATACACGCACGCTCTCCTGAATTGTTCCGCACAGTTGGCGTTTCATTATCTGCGCGACGTCAACCTAGGTGAGTTTGCGTGATCACGGTCGACCTTCGTCGAGGCCCGCGGAGCGAACGATAGATGACAAAAGCGGCTCGACTCTTGAAAGAATCGAACCGCTTTTCCTTGGTGCGGAAGGAGGGAGTTGAACCCTCACGTCCTCTCGGACACACGGACCTGAACCGTGCGCGTCTGCCATTCCGCCACTTCCGCAAGTGACCGGCTGTCGATCGACGATTTTACCGCGTTCGACTGAGCGGACAGAACTCTAGCACAGTCCGTTGTCGGCTCTGCAACGCCTTATGATCGGGTGCGGCGTCCTTGGACTGTCGCCTAGCGCGTATTGCGCGAACCCTTTAGGCTGGCCATTGTCCCGGAATGACCGGCGACGGTGACAAGACTTGTGGCGACGCGCAGTATGCGCGGCGCGGATGTGGTCTGCGTGGCCAGATACCATCGTTGAGGGGCACACAACTGCCACGTGTTGTTCAATGGTGATTGGCGAGGAGGAGTCCGGTGACTGTGCTGGGACGCTTTGAGAAGCGGCTTGAGGGCCTGTTTGAGGGTGCCTTCGCGAAAATATTCAAAGGTGTCGTTCACCCGGTAGAAATCGCCGGTGCCATGCAGCGTGAGGCGGAGTCCCACAAAGCGATCTTGGCCGGTGGTCGAATCCTGGTCCCGAACCGTTACGTCATCGATTTGTCGCCGCCCGACCATGACAGGCTTGCACCCTATGCGGCCGCCTTGGCCCAGGAACTGGCACAGTCGCAAGCCGAGCACATCGGTGAACACGGTTGGACCGTCTACGGCGACGTCATCGTCGAGATCGAGCGTGGGGAAGGTCTGGACACCGGTATGTTCCGCGTTATCGCGGAGGTTGCGGCGCAGGACCAGCAAAGCTACGGGGGATATGACGCGGCACCCACTTCCGGCCAGCCCGCGCCTCCCACCGGGCCGCGCCTGGTGTCCGGTGACGGCCGCCAGTACGCCATCACGATGGGGTCGACGACGATCGGCCGTGGCGAACAGGCACAGATTCGGCTCCCCGACGTCGGCATCTCGCGTGTGCACGTGCGCATCGACTTCGACGGTGGTCAGGTGATCGTCACGGACCTGGGCTCGACCAACGGCACGTTGGTCAACGGGCAACGGATCTCGACCATTGCGCTTCAGCCCGGTGACATGATTCAGCTGGGTACGACGTCTTTGACCTTGCAGGCCAGCTGAACGATGAGGCTCGACCGGATTACCCCTGACGGCGGAAGGACTGCCGGTGCCTGAGTTGGTTTTCACGGTCGCGCGGTTCGGCCTACTCATACTGCTCTGGGTTTTCGTGTTCATGGTGGCCCGGACCATTCGCGGTGATGTGTTTGCACGTTCGACCGGCGGGACGGCTACAGCCCAACCACGTCCCGCCGCGACGTCACCGGTCACCTCACCGCCGCGCGGAAACACGAGCCCTCAGGTGGCGCGGTATCTGATCGTCACCGCAGGCGACCGCCAGGGAACGCGCCTGTCTTTGGAACAGTCGCCTATCCGTATCGGCCGCTCCCCGGATTCCACATTGGTCATCAGCGATGATTTCGCGTCGTCGCGGCACGCCCAGTTGAGGCCACGCGGTGGGCAATGGATCTTGGAAGACACCGGATCAACCAACGGAACGTATCTGGGACGCGCTAAAGTCACCGGACCCACCCCCGTCCCCCTAGGTGTGCCGATTCGCATCGGCCGAACCAGCATTGAGCTTCGCCCATGACATTGACTTTGCGTTATGCCGCCGTATCCGACCGAGGTTTGATCCGTAGCGGCAATCAGGACTCCGTGTATGCCGGGCCCCGGCTGATCGCGGTCGCCGATGGGATGGGAGGTATGGCCGCCGGTGATTTGGCCAGCAGCATCGTTATCGGGGCACTGGCGATCCTGGACGAGGACGTACCGCGAGGTGATTTGACGACCGCGCTGGCCGGAGCGGTCGAAGAGGCAAACGCGCGCATCCGGTCCACGGTCGAAGAAAACCCGCAAATGGAGGGCATGGGTACGACCCTCACCGGATTTCTTTTCTCCGGTAGCACCCTGGGAATGGTCCACATCGGTGACTCGCGCGCCTATCGGTTGCGTGAGGGGCGGTTGACGCAGGTCACCAAGGACGACACCTATGTGCAGATGCTCGTCGACGAGGGGCAGTTGGACCCCGACGACGCCGAAACGCATCCGCAACGTTCGTTGTTGCTCCGTGCCCTGGGATCCAATGAGGTCGAGCCGACGTTTGCGTCCATCGAAGCCGTCGCCGGAGACCGTTACCTGCTGTGCAGCGACGGATTGTCCGGAGTGGTCAGCGATGACACGATCAGTGAGGTCCTGACCGGGATCGCCGACCCGCAGGAAGCCGTCGACCGGCTTCTTCAGCTGGCGCTTCGCGGTGGTGGACCCGACAACATCACGGTCCTCATCGCCGACATCACCGACGCCGACATCATTGAAGCCGCTCCGATCGTCGCCGGCGCCGCCGCCGCGGGTCGCGACGATGTTTCCCACGCCGATCCCTCCACTGCCGCCGCGCGCGCCGCGGCCACCACCGCCGGCACCGAAACCGGTCCCGCCGTCGAGGAAGCCGCGGAGGAACCGCAGCCTTCGAAACGTCGTGGTCGCGCGCGTTGGTATGCCCTGATAGCAATCCTGCTTGTGGGCATTGTCGTCAGTGCCGGGTACCTTGTCTATCAAGGACAATATTACGTCGGGGTAGACGATTCGGGCAATGTGGCGGCTTTTCAGGGGTTCAACGGCGAGGTCCTCGGGCTTCCTCTGTCCAGTGTCGAGGTTGCCAGCGATCGATCCGTCGACGACCTCACACCGGACGCGCGGAGAAAGGTCGAGGCGGGGTTGCCGGCCAACGATCGTGAAGACGCGCTTCGCATCCTCGAATTCATGACAAGCGCCGGACCGGACAACGGGAACCTGCTGGAACTGTGCCCACAGGCCTCGCCGGAACCGGAAGCCACCGATTCTCCGTCGCCGAGCGGGGGCGACGAATCGGAATCACCGTCACCGGAGGCGACAAGTTCCACACCGTCACCGGAGGCGACAAGTTCCACACCGGTGCCCGGGGTCGACTGCCGTCTGAACGAGTAATCGGGAGGGTGGGTGACTGCGAAAAAGGCCGCACGAGTACCAACACGTCGCAACGTTGAATTGGCGTTGTTGCTGTTGGTCGTCCTGGTGCTCTTCGTGCTTCAGGTGGCCACCGAGATCGCATTGCTGGGCGAACTGACGCAAACCGCGTTTGTCCTGGTCGGTGTGATCGGTGCCTTTCTACTGATCGCGCACGTTTTGGTGAGGGTGTTCGCCTCCTACGCCGACCCGGTGCTGTTGCCGTGTGCCGCTCTGCTGACCGGTATCGGCGTGATCTTCATTCGACGGCTCGACATGAGTGCGATCGAGCTGGTGGAGGTCGACGGCGTCTTCGTCGAGTCACAGGTTTATCCGACACAGGCGGACCGTCTCAACATCGGCCTTTTCGACGATCCGGGTGGTCGCCAACTGCTGTACCTCATGGCGGCGGTGATCGTGTTCGTCGCGGTCCTTTGGCTGGTGCGCGATCACCGGAATCTGTCGCGCTATCCGTTCATCCTCGGCCTGGCCGGTATCTTGATGGCCGCCTCCCCGGCGGTCATCGGGCAGGAGATCAACGGATCGAAGCTGTGGATCAGCCTCGGTCCGGTCAGTGTGCAGCCCAGTGAGTTCGCCAAGCTTCTGCTGTTGGTGTTCTTCGGCTATTACCTCGTGAGAAAACGCGAGGTGTTGTCACTGGCCAGCAAGAAGTTCCTTGGCATTCCGTTTCCGCGCGCCAAGGACCTGATACCGGTCCTGGTCGTCTGGTTGATCAGCATGCTGATCATGATCGGGATCCGTGACCTTGGTACGTCGCTGTTGTTCTTCGGCCTCTTTGTGGCGATGCTGTACATCGCCACCGAACGGATCAGTTGGATCATCATCGGCCTGAGCCTGTTCAGCGGCGGCGTGCTTCTCATCTACCCGTTTTTCAGCCACCTGCAGCTGCGTGTGGCGATCTGGCTCGACCCGTTCGCGGACCCGACCGGAGACGGCCGCCAACTCGTGCAGTCGCTGATAGGACTCGGGTCGGGCGGATTGTTCGGCTCTGGGCCGGGTGCCGGTCAACCACAGGCCACACGTCCCGCGGCCAACAGTGACTTCATTCTGTCCGGTTTGGGCGAGGAACTCGGACTGTTCGGGTTGTCGGCGATCTTGATCACCTACATGCTGTTGGTGGTGCGCGGTATGCGGGCCGGTCTGATGGTGCGCGATTCCTTCGGAAAACTGCTCGCGGGCGGGTTGGCGTTCAGCGTCGGATTCCAGTTGTTCGTGGTTCTGGGGGGCGTGACCAAGCTCATTCCGTTGACCGGACAGACAGCTCCCTTCATGGCGGCGGGTGGCTCGTCCCTGTTGGCCAACTGGATCCTGTTGGCGATGCTGATCCGGATCTCCGACGCTGGCCGTCGACCCCAGGCAACGCCTGTGGGGCCCATCAAGATCGCTCCGCCGCCTGCACCGGTCGACGATGCGCCCACTCAGATCGTTTCCGTTCCGAGCATGGCCAAGAACTCCGGCGCGGAGACGACCACCGATACGACCAACGCGCCGAAACCCGGCGACGTATACCCACACTCGCCATCCACCACCCCTGAGGTGAAGCCGTGAATTCACCGCTGCGCCGCGTCACCATCGTCGTGATTGCGCTGTTTTCGTTGATGTTCGTGAACCTGAACTGGATCCAGTTCGCCGAACACGACTACTACTACAACAACGCCTACAACGATCGAGTGACGATCGCGGAGTACTCCAGGCAGCGTGGTTCCATCCTCGCCGGGGGCAAGACCTTGGCCGACAGTGTTCCCTCCGAGGAGAACGACCAGTACAAGTACCAGCGCCAGTACCCGTTGAACGATCCGTTCGCCCATCTGACCGGGTACCAGTCGCTCATCTATGGCGACGGCGGCATCGAGCACATATACAACCGCATCCTTTCCGGTGAGGACCCGCGGCTGTTCGTCGACCGGCTGACGGAGATGTTTACCGGTACACAAGTCGGTGGCGGTAACGTCCTCCTGACCATTGACCCGGACCTTCAGCTTGCGGCATGGGACGCCATCAACGCACTTGGCAACGATCAAGTGGGTGCGGCCGTGGTCTTGGATCCGAAGAGCGGTCAGATCCTCGCGCAGGTGTCGACACCGTCATACGACCCGAACCCGCTGGCAAGCCACAATGCGAACACCTCGCAGGAGGCATGGAGCGCCTACAACGCCGAAGACGCCGGTAACCCGATGTTGGATCGGAGCACGGGCGAGCTGTATCCCCCGGGTTCGACGATGAAGGTCGTTGTGGCCGCGGCGGCATTGGCCGCCGGGATGACACCCGACACAAAGATCCCGTCGGGTAACGAATATCGTGCCCCCAACGCGGGCACCACGATCACCAACAGCAACGACCAGTGCCCGGAACGAGAGCTTTCGTTGAAGGAGGCTCTCACACGCTCCTGCAACACGTCGTTCGCACGGTTGTGCGTGGAGGATCTGGGCGCCGATGCCGTGGCCGAGATGGCCGAGGCATTCGGTTTCGGCAACCGTTTCACATCACCGTTGGGCATTGCGGCCAGCAGCTACGGTGACCTGTCCGACCCCGCTTTTCTTGCGCAGGCTTGCATCGGGCAGCACGACGTCCGTTTGACCGTGATGCAGGACGCGATGATTTCAGCGGCGGTCGCCAACGGGGGCGCGCTCATGTCGCCGCAGCTGGTCGAGAAAATCCAAGCACCCGATCAGACCACTCTTCTGCTCGGATCCGAAGACAAGTTCGGTGACGTCATGAGCGGTGACGTGGCCGCAGACCTGCGCCAGATGATGGAAAGCGTCGTCGAGAGCAGCAGCGGAACCGGTGGAAACGCGCGTGTCGACGGGTTCTCCGTAGGCGGCAAGACGGGTACGGCTCAACGAGGGACGGACGAGCACGGCAACGACCTGCCGGAGCACGGATGGTTCACCGGGTACGGTTTCAACTCCGACGGTGAGCCCGCGGTTGCGGTGTCGGTCTTCCTTTCCAGCGCCGGGCCCGGTGGATCCGGACAGGCGACCCAGATTGCAGGCGACCTCATGAGGATGGTGCTGCGATGACAGTGGCAACCGGCAGGCACCATGGGAGTCGAATTCGACGGCTCCCTTTTCAGCGTAAGGACAGATCAGCATGATGAGTCCGGGCATTAAGCTCGGCGGGCGATACCGGCTCGACGAGCGCATCGCGACCGGTGGCATGGGCGACGTTTGGCGTGCCACCGACGAGGTGCTGGGCCGTGTGGTCGCGGCGAAGGTTCTGTTGCCGTCACTGTTGAACGAGCCCGGATTTGTTGAGCGGTTCAGGGCCGAGGCTCGCGTCGTTGCGACGTTGTCTCACCCGAACATCGTGCGGGTTTACGACTACGGCGAGAACCCCATGCCGGGCGGCGGCCAGGTCGCCTACTTGATCATGGAGTTCATCGAGGGGGAGGCTCTCACCGCTCGGTTGCAGCAGAGAGGCCGACTCACCGCCGACGAGACGCTACCTCTGATGGCTCAGGCAGCCGAGGCGCTGAACGCGGCTCACGAGCACGGGATCATCCATCGTGACGTGAAACCCGGCAATCTGTTGATCGCCAAAGGCGATCGCGTGATGCTCACCGACTTCGGTATCGCCCGGTCGGGCCTGACCGGCGGTCTGACGCAGGCCGGTTCCGTTTTGGGGACGGCTGCTTACGTTTCACCCGAACAGGCTTCGGGGCATCAGGTGACCGGGCAGTCCGACGTTTATTCGCTGGGGATCGTGACCTACCAGTGTTTGGCCGGTCAACGTCCGTATGACAGCGACAACCCGGTTGAACTGGCGATGCGTCACGTCAACAGCACGCCGCCGCCACTTCCCAACGACGTTCCCGAGCCCGCACGGCGCTTCGTCGAGCAGGCGCTTGCGAAGGACTTGGCGGTACGATTCGCCACGGGGCAGGTCATGGCCGATGCCGCTCGCGCAGCGGCCGGTGGCCAGGTCGGTGTTCCACCGGCTACGGTCGGCGGTGGCGGTTACACGCCGGGTGGTGTCGCCATGGGGGCGGCTGCTTCACCTCCTGGGCGAGGCATGGACGACAAAACCGCCGTGGGGATGGCATTCGATCCGTCCACTCCCGTCCCCGTGCAGAAGCGCAACAAGATGATGATGATCGTTGCGGGCGCGGTACTTTTGGTGGTGGTCTTGGCTGCTGGAGCCTGGGCCGTGTGGGGTGGTGACGGCGCAGACGCGAAGGTTAACGGCGAAGGGACATCCGAAAGCACCGCCGAAGACACGGAACAGGACGAGTTTGCGATCGATGTGGCGCAATACATCAACATGGACCCGTTGATCGTGCAACAGCAACTTGAAAAAGCCGGTTACGTCAATGTCACGATCGAGGGCCGCGGGAAATTCGTGAGTAACATCACACCGGCTGAGCCGACCGGCTACGAAACCCCGATCACGGTTCATGCGAGTAACACACGAGTGGATACCGACGATGACCCGGATACTTCACCAAGCGACGACCGTACAGACTGCATAGGCCTGTGCATTCCCGAGTAGAACAACCTGACACAAAGGATACGTGACGATGACGGCGCAGCCCAGAATGCTCGGCGGCCGGTACGAGATCGGTGGCGTCCTCGGTTACGGAGGAATGGCAGAGGTACACCGTGGTCGCGACCTGCGCCTCGGGCGTGACGTCGCCATCAAAATGCTACGCAACGACTTGGCACGGGACGAGACGTTCCTCACCAGATTCCGTCGCGAAGCGCAAAATGCGGCCTCGTTGAACCACCCCTCCATCGTTGCGGTATACGACACCGGGGAGGACACCGGAAACGGTGCCGTTCCCTACATCGTCATGGAGTACGTCGAGGGGCGCACCCTCAAAGAGGTCCTTGTGGCCGAGGGCCGGCTCGCGCCGCGTCGGGCCTGCGAGATGGTTTCCGACGTTTGCGCCGCACTCGACTTCAGCCACCGTCACCAGATCATTCACCGGGATGTGAAACCCGGAAACGTCATGCTGGCCACCAACGGCCAGATCAAGGTCATGGACTTCGGCATCGCGAGGGCGATGGCCGCCGGCCAGGCGACCATGACTCAGACCTCCGCCGTCATCGGTACCGCACAGTACCTGTCACCGGAACAGGCTCGCGGTGAAACGGTCGACCGACGCTCGGACGTTTACGCCACCGGTTGTCTGCTGTACGAACTGTTGTGCGGTGACCCGCCGTTCACCGGTGACAATCCCGTCAGCGTCGCTTACCAGCATGTCCGGGAGGCTCCCAAAGCTCCCAGCACGGTTAACCCGGATGTCCCGCCCTCGGTCGACGCCATTGTTTTGAAGGCTTTGGCGAAGAACCCGGCCAACCGTTATCAGAGCGCCGGCGAGATGCGAGACGACCTGGAACGGGCCATCGCGGGACGCCCCGTGATGGCAACGCCCTTGATGAGTGACGACGAGCGAACCCAACTGATGGGTGCCGGTGCCGCCGGCGATGAGACCCGTGCGGTTCCGGCAGCGGTCGAGGAACCCGGGAAACGCAGTAAAGGTGTTATCGCCCTGTGGACGGTCGTGGCGATGTTGTTGGTGGGGGCACTCGGTTACGGCACCTGGTACCTGTTGGAGGGGAGCCGTATCGAGGTTCCTCAGGTCGTGGGCCAGGAGGAGGCGGCCGCCGTTGAGCAGATCACCGAGGCCGGTCTGGTTCCCAAAGTGACCGTTGTGGACTCTGAGGACGAGCAGAAGGGTTTGGTGGTCTCACAGGATCCCGAAGGGCTCACCGAGGTCACTCGAGGTTCGGAAGTCAATCTGGAGGTCGGGGGCGGACGCGGCCAGATCGAGGTTCCGGACGCGTCGCAGGCCTCAACCGAGAATGAAGTGTTCACCTTGTTCTACGACGCAGACTTGAGGGTGAAGATCGAAGACGTCGACGGTGTGGAACCTGGATTTGTGTCGCAGGATCCGGCGGCGGGCGACATGGTCGACCCGGGCACGATGATCACCATCGAGTGGTCGCAGGGCAACCTGACCTCGGTACCGGAGGTGGTCGGCATGAACGAGGACGCGGCTTGCGACACGTTGGCGAGTGAAGGTTTCTCATGCGGGCAGATCGAATACGTCACCGGGACGGAACCGGTCGGGACCGTTCTGGAACAGAATCCCGCTCCATACAGTGAGCAGGAAGCCGGACCGGTGAGCCTCAAGGTGGTCGGTGTCGAGGTGCCGTCGCTGACCGGTATGACGATTGCCGATGCCGAAGCTGAGATCGGGACGGACCTACAGCTTTCTCTGCCCGCGGGGGCGGAGCCCGACTGGGTCATCACATCTCAGGATCCGGCCGCCGACCAGGTCGTCAAGGGTGGGTCCACTGTGACGGTCGAGGCTGAGGAGCCGGGGCCGTTGGACTGACGGCCGGGCCGTCCCCCGCACGAATGACGAGCCGAACAAGGCAGGGAAGCGTCGTGCCCGGCGGATCCGGTTCGTCCAACACCGTGTCGTCCAGGGGATCGTCGATGGAACTCCGAACCCCGGTTCCCGTGATTTCACCGCATCGACGTGATCATCGTAAAGCTGCCCGGGGGCGGGCCAAACTTGTCGAGCGTAGACACCGAAGCCGACCGGGCGGTACGACGACGGCGTGGAGTGAGTGGCACAGTCGCGTCATCAAGCGGCTGCGCCACTCACTCCACGCGTCAGCCGACGGCCGGTTGGATACGGCCGGTGACCTCACCGAGGCCGATGGTCACACCACGAGGACCCGGTGCCGTGGCGCTGATCGTCACGGTGTCACCGTCGACCAGGAAGGTGCGGATCGCACCGTCGTCCAAGGTGACGGGTTCACTTCCGCCCCACGTGAGCTCGAGGAAACTGCCGTACTGGTTTGTTTCGGGGCCCGAGACGGTTCCCGAGGCGAAAAGGTCTCCCGGTCGCACACTCGCACCGTTAACGGTCATGTGCGCCAGCTGTTGAGCGGGTGACCAGTACATGTTGGCGAACGGTGGGCGGGACACCTCGGTACCGTTCCAGCGAACGGAGAGGCTCAAGTCGTAGGCGTAACGGTCCGATTCCTTCAAATAGGAAAGAACCGCCGGGTCCTGGACCGGAGCAGCCACCCTGGAAGCGGCCAGCGCTTCGAGCGGGGTGACCCAGGTGCCGATGGACGTCGCGAACGATTTACCCAGGAACGGGCCGAGCGGCTGGTACTCCCAGGCCTGGATGTCACGCGCGGACCAGTCGTTGACGAGAACGACACCGAAGACGTGTTCGGTGAACGCGTCCGGCGACACCGACGCACCCTGTCGCGACGGTGCACCGACCACGAAACCGACTTCGGCTTCGATGTCGAGCCGCGTACTGGGACCGAAAACGATGTCCCCTTCGGGGCCGCGCCGTTGTCCGCAGGGCCGAATGATGTCGGTACCCGACGGGATGATGGTTCCCGACCGGCCGTGGTATCCGACCGGGAGATGTTTCCAGTTGGGCATGAGCGGGTCGCCGTCGGGCCGGAATATCTTACCGACGTTGACGGCATGATGCTCGGACGAATAGAAGTCGACATAGTCGCCGGGGGCAAACGGGAGGTGCATGGAGACGTCGGAAACCGGCGTCAAGAACTGTTCCACCGACGACTTAAGGTCGGTATTGGTGAGCGCATCCTGTAGACGCGATCGGACCTTGGCCCACACTTCCCCGCCTGCCGCCAACAGCGGATTGAGGTTCCCGGCGCTCAACGCCGAGCAGGTCTGGCACCCGGGGCATGTTCCGCCGGCGACCAGGAGCCGCACGTCCAGCACGAAATCGCCGATGCGGACACCTATGCGGGGGGAGGCGTCCTCGGCGGTAGAGAAGACTCCGTACGGAAGATGATGGATACTGTAGAGGCTGTCGGCAGCGCCGTCGACCCAGCTCACTTCGTTAACTCTCCTTGTTCACCAGGGATAGACCTATAAGGTCGTCAAGCGGCTCGTCGATGCTGCACGAGCCGAAGCCCGCCCACAACGGCCGCCGGCCCGCGAGCATGCCACGCATGTGGTCGGCGATGGCCGCGGAGTCGCGAATTTCCAAGCATTCTGTCACGGACTCAACACTTTCCGATCGTTGGGCTGCTTCCGCAGCCAACAGAACGTTGCCGAATCCGTGGTGATCGAAGCCTGTAGACGGATCGGTGTGCCGAGTGAGACGGTGTAGACCGGCGGTCAGCTTGAACGACATGTCCTGCCGTGCGCACGCAACGATCGCAGTGGCCAACCGGCGAGCCGTGGGGAACGCATCGGCGGTCAAACCACCGGTGCGGAACTTCGGGACGATGTCGCTGTGCTTCAACAGTGGCAGTTCGACGTCGAAGTCGGCGGTCACCGGTATTTCAGCGAATACCGCGACGTCGTGGGATTGCCTCAGCTCCCGGAGAGCCGTCAGATCGTCGTCGTCGGTGAGCCGGGCCTCGACCTGGGCCGGGACGAGAAACTCCGGCAGCGTCGCCATGGCTGCGACGGCCCCCCGGGCGCCGGAGTCGGCGATCAGACCGAACCGCAAGGGCTCTGTCTGAACCGGGACACTCGACAACCTGGTAACCGGCAGCAACAAGGGGCCTACCAGATCGGCGTACCAGGCTTCTCGGTAACGGTGATGGTTCTCGACGGCGTCGACGACTGCGGCGTTACCGGGCGGAAACACCGCAGCGTCATCGATGAAGCCCGACAATGCGGGTGGAATCACAGGGCATGCCATTGTTCTGAGAATAGTTGAACGGTCGTTAACCGCCACCCTACGGCGAAGACGAGTGGTCACGTGGAGCCGTCGGGCGGCCCGGCTTGCACGTTAGTCTGGTTTTTTGCGACCCGAACCGGTCGGCTACGTCGCGTTGAGGAGCCAACGATGCCTTACTACCGTGCCGTTGGGGAGATTCCCCAGAAACGCCACACACAGTTCCGGCAGCCTGACGGCAGCCTGTATGCCGAAGAACTCATGGGACAGGAAGGGTTCTCATCCGATTCCTCGTTGCTGTACCACCGGAACCTTCCCACAGCGATCTCGGCCAGCGTCGAATACCGTCCGACGGTGAGTGAGTCGGTTGTCAACCATCCGTTGAAACCACGTCACTTTCGGACCCACAAATTGGACGGTGGGGGAGACGCGATTCTCGGGCGACGTCACCTGTTGGCCAACAACGACTGCCGTATTTCGTACGCTGTGGCCGATCAACCGTCGCCGCTGTACCGCAACGCGGTCGGAGACGAATGCATTTATGTTGAAGCCGGCGAAGCCACCGTAGAAACGACCTTCGGGGCGCTCGACGTGTCAGCCGGCGACTACGTGATCATCCCAATGTCCACGATCTACCGAATTGTTCCCGGCGGGGACGAACCGCTGCGGACCCTGGTCGTTGAAGCCGGCGGTCATATCACGCCACCCAAGCGGTACCTTT
This sequence comes from Candidatus Stackebrandtia excrementipullorum, assembly GCA_019113825.1. Lineage (GTDB taxonomy): Bacteria > Actinomycetota > Actinomycetes > Mycobacteriales > Micromonosporaceae > Stackebrandtia > Stackebrandtia excrementipullorum. The sequence goes on along the minus strand of DXGR01000127.1, from coordinate 64,008 downwards.
CCGTTCGCGGCCAGTTCCTGGAACACTCCCCGTACTGCGAACGTGATATTCGCGGCCCGGAGGCGCCGCTGCTGATGGACGGTGAGGACGTCGACGTATACGTGCAACACCGCGGTCGAGGGTCCAAGACGGTGTGGACGAAGTTCACGTACGCGCAGCACCCGTTCGACGTCGTCGGTTGGGACGGCCACTTCTACCCGTGGGTTCTGTCGATTCACGACTTCGAACCGATCACCGGTCGTATCCATCAGCCGCCGCCGGTGCACCAAACCTTCGAAGGGCCGAACTTCGTCATCTGCTCGTTCGTTCCCCGAAAGGTCGACTACCACCCCGACGCCATTCCGGTTCCCTACAACCACCACAACGTCGATTCCGACGAGGTCATGTTCTACACCGGTGGGAACTATGAAGCGCGCAAGGGATCGGGTATCGAACAGGGTTCGATATCGCTGCACCCGTCCGGGTTCACCCACGGCCCGCAGCCCGGTGCACCCGAACGCGCGATCGGTGTGGACTACTTCGACGAACTGGCTGTCATGATCGACACGTTCCGTCCGCTTGAGCTTTGCGATGGGGCCGTCGCGAGTGAGGACGCCGGTTACGTGTGGACATGGAACCGGCCGCCGTTGCGTTGACACAATAAGGGGCACCGCCTGAAGCGGTGCCCCTTATTGCAAACCGGGCGTTGATACGCGCGGCCGACGACCGTTTAGTCGAACAGTTCCTCAAAAAAGCTTTTGCGGCGCTTCCGCTTGTACCCGTAACCGTGCCCGTAACTGTGCTTGTAGTACGGCTGCCCGTGTCCGTACGGGGACGCCGGCGGCGGATAATGCCCCGGAGCCGGAGCCACCGGAGGGGGCGCCGACTGCGTGGGCGGCGGCCCGGCTGCGGCCGCAGCGGGTGGCGGATTACCGGCGTTGAACTTCGCGTCTGCGTCGATGAGGTGTTCGAGCTCACCCCGGTCGAGAAAGATTCCGCGGCATTCCGTGCACTGGTCGATCGTGACGCCGTTACGTTCGAACTGACGCATTTTGGCGTGACACTTGGGACAGGTCATCTCCATACCCATAAACGGTACCTGTAAAAGAAGCCCAGTGCTCAAGTGGAGTCGGTCCCCACCATGGCTGTTGAACCGTTATCGCCACGCCGAGCGCCCACGGCCCATGGGGAACGGGGCTCCTCCACGTCTCGAAGAATCCACCACCAGACCCCGAACACGGCCGGGTACAGCAGATAACCGAACCGGCTCGACGGCATGAGGCACATGGCCATACCCAAACCGGTGGCACATATGGCGGCAGCCGTATACGCGTGTTGGACAGGCCGACGCCACAGGTACAGCGCGAATCCGGCGCCCACGAGCCCCAGGAGAGCAAGCGTAATGGCGACTCCCCCCGGAACGTTTGCCGCCAGAAGATAACCGGGGAGCGGAGACGCGGCTGTGGACTGAATGACCCCTTGTCCCATCGGGTACGCGAAGACGTTGTCGTAGAAGGCGCCGGCCCCTGTTATCAGGAACGGCACGAGGGTCAGCAGTGGCAGCCCCACGGCGGCCGGCGCGAAACGCGAGGCCACGCCTTTACGCCAAGCCAGAACGAATACCACGATGAGGACCGGCCAAGCGAACAGCTTCAAGGCGGCTGCCATGCCCACCGCAAGACCTGCGACTTTCGGCCGGTCCACGGCGAAGGCCACCAACCCCAGGACGCACAACGACACCACGGGGAGGTCGTTTCCGCCGGTCGCCAACGTCAATGCAGAAATCGGCAGGACGAAGAACGCTTGAATACCACGAATCGTGGCCGACTTCGTCACCTGCCGCGCAGCGAGCAGCCGCACCGCCGCCCACACGGCGACCAGCGTGACGATGGCGAAGTAGATACGGGCATCGGTGAACCAATGCTCGCCGAACCACGCCCTGGGCAGACCGAACAGCGACATGCCGGGCTGGTACGGGTTGTAGATCAGCAACGGGTCCGGTTCCGCCGCTATCTGTTGAGACGTCAGGTATGGGCTACCGCTTTCCCACAGTCGTATACCGGAAGCCTCGATCACGATGACTTCCTCCTGGGCACGGCCTGCGACGCCGTGAGCACGGTCAATCACCTGCGCAACCAGTGGGAAAGCGGTGACCGCGACGCCACATCCGATCGCGACAACCAACCGGTTGGTGACCGCGACCGCCGGTTGAGTGAGGAACATGATCGTCAGGAGAGCCGCCGGGACGTAGCCTCCGAGGACGATCATGCCCCAAAAACCGTGCACGGGAAGTGTCGTGGTGACGGCTGTGTAGACCGCGAACAACGCGGCCAACCCGTACAGGGCCAGATCGAGATACAGCGGTTCACGCCGCAACCGGTCCATGGTGTCCTTACGCCTTTGTGGTCGTGTCTAGCGCAAAGTCAGTTGTCGTCCGACGAGCCCGTCGCGGGAGCGGCGCTGGGTGCTGTTCAACGGTTCGGACTCGGTGAGGGCCGTGGCGTAACGCTTCATGAACTCCGACACGGGTGCTTCGCAGTCCTCCGCAGTGGCTTCCCGAGGGAGGTCCCACACGGGAACCAGCAGACCGTGCGCTCGGAACATCCCCGCGAATTTCGATTCCTCGGTGAGTTTGAGCTCATCGGCGGCGCGCAGACGGGCGAGGCCGTCCAGGGCGGAATCTTCGTCCTCGGGTAGCACGATACGTACGTGTGTCTGATCCGGCGTCGAGCACCAGTAGGCACCGTCGGCGGTCGCCAGAGCCGTCGTCGGATACACCGACGCGTTGGCACGTTCCATACTCGCCGCGATCTGCGGGTCGCCGGCGTCGGTGTCGTCGCTGAGCCAGTAGTCGAAGTTTTCGTGCAACGTGACGTCGAGTTCGTCGTTGGCCAACAGATCCTGCAGACGTGGTCCCACGCCCGGCCTCGCGGGAACCGCGACCGGGTGGCCCGGTTCGGCCGCCAACGCCGCCAACAGCGAGGCCGCGATGTCGCGGCTGACGTCACCTGACTGGAACTGGCGTTGCATCGCGACGAATACGGTGTTGTCGGCGCGACTCATGGCGGGCCACGCCAACGGAAGGACCGTGGTCACGATCAGTTTTCGGTCGCCGACCTGGTCGGTGTACTCGGGCTTGAGCTTCAACGGCGCGGTCGCGGCCGGAAGCAGTTCACGCATGGCGATCCAGTCTCCTTCGCCGGCCAGGCCCTCGAACGGCCGGGCGACGAACACGTCACGGATCTTCTGCTTGCGCGTTGTGGCGCTCTTGGCGCCGTGTTTGCGTCGCTTACTCACAGCAAGAGCCTACGGGTGGACAACTTGTTGCCTGCCGGGTGTCAGCCGGGCCCATACCGTACGGCCGATTGGTTCGTCCTCCACGCCCCAGGCGTTGGCGAGCGCACTCACGATCAACAGGCCGCGGCCGTCGGGTGCGCCGGTGTCAAGGGTGCGAAGTTTGGGCAATGACGCGCTGCCGCCGTCGGTCACCGCGAATTCAAGTTCGCCGTCCTCGTAGCGGCAGCTGACCGACAGTTCGCCGTCGGGCAGGGGAGTGGCGTGGCGTACGGCGTTGCAAATTAGTTCCGTGGCGATGGCGTGAAGATCGGCCAGGTGCGCAGTGGCGAGGGAGCTTAGTACCTCGGCGAGCCATCGCCGAATCGTGGCTGCACTACGAGCATGGTGAGGCACTCTGGTCTGCCATGAGGTGGGGCTGTTCACCACCATCCGCATCCGCTGTCCTCCAAACGCGACGTCGTCGGGCTGTGAAACCAGGGGGCTGGTTCATTGGGCAACCGGTGGGAACCTTGCGGGTTCTTCCACCGAACAGCCGGTGGGTTCGTCTAGAAGATACCGCTACTGCGCCAAAACGGCACGCCCGTCAGTCGCCCGGGTGATACCCATGTCGTCTGAATATGGGGTGGTTATGGGCCTTTTGCCCGGAACCGCCACCGGTCGGCAACCCTGGGTTGTCATGCGCACACTTTATGCGTTTACGGGTCGCCCAAGTGTGGTCAATGCCATAGCCGGGTCGTCGGTAATGATTGCGGAGGCACCCAGTGATGCCACGAACTCGACATCGGCAGGGGTGTTGACAGTCCATACGAAAACTCGTCGGCCCTCTTCGATGGCGCTTCTGATGGCCTCGGGTTTCGCCTTGGCGAAGGAAAGTTTCGGGCCGATTGTCCGAGCGGCCTGCGGGATGGCGCCGATCTGATGGTGAAACAGCCACACCAACGGCATTGCCGCATCGATCGCGCGGTACCGGTTGACGGCGGCGCGTGCGAACGACATGACGGTTACGTCCATCTGGGGGTACGAGGCGAGAGCCTGGTGAAGGGCAAGCTCGACACGAGCCCCATAGCGGGACGGATGTTTTGTCTCCACCAGGACACGCACAGGTCGCGGAGCTTCGTCCACGAGGCGCAAGAGCTGCGTCAACGTGACGATCTGATGCTTCTCGTTCCGAGCGGCCGTACCGGAGAAGTCGAGTTTCTGCAGCTCGGCCAGAGTCAGGTCCGAGATCGCGCCCGTACCGTTACTGGTGCGGTTGACGGTGCGATCGTGATGGCACACGAGGTGACCGTCCCTCGTGAGCCGGACATCGCATTCGATGGCATCGGCACCAAGCTCGATGGCACGGACATAGGCCGCGAGGCTTTGCTCGGGTAGAGCGACGTTCGCGCCGCGATGCGCGACAATCATCGGTGCCACCATGCGGCGAAGCATAACCAGCGAACCAAACTGCACATTAACGCAGGCTGACCGTTACATGACGTGTCGGTGAGCCGACAGTAGCGGGTCGTGCCGCCGCCTGTGATCCGCCCCGATCCCTCAGGCGGCGGCATGCGATCACCGCCCGGCTAGAACCGGTTGCCGTTGCTTGTTTTCAGGACACGTCGACTTCTCGTCGATGTCGGTTACACCGGCGGGCTGCTGTGGCCGGGTGCGTCGATGACGTCCGATGTACTTGGCCATGTTGTCCTCCTCGGTCACCGTGCACATTACGGGCCGGGTACGACATTTTCGAACAGATTTTCGAGTGCTCACGAGACGAGAAGGATGAAGTCGAGCAACGCGAGCACACCGAGTATGAGCACTGGAATCGACGCCTTGGGTGGATCCCCGATCCTGCGGTGAACGACGGTTGCTCCCACCGTGATCGCCACCAGCACCGCGGCCGCAACGATGCCCACCGGACGCCACCACAGGCCCAATACCAGCCCGACGGCGGCGGCGATCTCGGCGAAACCGATGCCGCGATAAGCATTCATCGGGATACCAAGACGAGTGGCCTGTTTGTTGGCGACGTTGCCGCCGGCGGCCTTGGACAGGCCGGTGGCCAGAAAGACGACCGCCAGCAACAACGACACCACGATTATTACGACATTCAACGCATTTCCCCCGTTCCGCCTCATCGTAAGGCGTCAAGCGTCGAATTACGTCCTCAATTCCACAGCGGGACCACCGTTCCACGCTCTCGGGGGCGCTTCGGTATTCCCGGTCACAGTGGTCACGGGCGTTAACCTGTCCATCGGAGATCTCCTCCGACGCGGTCTTTCTCGGGACCGTTCACCGGCGAAAGGCTGATCGTGCATACCCTCTCCACCGGGCAGGTCACATGAACATCGTGCCGTTGCTGGCCACCTTCGGTTTGATCTTCGTCGCCGAACTTCCGGACAAGACCATGATGGCGACGCTGGTGTTGTCCAGCCGATACCGTTGGTTCCCCGTCCTGGTGGGCGTCAGCCTCGCGTTCGTCATCCAATCCGCGATCGCGGTTGCGGCGGGCGGTGTACTCGGACTGCTACCCGATTGGGTCGTGCTAACCGCCGTCGCGGTCCTGTTCGCGCTCGGATCCGTACTGATGTTCAGGGAGAGCCTGTCCGACGACGACGAGGAAACCGTCGCCGAACGCAAGGTCCAGGGTTTCTGGCCCGTCGCGTTCACCTCCTTTGGCGTCCTGTTCGTGGCCGAGTGGGGCGATGCCTCCCAGTTGGCGACGGCCGCGCTCTCGGCCAATTACGGCACGCCGGTGTTGGTTTTTCTCGGTGCGGCGCTCGGCCTCATCACCGTGGCCTCGATTGCGGTGGCCGTCGGGCGTGTATTGGTGCGTCACGTGCGCCTGCCGTGGATTCAGCGTGGGGCCGCCGTTCTGTTCGCCGGGTTCGCGGTGGTTGCCGTCGTCGAACTGATCTCCGGCTGACCGGTTCGAGCGACGCCGGGTGGGAACGGCAGGCGCAGAACGAACATTCGCCCCCGGTTGACGTGTTGATTCGGTCGGCACCATCGACGCATTGCTCGGATCCACATGACGAACATGGGCGCCCGGTTGGTCGTCGACGACGCCTCTGCGGTGATCGACTTCGACGCTCGACCCTGAAATGCGACGGTGAACCGGCGGTTCTTCTCCTCTCCTCAGAGCACCGTCATCCGTTGCGAACCGGTGATCGGATCCTTCTCGTTCGGCCTCGAGGACGCCGACGACGTCGACGCGGTCAGCAGACCGGGCTCATGTCCGTATGCTCCGACGACCTGGAGCCGCAGCGGAATCGTTTTCGGCAGCGGGCGGAAGCGATCGCGGCCCAGGTGTACGGGGCCATACGGGGCGTCTTGAGCAGTGGACGGTGTCTCGAACATCGAGAACATCGATGACACCGAAGTCGGGTGAGGATCGACACGGCTTGACACGCTGATTCAGCGTGGAGGTTCGAACGGTTGTTCGTCGCCGTCGCTTGAGGCCGGCTTTCGCCACATCGTGTCGTCGCCGAGAGGACGTGTCAGGCCGTCCGAGGAGGACTGTCTCGGGATCGTGTTGTCGCCGGTATAGGGCCAGTGTGTCGGCGGTGCGGGCGCTGCGCCGAAGGGTTCGTAGGGGCCGGGGACCGAGTGGTGACGGCTTGAGCCGGGACGGGGCATCGGCTTGCCCGAAAGTTTGCGGAAATAGATGTTCACCGAGGGCTGAGCGATCAGGATGATGCCGACGATGCACAGGATCGCGGTGACGAAACCGGCGATGAAGGCCGCGTTCATCAACCACATCGTGAGGCGCTGTTCGTTCGACATGTATTGGCCGGCCGCGGAGATGGCACTGCTGAACAGCAGGTTGTAGGAACCGCAGCACAGATGCCACGCGATCGACACACCACCGAACACCCAAACGAGAATACGGCCGACGTTGCTCCCGTACCACATGGTCACCGCGCCGGCTGCCAGCCCGATGGCCAAAAGCAGTGACAGTCCGATGGTGATATAAGCAAGACCGTCCAAGGTGCCCAGAGAAGCCCTTGCGCTTTGAGATAGAGCCCGCCCGGAATTGGGCGCGAGGTGCTGGTACATCAGGATCCACAGAACGGTGGCGATGACCGCCGCGACCGCCGCGGCGATGACGACGCCGAAACCACTGGTGAGGGCTCGCGGCCGGGGCTGCGTGGAGCCTGCGGATGTGATGACCATGCCTGTCAGGGTAGCCAGCACGGCCAACGCGGCACGGCGATGATCGAAGCGCAGTTGATGACCCGGGCCTCTGTGGTGTAACGAACAGCGCCTAGAGGTGTCACGGTGTTGCCGTCGAGAACCGGACGGAGGTACTGTATCGATACAGAGACCTCTGTATCGATACAGAAAAGGACGCGATGAAGGCGACACTTCAGACAGTGGCCGACGCGGTCGGCGTGTCACGGAGCACCGTCTCCAACGCCTACAGTCGACCGGACCAACTGTCGACTCCGTTGCGAGAACGCATCCTCGCCACTGCAGCGGAGCTCGGTTACCCCGGCCCACACGCGGCCGCACGCTCGCTCCGTAAGGGACGGGCCGGAGCCGTCGGTGTTCTCTTCACCGCCAACCTGTCCTACGCGTTTGTCGACCCCTACGCCGTGCAGTTTCTGCGGGGCTTGGCTGAATCGGCCGAACGTCACGACACCGGACTGTTGCTGTTGCCGCTCTCCCACGACGACGCCGAATCGGCCGAACGCAAAGTCCGCCACGCCGTCGTCGACGGCTTCTGCGTCTACAACGTTCCCGAATGGCATCGGTCCCGCAGCGTCCTCGCCACCCTCGGATTGCCCATCGTGACCACCGAGTACCGGCCCCAGGCCGATCAAGCGGGCGTAGGGGTCGACGACCGGGCGGCCTGCCGCACCGTCGCCGAGCACCTCATGCAGTGGGGACACCGTGACGTTGCCGTCGTCAGCGTCTTCGACGCCCCCGGAAACGACCGACCCACCGAGGTCACCGACATCGACGCCGTACCCGCTTACGAAGCGCGGCAGAGGCTTCTGGGCATACGCGACGCCGTTGTGGGCGCCGGAGTCGACTGGTCCACGGTGACGGTGCTCAATGCCTCGGCCAACAGCCGTGACGCCGGACGGACGGCCGCGTCGCAGTTGCTCGATCGGACCGCGCGCCCGAGCGCGATCATCGCCTGCACCGACGTCATCGCTCTCGGCGTGATCGACGCGATGAACGACCGTCGGCTACGTCCCGGGGTCGACGTTTCGGTCACCGGCTTCGACGACATACCCGAAGCCTCGGCCTATGGCCTGAGCACGATCCGCCAACCGGCCGTCGACAGAGGCGTGATCGCGGCCGAACTGTTGCTCGACCCGCCGCCCGATCCCGCCGACCGTCACGTTCTTCTTCCCACCGAACTCGTCATCCGGTCCTCGACCGGATCGCCCACGAAAAGGAGGTGAACGATGGATCCCATCGCCAACATGATCGGTGGCGACATGGTGCGTCGGTACGCGAACTCGGCCCTTCCGGACGCCCCGGTCGTCGCCCAGCCGCAGCGCCACTCCGGCCCGGTGCGGCGCGCAGCGGCCAACAGGTTGCGTGGCCTGGCCGACCGGCTGTCGCCCGTCGCCGTCGAAACAGCGCAACGGCGGTAACTCACCCGCGGGCCACAACGGGGTGGCCCTTCACCAATCCGCTCGTCGCAAATCTGCGCTGCGTCGTTAACCTCTCGACGCCCAACGTTGCGACGCGACACGCAACGCCTCTCCAACGTTCGAAACTTCGGTAACGGTCATCGACTTGGGTGCGTCGACGGCGCAACCCGCCGGAACGAGCGCATGTTTGAAGCCCAGCCGGCGAGCCTCCGCCAATCGCCGAGGCACACCCGAAACCCGACGAACCGCTCCCGTCAACCCCACTTCTCCGATCGCGACGATGTCGGCCGACACCGGTGCCGAAGACACCGACGACGCCACGGCCAACGCCACCGCAAGGTCCGCGGCCGGTTCGGTGACTCGGATACCTCCCACGGTCGCCGCATACACCTCACGGTCCAGACAACGCACGCCACCGCGTCGATCGAGTACGGCCAAACCCATGTTCAGACGTGCCGAATCCAAACCCGACACCGTGCGACGTGGAATAGTCCCGTCCTTGGCGCTGCCACCGACCAGAGCCTGCACCTCCACGAGCATCGCGCGGCGCCCCTCCATGGTCACGGTTACGCAGGTGCCCGGCACCGGCTCCTCACCGCTTTCGGCAAGGAAAAGGCCCGCCGGATCACTGAGCCCGACGATGCCGGACTCGGTCATCTCGAAACAACCGACCTCGTCGGCCGGGCCGAAGCGGTTCTTCACCCCCCGCAACAGGCGCAGGCTCGAGTGACGGTCGCCCTCAAAGTGCAGGACCGTGTCCACGAGATGCTCCAACACTCGAGGGCCCGCGATGTTGCCGTCCTTGGTGACATGTCCGACGAGGACACACGTAATGCCGCGCTCCTTCGCCACCGTGATAAGCCCTGCAGCGACGGACCTGACCTGAGTAACACCCCCCGGGACCCCGTCGACCTCGTCGGCGGCCACCGTCTGCACCGAATCCAGTATCAGCAGACCGGGCTTGACATCGTCCAGGTGTCCCAGAACCGCCGACAGCCGGGTCTCGGCGGCCAACATCAGATCGTCGTGCAAAGCACCGATCCGGTCGGCGCGCAACCTCACCTGGGACGCCGACTCCTCGCCGGTGGCGACCAACACCTTTCCGTTACCCAACGCCGCGAACCGATGGGCGACGTCAAGCAACAGTGTCGACTTGCCGACGCCGGGTTCACCGGCCATCAACACGACCGCGCCCGGCACCAGCCCTCCGCCGAGCACACGGTCGAATTCGGCAACTCCGGTGGGTTTGGCTTCGGCCTGTTTGGCGCTGATCTGCCCTATCGAGCGTGCCGCGACGCTGGGCCGGGCGGTCGACGCACGTCGAGCGGGACCGGCCACCGGAGCGGAGACCGACTCCTCCATCGTGTTCCACTCCCCACAGTCGGGGCAGCGGCCGAACCATTTCGGTACGGAATGTCCGCAGGACGAACACGTGTAAACGGTCTTGGGTCTGGCCATGCGCAAACGCTACGCGACGGCTGTGACGTCCTCTCCGGTCGCCCGACTCGGATCAGTGCCCTTCGTCGTCGAAGTGTGCGGTCTCACGGTCGGGAAGGTCGGTGCTGGTGGGCAACGCCATGGGAATCGCCACGGTTATCTGCCCGGCGACTTCGAAGTGGAACGTGACCTCGATGACCGAACCGGTGTTGAGCGGCTCGACCAAACCGACCAGCTGAAGGTAGACGCCTTCGGCAGGAGTCAGAATCTGGTAGCCGTTCATCGGCAGTTCGAACTCGATCGGTGTCGGCTGCGGATCCTGCGTCGGCTCCGGATCCTGCGTCGGATCGGTTGCCGGAGTCTCTTCGCCGTCGGGTTCCTGATCGGGATCGGCCGTCGGGTCCTCGGTCTGCGTCGGGTCCTCGGTCGGGACGGTCACCGTCTCGTCGACCACGATCACGGACTGCGCGACGCCCTCCGCAGTCACGGCGGTCAGCTTGTCGTCGACATCACCGGAGTTGAACAAGCGGATCTGCAGCGCGGCGTCCGCGCCCTGGTCGTAACCCTCGATGCCGTTGTAGGCGACCAGCATGTCCCGCAGGTCGATTTGGGCGCCCACGGCTTCGTTGACGACCTCGGCGTTGGTGCCTGGTACCGCGGGGACCTTCTGATCGGTCTGGGTGACCTGGCCGACGCTGCACGCCGACAGGGCGAACGTCGCCGCCACCGCTGCGCCAAGAAGTGCGCGGGTCTTCAGGTTTTTCGCCTTCACGCTCGACACCAGACCTGTCCTCTCGTCAATCGGGCATGCGCCCCACAGACTAGATCTTCGACATTCCGTCGGTGTGCCCGACCCGCAGTTTCTCCGCGTGCGTCACGTTGTCGACGTCGTCCACAGCAACACGGCGACATTGACCAGCGCCGCAAGCTGCACGAACAGAAACAGGCGCCTTCGGGACGATAGCGCCGCCGAGATCAATCCCACGACGGCCAGGGCGCCGACAAGGTAAGGACGGTGTTCGAACACCGTCAACAGGAGGCCGGTGGCCGCGGCCAAACACGCCAGTGCCGTCGCGGTGGCACCGCGGACGCCGAGACGGTGTGGGAACCCATGGACACCGGTGGCGGCATCGTCGGCGAGGTCGGGCAACACGTTGGTGATGTGCGCGGACACACCCAACAGTGCGCCTGCGGCCACCATCTGCCACGAGGGTGAAACGGTGGCGAACACGACCAGCAGTCCGAACGCGAGCGCGAACGGCAACGGCGAGAGCACGGTCCGCTTGGCGTGCACGTTGTACCACCAGCCGGCGGCGACTGCGACGATGTGAGCCCAACCGGTGGACGTGGCGACGACGGACAGCAGAACGGCGGCCGCCAGTGCGACCACCGCGGCCACTCCGACGCCGCGACGTCCGGCTTCGCCGGCCGGTATCGGTTTATCGACGCGTCCGGCGGCCTTGTCTCGGGCTGCGTCGATCCAGTCGTTGCTCCAGCCGATGGACAGCTGCCCTGCGAAAACGGCGACGGCAACGAGTACGACCTGGGGCCATGGTCGTCCGGATCCGACCGCAAGGGCGGTACCGACGACCGTGACGGTCACGGTTGGTCCACAATGGCATGCTCGAAGATATGCCGTAAGGCTCACGGTCATAGCCTATCCGTAAAATCTGTGGCAAATTGGACACGTGTTGAGGCGTAACGATCCACGTCAGTACGACCGGCTCGTCGACCAATGGTGGGAACCCGACGGCATGTTCGCCATGTTGCACTGGCTCGCCGAAGCCAGGTGTGAACTGGTGCCTCCTCCCACCCACGACGCCGTTCTCGTCGACATCGGATGCGGCGGCGGTCTCAACGCGATGCACGTGGACGGCTATCACCACATCGGTCTCGACCTTCGCCCCCTCAACGCACAGGTCGCCGCAGAACACGGTCTTCTGACCGCATGCGCCGACGCCGCACGACTTCCACTCGCCGACCGATGCGCCGACGTCGTGATAGCCGGAGAAATACTCGAACACGTTCCCGATTGGCGCGCCGTTGTCGCCGAAGCCTGCAGAATCCTGAAACCGGGCGGAACACTCATCGTCGACACGCTCGCGAAAAATCCACTGGCGACATTGGTGGCGGTACATCTGGCCGAACGTATCCCCGGAGGCCCACCACCGGGAATCCACGACCCACGCCTGTTCGTTCCGCCTCGGGCGCTACGCCACGCAGCCGCCGAACACGGTGTCGACCTTGCACTGTGGGGGATCCGCCCGGCGGTCATCCCCATGCTGCGCCGGCTGCGAAGAAGGACCGGCGCAGTGCCGATGGTCCGTACCCGCTCCACACTGATCCTTTATGCCGGTACCGGAAAAAAGATTTCACCCTGATCCCTTCAGGTCAGGTCACATGCTCGGTATGGTGACCACTGGTGCCGTCACAGCGCGTTAGCGATGGGAGACGGCACCGGGGTCAATGGGAGGGCCATGATGACACCCGTTATTGCCGGATACGGCGTGGCCGTACCAGACACCATGGACCAGGACGGCCTGTGGCGTGACTTCTTCGCCGGACACACCGACGGCTCGGCCCGTTCGGAACGTATCTTCCGAAACGCCGGAGTCGACACTCGCCACGGTGTCGTCGATCCGCGTCACGAGGACGTGTCGAGTTGGAGCACCGCCCAACGCCTGGAACGGTATGAGAACCCGTCCGTGCAACTGGGAGAACGTGCACTGCGAGACGCAATGGCGGAGGCCGTGGTCGACGCCGACGACCTTGACCTGTTGACCGTCGTCTCCTGCACCGGTTATGCGACCCCCGGCCTCGACATTCGTCTTGCGGACCGTTTGAACGTCTCCCCGGAGACACAGCGGGTCTTCATCGGGCACATGGGGTGCTATGCCGCGATACCCGCTTTGTCTACCGTGGCCAATCACGTGCGCGTCCGACGGCGTCCCGCGGCGCTTCTGTGCGTCGAACTGACCAGTCTCCACCTTGCACCGGGCCCCTTGGACGCCGAACAGACCGTCGCACACGCGCTCTTCTCCGACGCCGCCGCCGCGATCGTCCTCGTACCCGACGGTAAAGGGCTCGCGCTCGTCGACGTCACATCACGCACCGACACCGCGCACGCCGACCACATGAGCTGGCGTGTCACCGACCGGGGCTTCCGCATGGGCCTGTCGGCCCAGGTACCGAAAGTGCTGGGGCGTAACCTCCCGACCGCCGTCGAATCCCTGTTGCAACCACACGGACGCGCGCTCGGCGACATCGACGCCTGGGCCGTTCACCCGGGCGGGCGCGCCATTCTCGACGTGGCGCAGAAAAGCCTGGACCTGCCCGCCGACGAACTCGACGTGTCACGAGACGTCCTACGTCGACACGGGAACTGTTCATCGGCCACCATCCTGCTCGTCATTCGCGAGCTCGCCCGACGGGAGCCCCGCAACCTTGTGGCCTCCGCATTCGGGCCCGGCCTCACCGTGTACTCGGCCCTATTGGCATCACAGGCCTGAAGTCGTCACCAGGCGGCATCACCGGCACCGGCAACACCGAAACGCGGGTTCAACGGCGGCTTCCTACGGCCACTCCACCCGGCCGTTCCTCCACGTGACCCGCTTGTTGCGGCACAGACAGAAAGGGTGCCCGATCGGATCTGTATAGATCTGCCAGCCGAAGCCCTCCTCGTTGATGAAGTCTTTCCGCCACGTCGCGCCGAGTTCGACGATTCGATTCCGTTCGGGCTCGAACTCGTCCACCTCGAAATCAAGATGGAACTGCTTGGGATGTTCATCGTCGGGCCAATTCGGTGGACGATAGTCGCCAACCCGCTGGAACGCCAGCTCGACTTCGCCAAACCCGATGCCGGCCCAATGGTCGTTGCTATCCGGCTTGACCTCGCGTTTCGTCACCTTCGCGTAGAACGCCGCCAACGCCATCGGATCCGGACAGTCGATGATGAAATCGGTCAGTTGGAGCATCGGTAGATCCTTGCACGGCAAGGGTTACAACGCAGCCGGATTAGGCTACGACCAAGTAAGACGGCTGCCGCCCGCGCCGCCGCAGTCGCACACCGATCGGGCCGACGGCGGCTGGAACATCGAAAAATCGGTTGCCACCGGGCATGACTCCCACCACAGTTGTTCTCGACGAACGAGATCTCGCCACCCGGCTACGGGACATACCTGCGGTTCGCGTCACCGCTCGCGCAAACACGTGCCGACCAGATCGTCAAACGAGTCGCCGCCACCGAACCCGAAACGATCCTCGACATCGGATGCGGATGGGGAGAACTCATGTTGCAGCTGGCGGCAGCCTGTCCCGCCGCCACCGCGATCGGCGTCGACACCAATCGCCCCGACATCGAACGCGCCGCCGCAACGCGCTCGAACGCGGTCTGTCCGACCGCGTGACCCTGGTGCACGGGCCCGGCGCCGAACAGAGAACACCCGCCGACGTCGTCCTGTGCATCGGTTCCTCACACGCATTCGGGGACATTCCCACCGCACTGGAGGAACTCAAAAACCTTGTCAACCCGGGCGGTCGCCTCGTCTACGCCGACTGTTTCTGGGAGCGGCCGCCCACCGCGACCGACCTGGGGCGACTGTGGCCGGACGCATCCGCCGACGAACACACCGACCTCAACGGCCTCGTGACACAGACCGTCGACGCCGGCTACCAACCGTTGTGGATCGAAACCGTCAACCGGGAGGAATGGGAACACCTGGAGTCGGGTCACCTGGCGGACGACGCCCACTGGCTCCTCGAGCACGGCGACAGCGACGCAGCCGCCGATATTCGCCGACGCCACGTCAATCACCGCAGACAATGGCTTGAAGGAACCCGCGACCTCCTTGGTTTCGCGTATCTCACCCTCGGAACGATCGATTGACACGACAAAGGGCCCGCGAAAACTCGCGGGCCCTTGAAGACATCCGGTCGTTACAGGAAACGACCTGCGCCGTAGTACGGAGTGGCGGCGCCGTCGATCGTGGCGATCTTCACGACGTCCCCGGTCGTCGGCGCGTGAATCACGTAACCGTCTCCGATGTACATGGCCACGTGGGCCAAACCGTTGTAAAACACCAGGTCGCCCGGCTGCAGCGCGTCACGACTGATACGAACCGACATGTTGTACTGCTGTGCAGCATTATGCGGCAAACCGATACCGATCTGGTTGTACGCGTCAAGGATGAGCCCGGAACAGTCGTAGGCGTCCGGACCCGAGGCCGCCCAGATATACGGTTTGCCCAACTGAGCCATGGCCTGCCGAACCACGACCCCGCGATCACCGGGCACGTAATCGGGAATGTATTCGATGGACTCTCCACGAGCGGCCGCCTCATCGCGATACGCGTCCTTACGGTCGGCCTGCAGCCGCTCGATGGCGTCCTCGATGGTGGTCTTCTGGTCCTCAAGGTACTGCTCTTGAGACGCCTGCGTCTTCCGCAAATCGTCCAGAACCTTCGCCTCGTCCTCGAACTCCGCCTTCGCCTCGTTGATCTCGGCGATCAATCGTGAATCGCTGGCGGTCGTCGCGTTGAGTGCCGTGATCCGTTCACTGAAGATCTCCGGTGAACCGGCGTCCAACAGAGCGAACGTCCCGGTCAAGCCCTGATTCTGGTAAGCCGACAACGCGATGTGCTCGGTCAGGTCGTACAGCTGCTCCAGCTCTTCCTCATACGGCTTGAGCTTCGCCTCCAAGTCGGCGATCTGGTCCTTGGTGTCGGTAAGTTCCTCCGCCACCGCGTTGTACTCCTCGATGACGACTTCGAGATCCGCTGCTTGGGCTTCGATCTCCCCTTCGATGTCTCCGATGGGGTCGGCCATGGCCGGAACCGCCATCGTCAGCGCCGTTACCGCACTGACCAGGGCAACACCGAACGCCCTTGAACGCCTGCTACCGAATCGGTTAGCGGTCACGAGCAATGCTCCTCTGCTCCCCCGCGGGTATCACTGTGGCAGACCCACGAAGTGGGCCATCGGCGAGATTAGCCCATGGGTGCTGTAATCGTTTAGGCCCGGTTCTGTAACCGTTACCTTCGCGCCGTGGGAATGCGACACGACGGACACCGGGTGCGACGCTTCACCGCGGCAACCCGTTCTTGCGGTACAGTGCGAAACGATGGACTTCAACTGGGCGTTTTCTACTCTGTACGGCTGTTGTCGCTAAACCGACATCGCCGTCCCCGCCCATGCGCCCGACAGTCCGGGCATCACGCCTAAGGCATCCATCCGTGAACACCACCACGCCGTTTGCGTCCATCTCCTCCGACCTCGCCGCCCGGGCACTTCACCTCGCGACGGCTCAACCGGTGCGCGCCTGGTTCACACCGAAGTCACGATCGGCCAAGCGCATCGAAGTCACCGACGACTTCGAGGTATGGCTTCTCGGCTGGTTGCCCGGTCAGGGGACCGACCTGCACGACCACGGCGGCCTGTCGACACCGAGCCCCGCCGGTTTCGCGGTGGCCCAGGGTGAACTGACGCAGTACACCGTTCAACCGGGGGAGCCGCCTCGGCTGCGAAGCGAAACCGTCCCGGCCGGAACCGCCGCGACCGTCGATGTCACCGCGGTGCACGCCGTCGTGAACCACACCGACGTCCCCGCCGTCAGCGTGCACGTTTACGCGCCGCGGCTGGCGATCATGCGGCGTTACCTGTTCGACGAATCCGGTCTCTGGCTGTCCTCGATGGTGCGCGCAGGCGGTTCATGGTGACGGTGCGACCGATCGCCACGGGACGGTGATCGTCCCGTCACGGCGCCGATTCGGGGTCTCGAGCACAGGCCACCCCGCGTCTCGTAGCGCCTCCAGGCTGCGGCGCCAGCGGTCGCGGGGACCGAACGTACTGTAGACGGCGGTACGGGCCCAGGTTTCTCGCAACGACGTGAGGAGCGAATGCACCGCCTCCCCCGGAACATTGCGATGAATGAGCGCCTTCGGGAGTCGCTCCGCCAGCACCGCCGGGTCATCCATGGTGGACAAGTCTGTGGCCAGTGTCAACGTGACCGGCGCGATCGAGTCGTGCACAACCCAGGCGGCCACGCGACCCAACTCGTCACTGGTTCCGTCGACGAACCGGCCGCCGGACGCAAGATTTTTCGCGAGCATCCGCCACGCCGACGCCACGTCGCTCTCGTCGTACTGACGCAGCACGTTCATCGCACGCACAAGACCGGGCCGCAAACCCGCAAGTTCAAACCCGCCGGATCGGAACTCAAGCGTTCCCGGCACGGCGAACGACTGGGCGGCCGCGACCCTGCCAGGGTCGATTTCCAACCCGACCAACCTGACGTGTCGACATCGGCGCCGAAGGTGCCTGTGCCACTCCACGGTCGTTGTCGGATAAGCGCCGTAGCCCAGGTCCACCACCAGCGGACTGCCGATCGGCGGCAGACTCAACCAGCGGTCCAGTCTTCGCAGCCGATTGGTGAAGGTCGTGCCGCGCGTAATCACACCCCGCGCTCGCATCCGGCCAACCCTAACGTGGTCGGCCGGACCGTCGTCACCCTGCGTGAGCTGCTCACGCAGCACACGCCCCGCGCCGTGGAGAGGCACGTGCTCGGCGTCGTCAACCGAAGATGGCGACCAACAACGTGTTCATGAGAATCACCAGGACTATCGCCACGATCCCGCATACCAGACCGGTGATGGCCGCTCCGCGGTTGGTCGCCGAACCGTTGGCGGCCTTGGCGACACCGACGGCGCCGAGAACCACGGCGGGAATCGAAACGATCAGTGAGAACACGTTGACGACAAACAACACGATGCTGAAGACGAGTCCGACGATCCCGAGGACGAGCGCGGCGGTTCCGATCCCGTTCTGTAGTCTCGTCTCCGTCTGCGCAGGCGCCGGTGAGGTTGGCGAGGACCAGGCCGTTTGGCTGTAACCCGGTTGTTGGGAATACTCCCGACCGTACTGACTGGACATAATGTTTCACCCCGTTGGCTGATATCCCTCAGTATGCGCCCGTTTGTGCCGCAGATATGGAAGTGAGGAATATTCACGTCGGGGAAATCAAGTAAGCAAACAGTCGGTGTATGACGTCGCTTCGTGCTTACTCGGCCAGCGGGAGCGGACTCCAACGCTGCTTGCGGACCACGGTGACACCCGGCGCCGAATAGTAGGGGTCTTTCTTCAACAACTCGTCCAACCGTTGCTCGTCGTCAACCGTGAACAACACAAGCGAACCCGACCCGTCGTCGAACGGGCCGGCAGCCTGGACGAGACCATCGGCGTACCACCTGGTCAAAAGGCCCCGGTGCGCAGGTCGGAGCGCCAAACGCTCCGGTTCGGGTCCGAACCTCAGTTCCACCAAGAACACGACATCTCCTCGAGACGGCACCAGGTTGCAGGCAGCTTACGCCCGCCGACGCCCCCGGAGGCCGTTACCCGGTGGAGTTCACGTCACGCGATCGCGTATTGTCCTTCGCGGAGGATTCGCCTAGTGGCCTATGGCGCTCGCTTGGAAAGCGGGTTGGGTTAACGCCCTCAGGGGTTCGAATCCCCTATCCTCCGCCACGCGGTAACGCCGGAGACTTCGATGTTCGAGGTCTCCGGCGTTTTTTGCGGTCTGGCCCGGTGTCGATGCGGAAAAGTCACACGCTGCCGCGTTGTAGGTCACCCGATCAGCGCCGAACGACTCACACCGGCGCCACACCGAACACGGAAACCTTCGTCGCGTCCACGAGTACCACCACGACGTCCCCGGTCACGACCGTATGCTCCGGACGCGTATCCCCGACACCCTGTGGCCCCGTAGCCTCTCCCGTCGCGGTGTCGACCACGACGACCTCGTGCACCAGTGAACCGTCGTTGGAGGTCGTGTGAAACACGGCGTACCCGTCACGCACCGAACTCACGTAATCGGAAGCACCGGAGGCCCTAACCGGTTGGCCCTCGAAGTCCAACAGCTGCGCGTACTCGACCGTGTTAAAAACCTGGTTACCGAACACGAGGCCGTCGGCGGTGCTGTACCAACTGTCCGACGTGGACCAATCAACGAGTAGCGACCACGCCTCTTCACCGGTTTCGATGTTCACCGCGATCGTGCGATACCCGTTGTCGTCACCGGGGGTGTCGATCGCCGCGCACACCAGTTGCGGCCCACACGGCTTCACCTGTTCAATCCGGTCACCGGCGTTGAACGGGATCTCCCACTCCTTCTTCAGATCCGTCAACCCGTATGCGGCAAGCACCGCCCGCCCCGGTGATTCGTCATCCGACAACCGACCCACCGCGAAACCTTCGAAAACCGTCCACTGCGTCGCGTTCAACGGCAGTGAACCGCTCGATAGGACCTCACCGGTACCCGCGTCGCGAACCCGACCCTGGCCGCTACTCGGGTCCAGATCGACAACCTCCGGCCCGGCCACCAGGTTGTCGTACAACGACTGGGAATTCGGCCACAGCGAACCGGTTTCGTCGCCCGCCTCACCGTCGTCCCAATGCGCGGAAGCCCGCACGCGCGTCTCCAGAATCCACAAACCGTCGGGCCCCGGCTCCTCCCAGACCTCGTCCCCGGTCAGCAAATCGACACGCAGGACCCGGTTGTCGTAAATGCCGTCCTTCTGCTCGACCACCACCTCCGTTCCGTAGACCGCGATGTCCAGCCGATCCCGCCACTCGTGCTTCCACAACATTTCTCCATCGGCGAGCGACACGACGGCGCGCATGTCCTCGCCGGCATCGGTCGCCGACGACGTCGCATCGACAAGAAGTAGATCTCCGACCACGACGAAGGCCAGATCGGTCGGTTCCAGCTCATAGGAACCGCTCCACAACCGCTCCCCGTCCAATGACGAGAACGCCGAAATCTCGGTGGAGCCACCGGTCACGTCACCGACGATCACCGCATCAGACGAAGCCGCGATCGCGGCCGCCCCGCCACCGGAAAGCTCGACATCGAACAGGGACGGCAAACCGGCCGCTTCCGCGGCAACGTCACCGTCGGCATCGTCGCCGCCCAGTTCGTTGACGACACCGTTGAACCCGCCGTCGGGAATCAGTTTCACCCCCTCCACCACAGCGATGAGAAAAAGCAACGCCAACACCACCGCCGCCGGTATCGCAAAACGGGACCGACGCTTCGTCACAGCCGTGGGAGTCACCACGTCCGGTTCAGGCGGGTCGAAAAAAGCCGTTCGATCACGAAAACCTTCGTCCGGGTACGCGGTACCCGAAAACGACGACGGTGCGGCCGACACGGGAGGCTCGAAGGCCGGTGCATCCCCCATCACGGGTGAACCGGACACGGGCGAACCGAAAACCGGTGAACCGGACATCGGTGCAGGCCCGACAGGGTGCTCATCGGCACCCGACATCGCATAGACCAGCGCTCCAAAAGCCACCGGAAGTTCCGGCTGCTCCGGCACGAAAGGCGCAACACCCAACTCGCTGTGCAAGGCGGAAGCCACCTGTGGCATACGGCTCGAGCCACCCACCAACAGCAAAACCGTCAGACTCGACGGCTCAACCCCCGCGCGCTCCAACGTCCGACGGGTCTCACCAACCGCCCGGTCGATCAACGGAGAGGCCAACCGCGTCAACTCGTCACGCGTCAGATGGACACTCGCCATGTCGTCACCCGGCAACCCGACGGGAGCCGTCGACGACCGCGACAACATTTCCTTCCCGGCTCGCACCTCCGACCAGAACATGTGACGATCCCGGCGATCCAGCGCGGTCTCGGGGTGACCGATCCGGTGCCACAAGGCCACATCACGGTCGGAGACAAGCTCACCCAGGTGATCGACCAGAGTGTTGTCGACGTCGAGACCGCCCAGATCGTTCAGACCCCCCATCGCCGTGGTCCGCCAGCCCTCCTCCTCGCGCCGCACCACCGCCACGTCGAACGTGCCACCGCCGAAGTCGAAGACGGCCACACTGCCCTGTTCCGGAATACCGCGGTCCAACTCCCGAGTGCAATAGGCGGCAGCGGCAACCGGCTCGGCCACAAACCGAAAGTCGTCGAACCCGGCCTGTGTCGCCGCCTGAGCCAAAATCCCGCGCCGTACCGGACCCCAATCCGCCGGATGCGTCAAGATCACGTTTTTCGGGCTCATGCCCGAACCGGCGACCTCCAACGAAATACGCCGCAATATCGCAGCGAAAAGATCCGCCACCGGAAGGTCACGATCACCCAACAGCACAGTGCCGTCGTCGACACGTCGTTTCGGGTACGGCTCATACCGGTCCGGTTCCGTCCGCGACAGTCGCGTCGCATCGTGACCGGTGTGGAAGACACCCTCACGATCCAGGAACACACCCGACGGCAGCAACGGTGAATCACCGAAAACAAGAGGGCGAGGACGCTGATCACCCCGACCGATGACCGCGACCGTGTGCGTTGTTCCCAGATCGACGGCAAGAAAAACGGGAGTCTCCACGGCTCTACCGTGCTTCACGTGTCAGGCGCGCACGACACGACGCCGAACACGCGAACTGCCTGGCGAAAACATCGCGGTCGACGCCGTCGAAACACACGGCATCGACCAAAGTGGGGTAAGGGGGCACAGGCTTGAGAATACCGTCCCATCGCGAACGGTATGCGCCTTGCGCAGGGAAGGTACTCGCGGGGGCCTCCAACCTCCGCCCCATACTGTGACCGTAGCCGGGTTTTCCTGAAGCCTTGCTGAAGTGGAGGTCGGGTCGTCGTTCAGGCTGTGGACAAGTCGCGCCTGTGGAAAACCCGCGAGACGCTGCGTCCGTCGATGTGACCCGGCCGACTGAGGAACAATGGGCCGCGTGATACCCAACGTTCTGGCTTCGCGCTACGCCTCGGCCGAAATGATCGCACTCTGGGAACCCGTCGCCAAGGTCCGTGCCGAACGGCGCCTGTGGGTGGCGGTCTTGAAAGCGCAGTCCGATCTGGGCGTGGCTGTGCCCGACGGGGTTGTCGACGACTACGAGCGAGTCCTCGACAACGTCGACCTGGTCTCCATCGCCGAACGAGAAAAGATCACCCGCCACGACGTCAAGGCCCGCATCGAAGAGTTCAGTGCCATCGCCGGCCACGAACACATCCACAAGGGCATGACCAGTCGTGACCTCACCGAGAACGTCGAGCAACTGCAGATCAAGGATGCACTTGTTCTCGTCCGCGATCGCATGGTCGCAGCATTGGCAAGGCTCGGGCAGCTCGCCGTCCTGCACAACGCGCTCCCCATGACGGGACGGTCCCACAACGTTCCGGCACAGGCCACCACACTGGGAAAACGGTTCGCGACCGCCGCGGAAGAGCTGCTGGACGCCTACGGGCGGGTGAACCGGCTACTGGAACACTATCCGCTTCGCGGCATCAAGGGACCTGTCGGGACCTCCGCCGACCAGCTGGACCTCTTCGACGGCGACGCGACCAAACTGGCCGAGCTCGAACAGCGTGTCGCGACACACCTGGGGTTCTCACGGACTCTCGACAGCGTCGGCCAGGTATACCCGCGGTCTCTGGACTACGACGTCGTTTCGGCACTCGTGCAAGCAGCCGCGGCGCCATCGTCATTGTCGACGACCATCAGGTTGATGGCCGGGGCCGAACTCGCCACCGAAGGTTTCCAAGCCGGACAGGTCGGCTCTTCCGCGATGCCGCACAAGATGAACACCCGATCCACCGAACGCGTCAACGGCATGATGGTGTTGCTTCGCGGATACGCCTCCATGACCGCGGAACTGGCCGGCAGTCAATGGAACGAAGGCGACGTCTCGTGTTCGGTGGTACGGCGAGTCGCCCTCCCCGACGCGTTCTTCACCGCCGACGGCCTCTACCAGACGTTTTTGACGGTCCTGTCCGAGTTCGGTGCCTACCCGGCTGTCATTGCCCGTGAAATGGACCGGTACCTGCCGTTCTTGGCGACCACCAAGATTCTTTTGGCCGCGGTGCGCGCCGGAGTCGGCAGAGAAACCGCCCACGAGGCGATCAAGGAACACGCCGTCGCGGTAGCCCTGTCGATGCGTGAACAGGGCACCACCGACAACGACCTGCTGGATCGCCTCGCCACCGACGCGCGACTCGGTCTGGATCGCAACACGCTTGGGCGGTTGATCGACGTGCCGCTGAGCTTCACCGGTGCAGCCGCCGCACAGGTCGAAACAGTGGTGGCGCGCGTGAACGAAGTAATCGCAGTGCATCCGGAGGCGGCGGCATACGATCCCGCGGCCATCCTGTAGCGCCCCGTGGTCCGGCTTCATTGAGACGCACGCCATGATGCCGGGGTCGGATGGGCGAACACGTCAACTGCGCATATTCTTATGTTCGGGAAATTTCATCTAGCGACAGGAGCGGGCCGTGGCGCGCGTCGTCGTCGACGTCATGCTCAAGCCGGAAATTCTGGACCCTCAAGGTGAAGCAGTGGTGAACGCGCTGCCTCGTCTCGGGGTCGGTGCGGTGTCGTCCGTGCGGATCGGCAAACGCATCGAACTGGAATTCGCCGAAGGTACCGACGAAGCCGCGATGCGGGAACAAGCCGCCGACATCGCCGACAAACTGTTGGCCAACCCGGTCATCGAAGACTTCACCGTCCGGCTTCCCGAAACATCGGAGTCGGCCGGATGAGCCCGCGCATCGGTGTGGTGACGTTCCCGGGTTCCCTGGACGACGTCGACGCCGCCCGAGCCGTCAGGCTCGCCGGAGCCACTCCGGTGTCACTGTGGCATGACGACACGGCGTTGAGGGGAGTCGACGCGGTCATCCTCCCGGGGGGTTTCTCCTACGGTGATTATCTCCGGTGCGGCGCGATCGCACGGTTCTCGGCCGTTATGGAGACGATCGTGGACGCCGCTGACGCCGGTCTTCCGGTTCTGGGCATTTGTAACGGTTTCCAGATCCTGTGTGAATCGCATTTGCTGCCGGGTGCGTTGACCCGCAACCGGGAACTGCATTTCCGTAACCGCGACCAGTGGTTGGAAATCGTCAACGCAGACACCGCCTGGACACGTTCCTTCGGTGAGGGCGCCCGCGTCGTCGTGCCCGTGAAGAATGGGGAAGGCTGCTACGTAGCGGACCGGGCGACCCTTGACGCGTTGGAAGGCGAAGGACGAGTGGTTGCCAGGTACATCGGCGGCAACCCCAACGGTTCACAGCGAGACATCGCCGCCATCACCAACGCAGCCGGAAACGTGGTCGGGATGATGCCTCACCCCGAGCACGCCGTTGAGGCCTTGACCGGGCCGTCCACCGACGGCCTGGGCGTATTCGCGTCCGTTCTGGCGCATCTGGGGGCGACCGTATGAACTCCAAAGAAAAAACCGGTGTCGTCGACACCGTAGGCCGTGCACACGCGACGCCGGACGAGGCGCAGCCCTATGCCGACCTTGGCCTGCTCGAAGACGAGTACGACCGGATTCGCAAGATTCTGGGACGTCGTCCGACACAGGCCGAGCTCGCGATGTACTCGATCATGTGGAGTGAACACTGCTCCTACAAATCGAGCCGTGTGCACTTTAAACATTTCGCCGAGAAAAGCCCACAGAGCGACCGGCTCCTGGCCGGCATCGGCCAGAACGCCGGAGTCGTGCAGGTCGCCGACGACATCGCCGTCAGCTTCAAGGTGGAAAGCCACAACCACCCGAGTTTCATCGAGCCACACCAAGGTGCGGCCACCGGCATTGGCGGGATCGTTCGAGACATCCTGGCGATGGGTGCACGACCGATCGCGGTCATGGACCCGTTGAGATTCGGCGACATCGACCATCCCGACACCGCCCGGGTACTGCCCGGAGTCGTCGAGGGGATCTCGCGGTACGGCAACAGCCTCGGTCTTCCCAACATCGGCGGAGAGGTCGTTTTCGACCCCTGCTACCAGGGAAACCCCCTGGTGAACGCACTGTGTGTGGGTGTTCTGCCGGTCAGCCGTCTACAGAACATGGCCGCGTCCGGCGTCGGCAATGTAGTAGTCCTTTTGGGAGCTAAAACCGGGCGCGACGGTATCGGCGGAGTTTCGGTGCTCGCGTCGGCGACGTTCGGGGACGACGCCGAGGCGGCTCGACCGAGCGTCCAGGTCGGTGACCCCTTCATCGAAAAACTGCTCATCGAATCCTGTTTGGAAATGTTTGACGCCGGTCTGGTCTCCGGTATCCAGGACCTGGGTGGAGCGGGCCTGACCTGCGCCTTGTCCGAGACCGCCGCCGCAGCCGGACTCGGCATGCACGTCGATCTTGAAAAAGTGCCGTTGCGGGAAGCTTCGATGCATCCCCACGAAATCCTGGCCAGTGAGTCGCAGGAACGCATGCTTCTCATCGTCGAACCACCCAAACTGGATGAAGTTTTGAAGGTGGCGCGGAAATGGGGCGTTCTGGCCACCGCCATCGGTGAGGTAACGGCCGCGACCGCTGAATCGGGCGGCCGTCTGATCATCGACTGGCACGGCGCCACCGTTGTCGACTGCCCACCCGAGAGCCTCGCCGACGAGGGACCGGTCTATCACCGTCCCATGCGTGTCCCCGCCGACCGCGACCTGATCGTCGTCGACCGAGCCGAGACCCTCTCGCGCCCGTCCGAACACGACGAACTACGGGCGACGCTACTGCGAATGGTGGCATCCCCCAACCTCGCATCCAAGACCTGGATCACCGAGCAGTATGACCGCTACGTGCGGGGTAACACGGTTCTGGCGCAACCCGACGACGCCGGGATCATTCGGCTGTCGGAAGACAGTGGGCTCGGCATCGCGATCAGCACCGACGGCAACGGCCGCTACAGCAGGCTCGACCCGTACCAGGGCGCCCGCTTGGCCCTGGCCGAGGCGTTCCGCAACGTCGCGGTCACCGGTGCGACGCCGATCGCCCTCACCAACTGCCTCAACTTCGGGTCGCCCGAAGACCCCGAGGTCATGTGGAGCTTCGCCGAAACCGTTCGCGGTCTCGCCGACGGCTCCGCCGAGCTCGAACTGCCCGTCACCGGAGGAAACGTCAGTTTCTACAACCAGACGGGACTTATCGCGATTCACCCGACCCCGGTTGTCGGTGTGCTCGGTGTCCTGGACGACGTCGCCCGCCGTATACCGATGGGCTTCGTCGGCGACGGCGACCGCATCATCATGTTGGGCACCACTGAAACCGAACTGTCCGGATCCGAATGGGCGTGGCACGAACACCGTCACCTGGGAGGAACGCCCCCGGCCGTCGACCTCGCCGCTGAACAGGCACTCGCGCTGGTGATACGTCGAGCAGCCGAATTCGAACACGTGTCGGCCGCTCACGACGTCTCCGACGGTGGTCTGGCTCAGACGTTGGTCGAATCCGTGCTGCGTCACGGTGTCGGCGCCCATGTGCGGTTGCCCGACGACCTGGAGCCCTTCGTGGCCTTGTTCAGCGAGTCCACGGCCAGAGCGGTCATCACCGTTCCCAAGGGGCACGAGGCAGCCGTGCGGGCGCTGTGCGAAGAACACGGCGTCGACTGGGTGCCGTTGGGCATCGTCGACACCGAGTACGACGGACTGGATGTGGACGGACTGTTCTCGGTCCCGCTGGCGGAATTGAGACACGCCTCGGAGTCGACCATCCCGAACAGGTTCGGACACCCGGCGCCAACCGTCGCCTGACCGGCCAGAAGATCTCGCCGATTGTGGTTGGACACGGCCAGGTGATCGTCCGAGGCCGCGTATCGGTTGGGTGACGTTCCGGCTCCCGTGGTAGCGGTGGATGGCCAACCCGATTATGTTGACGCAAACGGTGTCGACGTGGAGGGTTGCCGCATGCACGAGCCAGTGGTGTTCGCCGGCTTCGCCAGCGCGGTCAATCCGACACCCGCGGAGCTGCGCGCGTGGGCGAACGACCCCACCGCGGGCCCCCCACAGACGTCCGCACAATGGGATCTTCTCTTGGCGGACGACCCGTTGATGCCGACGCTGGTCGAGCTTGCAGCCGACCCGATGTGCCCCAAGCGCACGTTCGCGTTGCACTGTCTTTACCTGTACGCAGCCGACGCCGTACGGACCGGTTTCCGCGCCCACCCGAAACGGAAGCTTCGCAAGCTACTGGATCGAGCAGACAAGTACGGTGATGCCTGGGTCTCGTTGTGGGTTCACAACACCAAGGCACTCATTTCGGATCCGGACCTGTTCGATTACAAAGAATGGTGTCAAGGCGGGCTCGCGCGCCGACCGCGGCGGTTGTAACGCCGCACGGCGTCATGTGTCACCGCAGGGTCTAGCCTGTTAGCCATGCCTGGAGTCCCACCATCAAGGTTCGCTTATCTCGGGCCCGCCGGTACCTTCACCGAAGCCGCATTGCTTACGCTTCCCGCAGCCCAACGTGGCAACCGCATCCCGATGCGGAACGTGCCCGAAGCCTTGGAAGCCGTCCGTGGCGGTGACGCCGATGCGGCGCTGGTCCCCATCGAGAATTCGATCGAGGGTTCGGTGGCGGTGACACTGGACTCGCTCGTGTCCGGGGAACCGCTCGTGATCACCGCCGAAGTGGTGCTGCCGGTGGAATTCGTTCTTGCGGGTGTCACCGGAGGCGAGGTGGCCACCATTGCGTCGCATCCGCACGCGCTGGCTCAGGTCCGTAGATTTCTGCGGATGAAGTATCCGGCTGTTACGACGGTGGAGACACTGTCCACGGCAGCCGCCGCCGAAGCGGTGTCGAACGGTAAAGCCGACGCCTGTGTATGCGCACCGTTGGCAGCCGAACACAACGGTCTCACCGTTGTGGAATCCGATATCGCGGACAACCCTGGAGCTCAAACTCGGTTCGCTCTCGTGTCGCGGCCCCTACCGCCGGCACCTCCGTCGGGCAACGACGTCACCTCGCTGGTCGTCTACATAGCACACGACGAAGTCGGCGCGCTGTTGACGGTCCTCAGCGAACTGTCGGTGCGCGGCGTCAATCTGACGCGTATCGAATCACGCCCGACCGGCGAACGATTGGGAAGATACGCCTTCTACCTGGACTGCACCGGGCACATTGCGGACGAGCGAGTCGGCGAAGCCCTGACCGGGCTTAAACGAGTGTGTGCACAGGTGCAGTACCTGGGCTCCTACCCGCGTGACGGTGGCGACGGTCCGATCCCACCACCCCGAGGTCTGGCCGACCGCGACTTCGCCGACGCCGCAGCATGGCTGGCCCGCCTACGTACCAGCGGAGGCTGACGCGGGACGTCGCCCGTGCCGCGTCACCGAGCCGAGCTCGAGTGCGGCGGCGTCGTACGATTCAGCGTATGGGTGACAGACCGACGATCGTCCTGCTGCACGGCATGGGTGGCAGCCACCGAATGTGGGATCCACAGGTGGAGGAACTTGCCGCCGACTGTGAAATCGTGGCGCCCGACCTTCCCGGTCACGGACTGAACCGGACACGTTTCACCATGGAAGCCGCCCGGGAACAGGTCTTGAAAGCCATTCGTATCAACGCATCGGGGCCTGTACATCTGATCGGTGTTTCTCTGGGCGCGTCGGTGGCGCTACACGTGGCGTTGGCGGCACCCGCGAGGATCACGGGCCTGCTCGTCTCGGGAGCCATGGTCGGGCTGCCCGTCAAGGCTTTGAAACGGCAGAGAACGGTCACAACCCTGACCCCGTTGCGTGCCCTGGCCGTGGCCTCGGCGCGAATGGCGGACCCATACCGCACCCAGGACCGCGATGCCTTCATCGTCGACATCGTGCAAGCCGGTAAACGCACGCAATTGGACGCACTGGACGCGATAC
The DNA here is from genome assembly GCA_019113825.1 of Candidatus Stackebrandtia excrementipullorum. GTDB lineage: Bacteria > Actinomycetota > Actinomycetes > Mycobacteriales > Micromonosporaceae > Stackebrandtia > Stackebrandtia excrementipullorum. Next base: position 35,063 of record DXGR01000127.1, on the reverse strand, counting down.
GTTCCGACGACATCGGTGAACGCCTGGGGCGGCTCACCGTGCCGACTTTGATCTGCTGCGGAGAGAACGACCGGTTGAACAGGGCGTCCGTAGACGTTCTGGTCGATAAAATTCCAAAAGCGACTAAAAAGATCATTCCCGGTGGCGAGCACCTGTGGAATCTACAGCGCCCCAAACAGTTTACGAACCTCATCCGTGAGTTCGCCTTCGACAAGACTGCGTGAGGGCACCAGGCCGTACGGTGCCGTCATAGATCACCGCGCCGGTGAGGCGACCTTCTTGGAAACGCCTTGGGGGCCGCCATCCTCCTCCCCGATGGCTTCAGCCTATCGAGTGCGAGGCGTGACCGGTCAAGCCTGTTTTCTTGGTCATGTGCATAACTGTCGGGAGTGTGAACAACCGACCGCGAGGGGATGATGAGGCCTCTCCACCCTGGGTTCCGGCCTTTTCAGGTGGCCACGCACAGCCGTATGAAACAGAGTGTCCGAGATGGCCTGAGAGTCGAACGTTTCGTGTATGGACTCAGCGGGTAATCCCATGCGGCGCAGCGTATGGAAGGAATCACGATGCCGATCATCTGACCTTGGGCGGGGTGATCAGAGGACTCTTCCGAGCGGAGATGTAGCCGTTCGGTTGTAGAACGGTGGCCGTCGACGCCCCACCTGGTCGGCGGCCACCGGTGTGGGTGAAGACAAAAAGATGCCCCGCTGGTCGTCCGGCATGGGACGGACCAGCGAGGTCGGATTACTTCTTACGCAGCACGGACGTTCGCGGCCTGCGGGCCCTTGGTGCCCTGCTCGACGTCGTATTCGACCTTCTGGTTCTCATCCAGCGTGCGGTAGCCGTCCATGGCGATGGCGGAGAAGTGCACGAACACGTCCGCTCCGCCGTCGTCCTGCTGAATGAACCCGAAGCCCTTGTCCGCGTTGAACCACTTCACGGTGCCTGTTGCCATTTGGTACTCCTGTATCAACTTTCGGCCCGTTGTGGGCCGATGAGAGCTTACGGGTTCATCGCATGCTTCGGCCAATGAAGGTGCCCGAATCGGCATCCGGCATGGCTCAGCGTGAGCCAGCGCACAACACGGCGTGGCGGCGGGAAACGACAAGGTTCGATGTACGTGGACCCGTGGAGTGGGGTGGAAGTGTGGTAAACCTGCCAGGACATCACCAAACTGGAGAGGACCGGGCAATGGACGCCGATGTGATCGTGGTCGGAGCCGGCCTGGCCGGGCTCGTAGCCACCGCCGAACTTGTCGACGCCGGGAAACGGGTCGTTCTGTTGGACCAGGAACCCGAACAGTCGCTTGGCGGACAGGCGTTCTGGTCGTTTGGGGGGTTGTTCCTCGTTGACACCCCGGAGCAACGGCGCATGGGCGTGCGCGATTCTCTCCAGCTGGCCATGCAGGATTGGTGGGGGACGGCGGGGTTTGACCGGGAGCAGGACGTTTGGGCGCGTCGGTGGGCCGAGGCGTACGTGAACTTCGCCGCGGGGGAGAAGCGTTCCTGGCTCCGAGAACGGGGGGTACGGTTCTTTCCCGTCGTCGGATGGGCGGAACGCGGTGGTTACCTGGCCGACGGTCACGGCAACTCGGTGCCTCGTTTTCATATCGTGTGGGGTACGGGGCCGGCGTTGGTCGCGGCGTTCGAAAGTCGAATACGGTCGGCCGTCGATAGTGGACAGGTCAGGTTGGCGTTTCGTCACCGAGTCGACGAGTTGACGGTGACGTCGGGTGCGGTGACGGGTGTCGTCGGGTCGGTCCTGGCCGACAGTGATGTCGAACGGGGCTGTGCATCGTCTCGTGACGTGGTTTCGGACTTCTCGTTTTCCGCCGGGGCGGTTGTGGTCACCAGTGGCGGCATCGGGGGAAATCTTGAACTGGTGCGGAAGAACTGGCCGGCCCGTTTGGGGAAACCGCCGCGCCGCATGCTCGCGGGTGTCCCCGAGCACGTCGACGGTCGGATGTTGGGGATCGCCGAGACCGCGGGCGGGAACATCGTCAACCGCGACCGCATGTGGCATTACACCGAGGGAATCAAGAACTGGGACCCGATCTGGCGTGATCACGGCATCCGTATTCTGCCGGGCCCGTCGTCGCTGTGGCTTGACGCCACGGGTAAGCGACTGCCCGTGCCGTTGTTCCCCGGTTTCGACACGTTGGGGACTTTGGAACACATCGCGAAGTCGGGTTACGAGTACACGTGGTTCGTTCTCACTCAGAAGATCATCGAGAAGGAGTTTGCGCTGTCGGGTTCGGAACAGAACCCCGATTTGACCGGAAAAAGCATCAAGCAGGTTCTGAAACGGGCGTTGCCGGGAGCGACGCCGCCGGTCGAGGCGTTCAAACAGTACGGCGAGGACTTCGTCGTCGCCGATACGATCGAGGAGCTTGTGGAGGGGATGAACCTGATCGGTGACGGGCCGCGGCTGGACGTCGCCGAGATTTTGCGGACCGTTCGCGCTCGCGATCGCGAAATTCTCAACACATTCACCAAGGACCTGCAGGTTACAGCGATTCGAGGCGCACGCAACTACCGCGGCGACAAGCTGATCCGGGTAGCGACACCGCATCGATTGTTGGATCCGAAGGCGGGTCCGATGATCGCCGTCCGGTTGAACCTTTTGACCCGTAAGACGTTGGGAGGTCTTCAGACGGACCTTGCAGGCAACGTGGTGAGAGCCGACGGAGAGAAGGTTCAGGGGCTGTTCGCCGCCGGTGAGGTCGCCGGATTTGGTGGTGGCGGTATGCACGGCTATCGATCGCTTGAGGGAACATTTTTGGGTGGATGCATCTTTTCGGGACGTGAGGCGGGTCGCGGCGCCGCCGGTTGATGCGATTTTCGCGTCACAAACATTAGATAGTGATACTATCGGATAATATCTCTATCTAGTGGGAGTGGACCCATGGCCACCGTCGAACTCAGCGAAGCCGGGCGTAGCATCGCCGGCATCCTGCTCCTGTCCATCGTCACGATCGAGTTCGGAGGATGGTTCCTTACCAGAGTGGTGCGCGGCGCTGTACCCATGACGCCGCTCCAACAGAACTTCGCCCGTGCAGGTCACGCCCACGCCGGTGTCCTGGTCGTTTTCGGTTTGGTGTGTCAGATACTCGCCGACGCTACAACCCTCGACGGCTTCGTCGGCATGATCGCCCGTGTAGGCGTTCCCCTCGCGGCGATATTGATGTCGGCCGGTTTCTTCCTCTCCACGGCGGGCAGAAACGTGACCAAACCGAACCGACTGATCTGGTTGGTGTGGATCGGGGCCCTGAGCCTTGCCGCAGGCGTGGTAAGCCTTGGTGTCGGGCTGCTCGTCACCTGAAACACAGCAGGCCAGAGCGCATGGCAGGCTAACCCTCAATCGAGGAGGCGCCATGATGATCGACATCGAACAGGTCGTCGCCTCCCCGTGGCTGTATGCCGTGCTCGTCGCCCTCATCCTCACCGACGTCTACGTTCCGATCCTACCCAGCGGTACGACGCTCATCGTGGCCACCGCGTACGCCGCCACCCACGAAACACCCGTCTACCCGTTGTTGTTGTGTGCGGCGGCGTCGTCGCTGGTCGGTGACCTCCTCGCGTTCATCCTTGCCCGCGCCACCAACCGACGCCTGAGCCGTATGCTGGCGGCGCTGCCACGCGTGCGACGCGTCGACGACGGTCTCCGTGCTCTACTCGAACAACGTGGTGCCCACACCGTCCTGGTGGCCCGCTTCGTTCCCGCCGGACGATGCATCGTCACAAACGCCGCGGGAAGAACCCGAACGGTCCCACTGCACCGCTTCGTAGCGTGGTCGGGCCTGGCGGCCTCCTGCTGGGCGACGTACACCGTCACCATCGGCTACGTCAACGCGCAGATCTTCGACACCGGCTGGCTGGCCGCCGCGGTATCGATCGTGTGTGTTCTGTTGCTAGGCCTCTGGTTTCGCCGAAGCGCCTCAGCCGAGACCATCGTGGCGCAGGTATCTGGGGACAGGACACGTGAACCAACCGAATACGGGCATACGGCAAAGTAAAGGGTATGGATCACACTGATGCCGAAGCCGCCGTCTTCACAAGTCGCATAACGGGTTGCCTGTGGGCGGGAGCGGTCGGAGACGCGTTGGGTGGACCGATTGAGTTCTCCACTTTGTTCGGGCTCCGCCGTCAATACGGTGATACCGGGATCGGTGACCTTCTCTGCGAAGGCCCCGGCGGCACCGCTTTGATCACCGACGACACCCAGATGACGATGTTCACCGTGGAGGGCCTGATCCGATACGGGGTGCGTGTACCCGGAAAAACCGCCGGCAGTGCCGAGCGTGCCGTGTTGAGGGCACTACAACGTTGGTACGACACCCAGCAGTTTTCCGACCCCGCGCAGGTTCCCGCCGGCGACCACCGCACGGGGTGGTTGATGGGGCACCGGTGGTTGTATCACCGACGCGCCCCCGGCGAGGCTTGCCTCAGCGGTCTCGAATCACGCCTCGGCGGGTTCTCCGACTGGGGCGTACCGGGAACGGTCAACCCGGACTCGAAGGGCTGCGGGACCGTCATGCGTTCGGCTCCCTTCGGTCTGTTCGCCACCGATGCACCCGCGGCCTTCGACCTATCCGCCCGTTGCGCACAGTACACCCACGGCCACCCGACCGGATACCTCGCCGCGGGTGCGACAGCAGCCCTCGTCCACCATCTGAGCAGAGGGATCGAACTTCGTAAGGCGACCGAATTGACCATCGAGCTCCTGTCGGCGTACCCGGGGCACACCGAAACAAGCCGTGCGTTGTCCGATGCAGTCTTGTTGGCGGATCAAGGGGCCGCCACACCCGAAAAGGTTGAGAAGCTCGGGGGAGGCTGGGTTGCCGAGGAGGCTCTGGCCATCGCCGTCTACTGCGCGCTGAACGCCGGAGACGGGCCGGGCATGGGGATGATGCGGCGAGCACTTCTTCTGGCGGTCAACCACTCCGGCGACTCCGACTCCACCGGCGCAGTGTGCGGGAACCTGATGGGTGCGTGGCGGGGCGTCGAATCGATCCCCTCCGACTGGTTGGTGCGGCTGGAAAACCGGGATGTCATGGGAGCATTGTTCGACGACTTCGCCTTGGCGGTTCGGGACGGCCCCAGCCTGGCCAGGGGCATCCCGCAGTGGCAGGAACGGTATCCGGGAGCGTAAGAAACCGGCCCGGTGGCGGCGAGTCGACGGTAGCGCAAGGAACGCGGTGCACGGAGACGCCCACCAGTGAGATGGGACCGCGAAGGCGTCGATTTCATACCGAAACCCACCTATAACTTCCACTATCGGGAGGATTCGGCAAAATGCAACAATGGAGAAGAAAACGACTGGTGTCGCCGAACTGGGACAGGAGTTCAGTACGGCTGTTGTGCTGTTTCACGATGCCGTAGCTCAACGTCTCGGTCTCACGGCCATCGACCACAGGGCGCTCGGGGTCATCCTTCGAGAAGGACCGTTGTCCGCCACACAGTTGGCGTGTCGACTCGACATGAAGCCGAGTGCCGTGACCGGACTCGTTGACCGACTGGTCGACGCCGGACATGTCACTCGGACCGGTGACCCGGCGGACCGACGTCGGGTGATCATCGCCGCAGACGGTGGTGAGCGTTGCGAGCTGAGCGGTATCTTCCGCCGCTTGGGCGCCGACATGGCCGAAGTCTCCGGCGGTTACACCCTCGACCAGCTTGCCGCCGTGCTTGACTTCCTGAGTCGAGCAACCACCGTTCTGCGCGACCACACGGGACGGCTCAATGTTGAGGCCGACGGAACCGGTGTCACCGCGACCGCGTCCCATGGTCATGAAACGCCTCATGATGATCGGCGCGGTGACCCTTCCCTTCATATTCGGCGCCTGCGCGGGTTCCGATGAACCGTGTGGTTCCAGGGGAGCCGCAGCCTCCTTGTCGTGCACACCAGCGGCCCACAGTGAGGAAACCATGGAAGAAGAACAACCCGAGTCCACTCCTGCCGACCTGTGGGGGCGCGTGTTCGTCGCGCAGGAGGTCACCGGAACGGCCGAGGCCGAGACACTGATGAGCGGTGTCGAGTTCACCGTGAGCTTCGCCGAAGGTTCACTCGGTGCGTATGCCTTCTGTAACCAGATGGGCGCCGACGTCGACGTGGTGGACGGAACCCTCGTCACCGGTCCGGTCGTCAAGACCTACATGGCGTGTGAAGGTGTCGTCATGGATCGGGAACAGTGGGTGGGAGACCTTCTCGAATCACAGCCCTCTTACGTCCTCGACGGAGAGACGCTCACTCTTACCAGCGGTGACATCACGGTTGTGATGTCCGAGACCGACTCAAGCGAGCAGAAATGAGTCGGTTGATGCGCCACCCACAGGAATGTTTCCACCGACGAACGGTTGTCCACAGCCCTGTAGACGGCTTAAGGCTGCCTTCAGGATGAACCCGGTACGGTCAAAAGTAGGGGCGGAGGTTGGAGGCCCCCGAAGGTTCGTGGGGGCCTCACTGCTGACCGGTGTGACTATTTTTTGACGCTGCGCAGCAGAACTTGAGCAACGTCGACGACTTCGACGTTCTCGCCGCTGCCGATGGCGTTGACGCCGTCGGTGATCATGGTCGAACAGAACGGGCAGCCCACCGCTACGGTCTTGGCGCCGGTGTCGACCGCTTCCTGGCTGCGGTTGACGTTGACGCGCGTGCCGAGCTTCTCTTCCATCCACATGCGTGCGCCGCCGGCGCCACAGCAGAACGACCGCTCGGCCGTACGCGGCATTTCGGTCAGCCCATCGGTGGCGACGCTGCCGAGGACCTCACGCGGCGGCGTGAAGATGCGGTTGTGTCGTCCCAGGTAGCAGGGGTCGTGGTAGGTGAGGCCACCATCCATCTTGTTGACCGGTGTGAGTTTGCCGTCCGCCACCAGCGAGGCGAGTAGTTGGGTGTGGTGCACGACTTCGTAGTGGCCGCCCAGCTCTCCGTATTCGTTGCCGAGCGTGTTGAGGCAGTGTGGGCAGGTGGCGACGATCTTGGTGGCGCCGGTCTCGTTGAGGGTCTCCACGTTCTGCTCCGCCAACATCGCGAACAGGAACTCGTTACCCGCGCGGCGGGCGGGGTCGCCCGTGCAGGTTTCACCGGTGCCCAGTACGGCGAACTTGACGCCCGCCTCGTGCATCAAGGTGGCGACGGCCTGAGTGGTTTTGACCGCCTTGTCGTCGAAGGCGCCGGCGCAGCCGACCCAGAAGAGGTATTCCCATTCGGTGCCGGCCTTGTCGACGGTCGGTACTTCGAAGTCGAGGCCCTTGGTCCAGTCGAGGCGCGTGTTGGGGTTGGCGCCCCACGGGTTTCCCTTGGTTTCGAGGTTGCGCATGAGTGTCTGCGCTTCGGCGGGAAAGTCGGATTCGATCATGACCTGGTGGCGACGCATGTCGACGATGTGGTCGACGTGCTCGATGTCCACCGGGCATTGCTCCACGCATGCGCCGCAGGTTGTGCACGACCAGAGGACGTCGGGGTCGATGACGTCGCCGACGAGGGTCTTGGACGCTTCGGCCAGGGCGTCGACGGGGACACCCGCCAGTTGCTCCTCGGTGGCTTTTTCTTCGCCGAGTGCGTCTTTACCTCCACCCGCCATGAGGTAGGGGGCCTTGGCGTAGAGATGGTCGCGGAGGTCCATCACCAGAAGTTTCGGTGACAGGGGTTTGTCGGTGTTCCAGGCCGGGCACTGTGATTGGCAACGGCCGCATTCGGTACAGGTGGTGAAGTCGAGCAGACCCTTCCAGGTGAAGTGTTCCACCTGCCCGGCACCGAACGGATCGGTCTCGGGGTCGGCTTTTTCGAAGTCGATGGGTTCACCGTTGACAAGGATCGGTTTGACCGATCCGAGGGCGTGGGCGCCGTCGGCGTTGCGTTTGAAGTAGATGTTGAAGAACGCCGTGATGCGGTGCCATCCGATCCCCATCGTGATGTTCAGGGCGAGGATGAGGAAGAACGTCCACGAGATGGCGATCTTGACCAGGGCGACGATGGTGATCGTTGTCAGTGCGGCGTCGGTTGACAGGCCGGTGAACATCGATGCCATCGCGTGAGCGACCGGGGAGGTCCATACAGGTGCGTCGAGTGTGTCGGCGCTGATTTTCAGAGCCCGCAGGGTGAGTCCGCACAGCAGGATCGCGAGGATGGTCGCCTCGATGTAGAACGCCTGCCACTGTGTGGAGCGTTCGAAGCGGGATGTGCTGGTGCGTGAGGGCGCTTCGGATTTCTGAGTGCCTTCGGGCAATACGGGCGCCGGGTTGTTTTTCGGCTGGTTCAGCATCCGCACGATGAAGAGGGCGATGATACCGACGATTCCGGTGATGCTGATGATCTCGCTGACCACCAGCCACACCGACCAGTGGCCGATGATTGGGAGGCCGGCACGGGGGTCGAAGACCTCGAAATAGGCTTCAACGAGGATGGGGAAGAGGCCGAGGAATGCCACGAACACCAGCCAGTGCGCGGCACCGACCAATGTCCACTTGAGCATCTTGGTGTGTCCGACGGTTTCGCGCAGCATGGTGACGAGCCGTTTTCGGGGCTCGTTGCTGCGGCTGGGGTCGTCGGCTCCGAGCCGTATCGTGGCGAGCATGCGCAGGCCGGTACGAACCAGTAGCGCGATGGCCACGATGGTGAACGTGACCGCCAGGATACTGGCGACGATCTGCACTGCACCCATGTCGGCGCTCCTTTGCTCGGGCTTGCGTGAGCGGTGAACCAATATATTACTCGCCGGTAGCGTACTCGCTTTCGACGAGTCCGTCCCACCCTACGGTGTGTGGGACTCGTCCAGGTGTCTACGCCGAGTGGCGCAGTACAAGTCGTGTGGGGAGGATCGTTCTCGAAGGTCCTGTTTCCTCACCGCGTATGAGGGCCACCAGCCGCCGTGCCATTTCCTCCCCCATGGTTTCGACCGGCTGGTGGACCGTCGACAGCGGAGGATCGGTATGGGCTGCGAGCGTCGAATCGTCGAATCCGATGACCGCGACGTCGTCAGGGACCGTCCTTCCGTGTTCCCGAAGCGCGCGTAGGGCTCCGAACGCCATCGGGTCCGAAGCGGCGAACACGGCGTCCAGATCGGGCGTGGTTTCGAGGAGGCGTCGCATCGCCGTCAGCCCGCCGGCCTCGGAGAAGTCCCCGTCGGCGACCAACGTGGGGTCCTCGTCGTATCCGGCCTCGCGCAACGTCTCCCGGTACCCGCGCAACCTGTCACGGCCTGCGGCCATGTCTTGAGGGCCGCAGACGGTGGCGATGCGACGGCGGCCGTTGTCGATGAGATGCTGTATCGCCTGCCGGGCGCCGTCGAAGTTGTCGCTGTCGACGTAGGGAACCTCCAGGGCACCCGCAGGTGCGCCGCACAGCACGACCGGGAGCCCGGAGCCCTGAAGTCGGGCCGGCATGCAGTCGTCACCGTGCAGTGACATCAACAGGGCACCGTCGACATGTTTTCCGAGTAGATACGGCTCAAGGTTTTCGCGATCGGTTCTGGTGGATGCCATCGTCAACATCAGCCGGAGCCCGGATGCGTCCAGCTCGCGGGAGATACCCCGGATCACTCCGGCGAAGTACGGTTCACCCCACAACCGTTCCGCGGATTCGGAGATGACGAGAGCGACCGTGTCTGTGCGCCGGGTGACCAATGTGCGGGCCGCCTGGTTGGGAATGTAGCCGAGTTCGGCTATGGCCTGATTGACGAGCTGTCGGGTGCGTTCGCTGACGTGCGCGGATCTGTTGACGACCCGTGACACGGTGCCCCGGCCGACGCCTGCGCGTGCGGCGACCATGTCCAGCGTAGGGACGGCGGTGGACTTCATGGGCTGCCTTCCTGGGCGGGACGCCCGTGCGTCGGACGTGTGGGTCGACGGTATCGGTGTGGCCGAACAGGAAGACAGCCAAGTGGCGGAGTGGAACCGCCGAGGACGACCGGCGGGTCGGTCACGACATGGCGCGGCCCGCGATGAGGTCGGCGTACCAGAGGCCGCTGTCCTTTATGATGCGGCGTTGGTTTTCGAAGTCGACGTAGACGATGCCGAACCGCTTGTTGTACCCCCACGCCCACTCAAAATTATCCAACAGTGACCAGGCGAAGTATCCCGTCAACGGCACGTCCGCGGCCAGGGCCTGAGACATCGCGTCGACGTGATCACGCAGGTAGGAAACCCGTTTGTCATCGGCCACCCGACCATCCACGAGGGTGTCCTCGAAGGCCGATCCGTTCTCGGTCACGACCAGTGGGACCCCGGGATAGTCTCGTGACAGGCGTATCAACATGTCGCGCAGTCCGCCGGGGTCGATCTCCCACCCCATGCCTGTTTGGGGGAGACCGTTGGCGACAAAGGAGATGTGATCGTTGCCCGGCCAAGCCGATCCGACGTCGGTGGGCGCTGCGGAAGCCGATCCGGTCCCGGTGTTGTCGGCGGTTACCGTGAACCGGCTGTAATAGTTGACGCACAACATGTCGATCGGTGCACCGATGATCGGGGCATCGGAGTCGCGAATCATATCGAGATCGGTGACTTCGGCCAGGTCGGCCAAGACGTCGGCGGGGTAGCCGCCACGAAAAATCGCGTCGGCGAACAGGCGGTTCTGTACGCCGTCGATGCGCCGTACGGCGTCGGCGTCGCCTGCCGATCCGGAGGCCGGGTATACGGGGTAAAAGTTCAACCCGACGCCGATGTTGCCGTCCGAACGTGTGCGAAGGGCTGAAGTCGCGAGACCGTGCGCCAGCATGAGGTGGTGGGCGGCGGCTATCGACGCGGCGGGTTCGCGGCGGCCGGGTGCATGTTCGCCGGAGGCGTATCCGAGAAACGCGGTGCACCAGGGCTCGTTGACGGTGATCCAGTTCTTGACACGGTCGCCGAGGCGATCGCAGACGTGGGCAGCGAAGTCGGCGAACCGATGGGCGGTGTCGCGCTCCGGCCATCCACCGGCGTCCTCCAACGCCTGCGGGAGGTCCCAGTGGTAGAGGGTGAGCCACGGTTGGATTCCGGATTCGAGGAGCCCGTCGACGAGTCTGGAGTAGTGGTCGAGACCCGCCGGGTTGAGCTCGGAGCCGTTGGGCTGGACCCTCGGCCACGATACCGAGAACCGATAGGCCTGCAGACCGATCCGTTTCATGATCTCGATGTCCTGGTTCCACCTGTGATACGAGTCCGTCGCAGTGTCGCCGTTGGTGCCATCGGCGATTTTGCCGGGTGTGTGGGCAAAGGTGTCCCATATGGATGCCCCCCGTCCGTCCTCTTGGACGGCACCCTCGATTTGGTACGCCGACGTCGCCGCACCCCAGACGAAATCGGTCGGAAACATCTCCGATCGATGGACACCGGTGTCGCTTTCGGTCATGTCTGCACCGCACCTTCCGTGGTACCGCCCGTTGTGCGGACGGTCGAATGCCGTGTCGGTGGTCGGCCACGGACACGACGAGTGGGTTGTCTTCCGACGAGGCGTGGCGCGACCGGGGCGCACAGGCAGGCGATCGTCGTAGTGGGTCGGGGTGTTACTCAGAAGCCGCGCGGTGTGCCGTGTACATGTCCGATCTACGCCCCACACTCGGATTGGGAGCGTTCCCAACGCTAGCGGAGAAGGCCCCGTCGGTCAATGTGACAGGTCCTTCTCCGCTGATACGTGGTCGCTGAACTCAGTCGGCCAGTTGAGGCCGCGGCAACTCGAATACGGGCATGGTCGCATCGGGTACCTGTGTGGGGCGGTTCTCCCCTTGCGAGATCAGTTCGTAATCCTTGCTCAGTACTTCGATGAGGTGTTCCTCCACCGTCTCCAGCTCTGTGGAGATTTTCGACAATGCAAGGTCTAGATTGGACATAATGTCCTCCACCTTGCGGCCTCCGATCGACGCCGACACCGCTTCGGCGGTGGCGATGGAGGTGTTCAAGGCGGCGAAACCCAAGGCAACGGCAGTACCGCCGGAGGCGATCGTGCTGGCCACACCGATGACCACCTTGACGACGCTGATCCCCAGGGTCTTGCTTGCCGCCTCCGAATCCGCGATGACGGCGTTGAGGGCCTCGATCGTCTTGTCCAAGGCTTCGTCGGTGACGTTCCACACCTCTTGTAGCCCGGTTCGGTACCCGTCGGCGGCGACGTACAGTTCATCGGCCATTGCGGCCTGGTTGTCGGCGATGTCGTCGAACTTGGTGGTGAAGCGCCGAAAGTCGACTGCGGCGGCGCCGCCCCACGAATCCTTGTCCATCTCGTCGGTGATGAACTCCATGTCGGACTTGAAGACCTGGAAATTGTTCCCGGCGACACCGGGCCGCAGTGGGGCGACGGCGGCCATGGCGTCGTCGCACGGGCCAAATGGCGTGGACGTCAGAGAGTGGACGGTTGCGACCATGTCGGAATGGCGTTCCGGTCCTGCGACAAGAGGGTCTTCGGTCGGGCCCATGCCGTTCTCGTGCATCCCGGCTATCGACGCCAGTTCGGCTACATACCGGGCTTTCGGCTTGAGTGAGAAGCCCGGCATGACGGGGCCGTAAACAGTAGTCATTTCTTTCCCTTGTATTTTGTCGCCGGTTAGTCCCAGCTGCCCTCGGTGGGGCCCTGGATGTTTTCGGGAAGGGGAGCGTCGGGTACCTCGGCGGGCTCCTCTCCGTACTCCTCCATGGAGGCGTTCAATGCGGTGGCCGCCTCGCCGTCGGTCTCGGCCAGGTCGATGGCCACTTGACGCAGTGCGGTGCCGGTGTCCTCCAGGGCTTCGGCAGAACGTGCCACACGTTGCTGCAAATAGTCCTTGACGTTGTGCCATTGGTTCATGACGCCGGACCCGGAAGAACCGCTGACGCTGTTCAGGGTGCTCGCCGCCTCCGAATAGGAGATGGCCGTGTTCGGGAAGTGGGTTTGTCCGGCCTGCCACAGGATGTCCATGTCGGCGTGGACGTCGTTACCTCTGTATTCCATGTCGGTTGTCCTTCGCTAGTTCAGTTCGGCATGGATTGCGTCGCGCAGCTGCCGTCGTTTGGTGCCGTAGGCGCGCCCGGCTTCACTCAACGCCGTGTTGAGTTCCGTGGCCAGGCGTTCTTCGGACATCTCCATCCGTTGCAGTGCGCCTGGCTGGATTCGCACGCTGACCTGGTGGTTGGAGGCGATACGTACTTTGACGAAGCCCATTGGAGAGGTCGCGTAAGCCTTGAGGTCGTAGGCCGCCTGTTCGAACTTGTGGCGGTTGCGTGACAGGTTGGTGTCGCGAAGCCGGGTGGGCGATGGTGGTATGCCGCGTTCTCTCCGGATGTGTTCCAGACCGTTGCCGTAGCCGGCGTTGACCCCGGTAAGCGCATGTTCGATCTGGACGGCCAGAGACGTTTCATCGTGACGGTCGAGGGCGCCGGGCCTGAAGGCGATGCGTAGGCCGTTTCTCCCGGTGTAGGTCGCTGAAACGGTTCGATCCGGTGACGTCACGCTCACGGTCATTTTTTCGAACAGGTCGTGAAATGTCTTAGCCATGGCAACCTCTTTCGCGCCAACGGCAGTGCACCGGTGGTACGCGGCACGGCACGAGTGGCGGTGGGTAGGAGAGCAGGGGGCCGGGATGCCGAATCCTAAGGCCAAGATCCAACGTGAACCTTGCGTCATCTTGCTTGCCCGTTCGGGTGATGCCGCATGACCGTATTTTCAGGTGTGTCGTCCGGCGATCAACTCTTGGAACCAGATCTTTCCGCGAATGATCGGATGGCGAATACGGATTTCACGCCATGTCGCACGAGCCAGTTTTCGCTGGCCACGACGTTTCTCAGGGCGGTAACGCCAGCGTGCCCACGGTGATCCGGGCCGGGCCAGTCGGATGGCTCCGACATAGATGAGAGGCCACAGGAAGAGCCCGAGTAGACCTGACCAGATCTTGCCTTTCAACAAAGTAACGACCGCCAACCCAAGGTTGATGACGGTGAACGTCAAGCCCCACCAGAACGGGTGTGGCACGAGCGGATCGGACTCGAAGGTGGCGAAGTCCTCGACCCCGATGGGACGTACGCCGATCACCAACAGGCCCGACAACGCGATCGCCACGAATACGGCGTCGATCGACGTACGGCCCGTTTCCGTCCAGTAGACGTCTTTCAAGTGGAGTATGAGTGCGAACTCGTCGAGGACGAGGGCTGCACCCACGCCGAACACGACCGCGGCGACCGATCTTGCTCCCACAAGGTCGGGGGGGATTGCGAGACTCGCAACGCCTCCGACGAGCATGAATACGACGCCGAACACGACGTGGTGGATGTGTAGACCACCGGGTGTGACATTGCCGGGCCACCATGTGACTTGGGCACGGATGAGACGGACCGAGACCCTGATGAGTCCGAACGCCAGAACCATGGCGATAAAGAAACAAAACAGCGGCAGCCGTCCGGTTTCGACGATGCGTTGTTCGAACCAGCCCACCTGGTCGATCTTGCCCGGTGAGACGGATAGACGGTCGGCAAATCCCGCTGAGTTGCGCCGGTGTCGCGCGTTTACGAATCAAGTGCACCGTTATGACGTCATGGAAGCATCGACGATGTGGCCGGGCGGTCGATATTTTCATCGCCCGACGATTTGTGCGATGTGCAGGTGTTTTACCGCATGGCTGCACGTTGCGCGGCTGCAAGATCGAGCCCGAGTTGACGTTCGGTGGCCAATCGGTGGGAGATGTGGCCGCGCCCTGTGATGCCGCGACGTCGAAAGCTGCGATGATTGATGCGCATAACTGTCGCTTTGATGTAAGTCATGACATCATTATGACATCAGATTGCGTCGGGTGCAAAGGCGGGATGCCTTAGTCCGCGGTAGTCGGCATTTCATAACCGTTTCCTGAGGACCGATTCCGCGTTACCTAGGACGGAGGGGTCGATTTTCCATGCAGCTGACACGGACAGAACAGCCACGCATACGCAGCGCATACACCCGGCAGAACCCACCGCCGGACGAGCCGCCGAAGGGGGTTGACGAACTCACCGGGTGGCAGCTGGCCGCCGCGCAGTGGCGTCGCCACCTACCCGACGACCTGCTCGGCGTCGACTGCGTCGTATGTCAGATCGCCTGGCCATGCGACGCCTGGGAAATAGCCAACGACATCATCAACAGCTCTCGGGACAACGCCGACCGTGCGCCGATCGAACCGACATGGGAGGAAACGCTGGAGGAGCGGCCGCGACCGCGCATCCGTCGCGCTGCTCAAACAGAGCCGGCCTGACACCGCCCACGATGCGGGCGGCCGGGCGCGGCACGAAGCATCCTGGTGTTTTGGCTAATGTTGATCGGGTGAACCCCAACCTTGTCCGCCGAAGCCGCCGTGAAGAGATCTTGGATCTTGCCGTTGAACTTTTCGCAGCTCGCGGATATCACGGCGTATCCATGGACGACATCGGTGCCCGTGCGCACATCACCGGGCCGGCCCTGTATCACCACTTCAAAGGGGGCAAGGAGGCCATGTTGGCCGAGGCGTTGACGCCGGTTAGTCAACGTCTCCTCGACGGTGGCCGTGAACACGCGGCACGGCACGTCGGCGACCCTCGCGCGGCACTGCACGCGCTTGTCGCGTTTCATGTCGAATTCGCCTTGACCTCGCCGGCTGTCATCGCCGTCCAGCTGCACGAACTCGATCGGCTTCCGGACGAGCCACGCCGTCAAATTCGTCGGCTTCAGCGTGCCTACGTGGAAGAGTGGGTGAACGTGTTGCGGGAACTGCGGCCCGAATTGACCACCGAGGCCGCTCGCGTTCTTGCGCACGCGGCGTTCGGGCTCATGAATTCCACTCCGTTCTTGGGTAGGGAGACTCCGGCCGAGCGTGAACACGTGGCCGACCTGCTGACTCACGCCGCTCTGGGGGCGCTCGATCCCGAGTACCACCACCGGTCAACCTGAACGATCGTTCAGGTTGGGGATATGCTCGAACCATGTTCGACAGTCTGCTGATCGCGAACCGAGGCGAAATCGCCCGACGCGTTATCGCCACCGCCCGACGCATGGGCATCCGCACCATAGCCGTCTACTCCGATATCGACGCCAACCTGCCACACGTCATCGAAGCCGACGAGGCCATCGACCTGGGAGCCCCCGAACCGGCGGCCTCCTATCTCAACACCGAGGCGATCCTGGCGGCGGCCAAGCGCACCAATGCGCAGGCCGTTCACCCCGGATACGGCTTCTTGTCCGAGAAGGCCGACTTCGCCACCGCCGTCACAGAAGCCGGCATGGTGTGGGTGGGGCCGTCCCCCCAAGCCATCGACGCCATGGGTGACAAGATCAACGCGCGTAACCTCATGGCACGTCACGACGTACCTGTCGCCCCCGGTGCCTCCGATCCGGTAATAGACGCCGACGCCGCGCTGGCGGCAGCCGAGCAGATCGGATACCCCGTCATGGTCAAGGCCGCAGCCGGCGGCGGCGGAATGGGCATGGCCGTGGCCGAGGACGCCGCGGCACTGACCGAGCAGACCACTCGAATCAGCGGTTTTGCCGAGCGCTTGTTCGGCTCACCCGACGTCCTCATCGAACGCTACTTCCCGTCCATCCGACACATTGAGGTCCAAATACTCGGTCTCCCCGACGGCACCGTACTGGCGCTGGGGGAACGGGAATGCTCGGTACAACGCCGTCACCAGAAACTCGTCGAGGAGACTCCTTCGCCGGCGTTGACCCCCGAACAGCGAGCCGACATCCTGGCCGCATCTCGCCGCGCTGGTGAAGCCGTCGACTACCGTGGCGCGGGCACGGTTGAATATCTATACGACGCCGTCACCGGTCGTTTCTACTTCCTGGAAATGAACACGAGACTTCAGGTCGAACACCCCATCACCGAGGCGGTCCTCGGTATCGACCTGGTTGAGGCGCAGCTGCGCATCGCGGCGGGTGAAATGATAGAAGTACCGTCCGAACCGTCGGGACACGCCATCGAACTCCGTGTCAACGCCGAGGACCCCAAGCGATTCCTTCCCGGGCCGGGCCTCATCACCGGTTGGCACGCCCCGTCCGGTGACGGTGTACGCGTCGACGCCGGTTACCGGGAAGGTAACGAAGTTCCCCGTCACTACGACTCCCTCATGGCCAAGGTCATCGTTCACGCCCCCACCCGCACCGAGGCGATTCGCCGCGCTGCGGACGCGGCGGCCGCGTTCGACATCACCGGTCCCAAGTCGAACCTCGCCTTCCACACCGAACTGCTGGCCAACCCCGAGTTTGTGTCCGGTTCCTATGACACCGGCATCGTGGGGAGGATGCGATGAACACCTGGCCCACGCGTGCGGCCGCCCTGCCCGACCGGGTCTCGATCCGTGAAGTCGGGCCACGCGACGGGCTGCAAAGCGAGAACCCCATCCCCCCGGAAGATAAGGTTCGTCTTATCGACGCCTTGTCCGGCACCGGCCTTCGCCGCATCGAAGCGGTGAGTTTCGTGCACCCCAAGGCGATACCCCAGATGGCCGACGCCGACGAGGTATGGCGTGCTGTCACCAGGTCACCGGAAGTTCAGTACTCGGCGCTCGCCCCCAATCTCAAAGGAGCGCAGCGCGCACTCGACGCCGGGTTCGACCACGTCGAAGTGGTCGTCTCCGCTTCCGACACCCACAATCTCAACAACATCAAGCGCAGCACCGACGAGTCCCTCGACGGCATAGCCGAACTCATCGCCGCACTCGGAGATCGTGGTCCCACCATTGAGGTCATCGTGGCCACCGCATTCGGGTGTCCCTACGAAGGGGACGTCGCAGCGGAGCGTGTGGCGTCGATCGTGGACCGAGTGATCACCGACGGAGCCCACCGAATCGCCTTCGGGGACACCACCGGCATGGCCACACCGCGTCGCGTCGCCGAGCTGCTGGACCTGGTGCGGTCGGCGCACCCGGACGTGCCGTTGCTGTTGCACTTCCACAACACCCGCGGCACCGCGTTGGCGAACGTGTTGACGGCGATGGACTACGGCGTCGTCGAGTTCGACGCGAGCGTCGGCGGACTGGGAGGCTGCCCGTACGCGCCCGGAGCCAGCGGAAACCTCGCCACTGAGGAGTTGGTGCACATGCTTCACGACATGGGTGTGGAGACCGGCGTCGACCTGGACGCGTTGATCGAAGTGGCCGAACTGGCGGAGTCTCTTGTGGGGAGAGAGTTGCCCAGCGGTGTTTTGCGTGCGGGGCCCCGCACGCGCCTGACTCCCAAGCCGGATATCAAGGATTGACCTATCGGAATCTTGGCTGCTCAACCTCCCTGAAGGCGTGAGAGTGACGGCCCGGTTACTAAATTTTCCCACTCATCCCGTAACCGGGCCATAACCTATGCGTTGTGTTGGATGGTTGCCGCGAACGCGACGAATCGACCGTTTCGGTCATTTGCCGTCAACGCGACTCCCATGACTCGACCATTCGTCACTTCGTGGAGGAACCGTGAAGCTGCTGGACCGGTGGGGACGCGACAGCTGTCGCGTGGCCGGGTCACGGGCTGCCTGGGTTTTTCGCGCAGCGATGTTTGCCGGAGTCACGGGAGTCGTCTGGCTGGCCGGCGTCGCCGACGCGCAGGCGGACTCCGCAATTGGTTCCACGCTGGACCATGAAGGTGTTTCCGACCTTGCTCCCGTGTCCACGTTGCTCGTCGATGCCGTGGCCGCGGCGCCGGAGCAGGCCGCGTCGGCCCCGGTAAACCAACCGGAGTCGGTCGCAGCATCGATACTCGACGTGCCGGGCGCATTGTTCGACACGCCTTTGGACGAAGACGTCACCCAGGCGAACCAAACCGTGGTCGGAGTCGCCGATGCAACCACAAACGACACGGACAACGCCTCACCAATCTCGTCTACCGATGTGACCGCCGCCCGGTCGTTGGGCGCGGTGCTAAACGTGACCCGACCGGTCACGGATTCGTTGGTCGAGGTGGCGAGCACGATCACGACGCCGATGGCGGCGGTCGGTTCGACCAATGGGCGGTCGAACTCCGCAGTGAAACCGCTCTCGGCGTGGGGCATGCTGACTCGTCCCGCCGTTTCCATGGCAGGACAGGTGGGCGGCATGCTGTTGCCTCATGTATCCCCCTCGGCTGTCGCCGGGTCGCCGATGTCGGCTCCGGTGGTCGTCGGCGAGGGTCCGTCAAGGCGGGTCGATGTTGTCCGTGATTCGATCGTTCGCAGCTATGAAGGTGTTGCTTCCGCTGAACAGCACCATGTGGCTGAGAGCGAACGTCCGGAACGGCCGGAATGGATCAAGGGCGCCGGGGGGCGCCTCGATTCGCCGGAACCGATCCGGACCGTGCGGTATCCAGATCCAGGGATAACCGCCACGGGGGGCGTGCCATCCGGAGGTTTGTTCGGTGGTTGTTCCCCATATGACAGTGCGGCAGGACGGTGCGCGTCCGACCACGCTGACCGTAACGCACAGGTGTCACGCGTTACACCGTTGACGGCAGCCTTCGGGCAGCTTCCCGACCACGTGGAAGACCCGGCCGTCTCTCCTGATTAGTCGGTAATCGCCAGCTGTCCGCGTCGCGCGTCCAGTGCGACAAGCGGGCCCGAGCAGTAGCTCGTCCAGGCTTTCGGCGGTTACCCGACCGCGCTCAGCACGGCGCGTGCCAAGCCTGACGACTCCTCTCGGACTGACCATATCAGACAGTTTCATGTGGTTCACTTGCGGCAGCCAGCCAGGAGAACCTGACAAAACGACACAAAGCCGACCTTAATCCATAGTGGTCGTAATGAGTGTCACGCCAGCAAGTCCAAGTAACTAGAGAGGCAACAACTACTCATGTCCAAACGCATTCTGCGTAACGCGTCGATCGTCGGTGCGATGGCAGCCGGGGCTGTTCTCATGGCAGGCGGCGCCGCACAGGCCGCTCCCGACGTCACCAGCGTCGGCAACCAGGGTGTCGCCAACGGCAACCAAGTCGTGGCCCCCGTGCAGGTCCCGGTTGACGTCTGCGGCAACGCCGTCGGCGCTCTCGTGGGTGTCGCCGGCGCCGGCTGCGACGGTGGATCGTCGGCCGACATCAGCAATGGCGGCCTGGGCGACATGACGACGGCCGGGAACAACGGCATCGCCAACGGCAACCAGGTTCAGGCCCCCGTGCAGGTCCCGGTCGACGTCTGCGGCAACGCCGTCGGCGCCCTGATCGGTGTCGCCGGCGCCGGCTGCGACGGCGGTGCCGACGCCGACATCCGCAAGAGCGGACACGGCTCGAAGTCGAAGACCGAGAGCGCCATCATGCCCACTGAGGACGGCGCAACCGAAGCCGAGGAGACGGTCGTCGCGCCGGTCGCGAAGCACACAGCGCTGTCGGCGGACAACAACGGCATCGCCAACGGCAACCAGCTGATCTCGGCCGTTCAGGCACCGATCAGCGCCTGCGGCAACGCGATCTCTGTGATCGGTGTCACCGGAGCGGGCTGCGACGGCGGATCCTCCGCCGACCTGGGCCACCACTACGCACCCGACATGACGACGGCCGGAAACAACGGCATCGCCAACGGCAACCAGGTCTTCCTGCCGATCCAGGCACCGATCGACATCAGCGGCAACGCCGTGGGCGTGGCCGGTGTCGCCGGCGCCGGAAGCACCGGTGGCGCTGACGCCGACCTGGGCCCGTCCTGGTAATCGGCCCTTCTTAACCCATAGCCGACAGCTTCATCCACGGCGTGGCACGGCGGCGGGACGGCCATATCGTCCCGCCGCCCCACAGATGAAGAACACACGGTTCCCAAGAAACTGAGGAAGGTAGACACAATGACCAAGACATGGGCTCGCCGCACCGTCCAGACCGGCGCCATCGCAGCCGGACTTCTTCTGTTCGCCGGAGGCACCGCCTCCGCTGCCGACATGACGACGGCCGGAAACAACGGCATCGCCAACGGCAACCAGGTTCAGGCTCCCATCCAGGTGCCGATCAACTTCTGTGGAAACTCGATCGCGGTTCTCGGAGTGGCCGGGGCCGGCTGCGACGGTGGCGCCGTCGCCTCCAACACCGGAATGTCGACCGACATGACCTCCGTAGGGAACCAGGGAATCGGTAACGGCAACCAGGTGCACGCGCCCATCCAGGTGCCGATCAACATCTGCGGCAACGCGATCGCCATCCTGGGCGCCGCGGGGGCTGGCTGTGACGGTGGCGCCGCCGCCGACATAAGCCCGAGCGGTCACCACCACCACACCAAGACCGAGTCCGCGCCCGTCGAAGAGATCGGCGCCCTGCCCGGTACGGACGCCGTCACCCAGTTGGCCGGCCAGGCCACCGGCCAGCTGCCCGGTGGAGACGTTGTGGGCGGTCTGACCAACCAGCTGCCGCTGGACGGCATCGCCAGCACCGGTGTTGCCAACAACAGCAGCGTGCCGACCACACCCGCAGACGCCATGGCAATGGCCGACCAGTCGGGTGCCGACGCGGCGCAGCCGGAAGCCATGACCGAACACGGAACCGACCTGATGAGCATTGCCAACAACGGCATCCTCAACGGAACCCAGCTCAACATTCCGGTTCAGGTCCCCGTCGACGTCAGCGGCAACGCCATCGCGATCGCGGGTGTTTCCGGTGCCGGCAGCTCCGGTGGATCCTGGGCTTCGATGAACCAGTAACAAATTACGGCCCAACGGGCATCAAGAGGCGGAACGCTTTCACCATGCGTTCCGCCTCTTCTATTTCAGCAAAATGTCATACGGACCACCTAGCCTGACCAGGTAAGAAAGTTCGGGGGCGACCAGGTAGTCTTACCCGGTTGCCTGCCCATACGGTGGGCACCGTAAGACCCTCCTGCCGCGGAACGACCGCGGCCGACGAGACCACAGGAGGTGGACAGAGTCTTGCGTCATTACGAAGTAATGGTGATCATTGATCCTGACCTGGAAGAGCGTCAGGTCACCCCGTCCTTGGAGGGGTTCCTCAAGGTCATCCGTGATTCGGGTGGATCTGTGGAGAAACTCGACGTTTGGGGACGTCGTCGCCTTTCCTACGAGATCAACAAGAAGAGCGAAGGCATCTACGCCGTCATTGACATCCAGTCGGAGCCGGTGGCCGTCGCGGAACTCGAACGCCAGATGCGGTTGAACGAGTCGATCATGCGTACCAAGGTCCTGCGTCCCGAACTGCGATAACGAACAACCGGCCATAAACCGGTTCCGAAGGCAGAAGGAGAGGTCATGGCAGGCGAAACTGTCATCACCGTCGTCGGCAACCTGACCGAGGACCCCGAATTGCGTTACACGCCGTCTGGAGCGGCGGTGGCGAAATTCCGGGTCGCATCGACTCCAAGGACGTTCGATCGGGCGTCCGGTGAATGGCGTGACGGTGAGGCGATGTTCCTCAGCTGTAACGCCTGGCGCAACCTCGCCGAGAACGTCGCGGAGACCTTGTCTCGCGGCAGTCGGGTCATCGTCCAGGGGCGGCTGCGTCAGCGCTCTTTCGAGACCCGCGAAGGTGAAAAGCGCACCGTATTTGAACTCGAAGCCGACGAGATCGGTCCGTCGCTGCGATACGCCACCGCCAAGGTGCAGAAGGTGTCGCGCGGTGGAGGAGGCGGCGCACGCTCCGGCAGCGCGCCATCCGACGACCCATGGGCGACGGCCACACCGGCTCCGTCCGGACGGTCCGGCGGCGGCTTCGACGACGAACCACCGTTCTAACAACCCGCTCTTCTTACGTGTGG
This sequence comes from Candidatus Stackebrandtia excrementipullorum, assembly GCA_019113825.1. Lineage (GTDB taxonomy): Bacteria > Actinomycetota > Actinomycetes > Mycobacteriales > Micromonosporaceae > Stackebrandtia > Stackebrandtia excrementipullorum. The sequence continues at coordinate 12,478 of DXGR01000127.1, read as the reverse complement.
TGCTTTGCACGGCAAGGCGCCCCACGACGGTATGAAAGGCAAGACACATGGCAAAGGCTGCGCCCGTTCGCAAGCCGAAGAAGAAGTCGAATCCGCTCGACAAAGAGGGGATCACCTACATCGACTTCAAGGACACCGCGCTGCTGCGCAAGTTCATCTCGGACCGTGGCAAGATCCGTGCCCGCCGGGTCACCGGTGTGACGGCTCAACAGCAGCGGCAGATTGCACGAGCGGTCAAGAACGCTCGTGAGATGGCGCTGCTGCCCTACACCAGTCAGTCGCGATAAGGAGGCCGACATGAAGATCATCCTGACTCAGGAAGTGTCCGGCCTCGGATCGCCCGGCGACGTCGTCGAGGTCAGGAACGGCTACGGCCGTAACTACCTCCTTCCGCAGGGCTTCGCCATCGCCTGGACCAAGGGCGGCGAGAAGGAAGTCCAGACGATCAAGCGTGCCCGTTCGGCACGTGACGTCCGGGACGCGGAGCACGCAGGCGAGATCCGCGAGCAGCTGGACGCGGTCAAGGTCCGCATCAGCGCTCGCACCGGAACGGGCGGTCGCCTGTTCGGTTCGATCACGCCGGCCGAGATCGTGGAAGCGGTGGAAGCCGCCGGCGGCCCGAAACTGGACCGCCGTCGCCTTGAACTGCCCGGTCACATCAAGGCCGTCGGGCAGTACAAAATCGCCATCAAACTGCACCCCGAGGTGCACGCGACGTTCAACCTGAACGTCGTGGAGGCGAAGAAGTAAGACGTGCCAACCTGTGCAGCCCGTCCGGTTCATCCGGGCGGGCTGCACACGTCTGGTCAACCGATGTCGTAGCCGACACTGCGTAGGATCGCGGTCGTCAAACCGGCCCCGAGAAGTGCCGCTGCCGTGCCGCTCGCGCCGGCCCGCCATCCGACAGCGGGCAGCCTTAGCAGTACCGCAATCAACAGGCTCAATGCCAGCGATGGAAACGCCCACTGAAGCGTCGCGGACAGGCCCCGTGCGACTTGTTCCAGTCGCCCGCAGGGAACGCCATCGCACGTGTTGCCGCTGAAGGTGAAAACCCATGCGACGTAGACCAATGCAGGCAACACGTACCATGCGACCGTTGTAATCAAGGTCGGTGCGTATGCGCGTTCACCGGTCGCATCCACCGACTCTTCACGCCTCTTGTCCGCCTCGTCATCCACAGTCATTCAGTGTGTGTCCTCCCGGGCACCGACGCTATCGCCTGAGTGGGCCATTGGACGACACACCGGCCCAGTAACTTTTATCCACAGCCTGTGGATAAAGGAACAGCAGTTCACAGGCCAAAGAAAATGGGCACTGCCTGCGTCATCCACAGTTTGCCCACATGGTTATCCACAGAATCCACATGGTTATCCACAGGTTATCCACATGGTTATCCACAGGCCGGTTTGCTGCTTTGCCCCTGTGACTCTAAGGTCGATCTTCGGGAGTCGGTTCTGTCGGAGGCCGCTGGTAGGAACATCAAGCAGGACGGGGGTGGCTCACCATGGACGATCATGCCACCAATGCCAGGCAGCGGTCCGCCTCGCACGACAACGATCCTCTTCCTCCGGAACCCAGCGTTGAGTTCGAACGCACTCCCCCGCAGGACGTCCTCGCAGAACAGTGCACCCTCGGCGGGATGCTGCTCAGCAAAGACGCCATCGCCGACGTTGTAGAAATCCTCAACACCGAGGATTTCTACAAGCCAGCGCACGCGATCATCTTCGACGCGATCTGCGACAAGTACGCGCGAGGGGAACCTGCCGACGCCATCACCTTGGCCGCCGCACTCGCCGACGCCGGAGACCTGGGCAAGATCGGCGGAGGTCCCTACCTTCACACTTTGATCTCATCGGTCCCCACAGCTGCCAACGCGTCGTATTACGCCCGCATCGTTTCCGAGCGAGCCGTGTTGCGTCGCCTCATCGAGGCCGGCACCCGAGTCGTGCAGCTCGGATACGGCACGGCCGCCGGTGGCGGCCGGGACATCGACGACCTTGTCGACATGGCACAACAAGCCGTGTACGACGTCACCGAGCGGCGAGTCAGTGAAGACTTCTCGGTACTGTCCGAGCTTCTTCAGCCCACCCTCGACGAGATCGAAGCCGTCGGCGAGGCCGGCGGCGCTATGACGGGTGTCCCCACCGGTTTCGCGGACCTCGACCGCTTGCTCAACGGTCTTCAACCGGGGCAGCTCATCATCGTCGCAGGCCGACCTGGTGCAGGAAAATCGACGGCCGCCATGGACTTCATCCGCCATGCCTCTCTGCACCATCAGCAGGCCGCCGCCATGTTCTCCCTCGAAATGAGCAAAGTGGAGATTGTGATGCGCGTCCTGTCAGCAGAGACCCGCGTGCCGCTCCACGTCCTACGCTCCGGTGACCTCTCCGATGACGACTGGACAAGACTTGCCCGTCGCATGGGTGAAATCGCCGAAGCACCCTTGTTTGTGGACGACACGCCGTCCATGACACTCATGGAGATTCGCGCCAAAGCTCGCAGGCTTAAACAACGGCACAATCTCAAACTGATCGTGGTCGACTATCTGCAGCTGATGAGCTCGCCCAAGCGCGTCGAGAGCCGACAACAAGAAGTCTCTGAGATATCCCGTGGTATGAAACTGCTGGCCAAAGAGGTCGAGTGCCCGGTTATCGCCGTCGCGCAGCTTAACCGTGGACCCGAACAACGTACCGATAAACGACCTCAACTGTCCGATCTGCGTGAATCGGGCAGCCTTGAACAGGACGCCGACGTCGTCATATTGCTCCACCGGGACGACTACTACGACAAGGAATCACCCCGCGCCGGTGAAGCGGACTTCATCGTTGCCAAACACCGAAACGGTGCCACCGATACGATCACCGTTGCCGCGCAGCTTCACCTGTCCAGGTTTGTCGACATGGCCGTGTAAGGGCCGCAACGAAACCCGGTCTGCTCAACCGACTCGGATATCCTGGTGTCACCAGCCCCCATCTCATCCAGGAGCCGATTCGTGGCCCGAACCATCGCAAGGATCACCGCCGCCGTCGCCACCGTCGCACTCGCCGGCGCAATGACCGCGTGCTCACAGGTCAACGACGCCGTCGATTGCGCAAGCCTGGTACCCGTCGTCACCGAAGTATCCAACAACGTCACCAACGACACCGAAACACTGACGACCAGCACCGAGAAACTCCGTGCGGAGGCCGAAACCATCGACGATGCCGAACTCAAGCAGGCGGCACTTGATTACGCGGATCAGGCAGAACAGGCAAACGCGCTCATCAACGGCGATGTGGCGGCTGCCGCCGAAACGGACCTGACCGCCGTAGAAAGTTCGTTCAGCACCCTGTCCGACATTTGTGGCTCACTGGTCGAGTGACATGCGGCCCTCGCTGCGGGCTAATGGCGATACAGGAGTGAGATACCCAGTGTGACCATTCCCGCAGCGATGGACACCGCCAACAAAAGCGGATTACCGACAAGCCCGAACAACGCGACCAGGACCGGGCCGACTACGGCACCGCCCAGTGCCAACGTGATGACGCGATCTTGGCGCGCTTCGACACGTACACCCTCTTGATCGTGCTCGGGGAGACGACGCCACATCAACGCCATGGCGATACCGGCCACGATCGCCGCGATGACCGCCACTACGGACGTGTAATCCGATCCGGCTCCCACCATCGCCACGACGACAGGAGGCAGGATCGCGACTGCGGCACCCTGCCGGAGCACACGCCTCACCGTCTGCGACATCGGTGCACGCCTCATCTCCTCGGCGGGGGACTCCATACCCATCATCCCCGCCGAAGCAGGACGGTCGGGCCGTCCCCGCAACATGTTCGGTCCAGCTTCCCCCTCGAGCAGCGCCATGGCTTCGGGGTTCAGGCGTTCGGCGGCCGCCGCAGCCCGCTGGGACAGTTCCTCCAGACCCAAATAGGCCGAGACCACGGCAAGGGTCAAGTGCGCTCGAGCTTCCTCCGGGGCGAGCTTGACCGCCACCCATGCCGCGTCGAGTGCATCTTGGCCGTTGCGGGCCTGAGACACGATCAAGGCGTAATGAACCTGATGCCACCACGAATCCGGGTTGCGTTGCTGCAGCTCCTCGGCCGCGGTCAAAGCCTGATCGGTGTTGCGGGACAGCGCCAGAGCGTGTCCTCGAGCAAAAAGCGCCGGCTCATAGGTGGGCTCGGCCGCCAAGGCGGCGGTAGCCGCGGTCAGAGCCTCGTCGTGGTTCTCCACCAGCATTTCGAGGATCGCCAGCAACGTCAGCGACGGAACGTGCGCCGGGTCGCTCCTCAACGCACCGCCGAGTTCTTCTCGTGCTTCATCGAACCTGTTGAGGTCGAACAACAGTTCGGCACGGGCCAGGTGGGTTGCGGCGTCACCGATGTTGTAGGAGGAGTCCACGCAATGAAGGGTAACCGTCTCGCATTCGGCGAGATCGTGGTGCTGTTGTCCACGACGAAGCGGTTTTCCACAGGAGGCGGGTTAAAAGATTTGATGGCTCACGAACGGCTCACGATAGGCTTCAACCATCGGGGAGGAGGATGGTGGCCCCCCGACTCAGAGGTACGGGACTGCTTCAACACGTCGGGGCCGTCGGACACCCACGTGGGCCTCGGAAGGTTGTCGGATCAGCCCCGGTAGACCAGTGCCACCGCTGTTGCCGCGATACCTTCGCCACGGCCGGTGAAGCCCAGGCCGTCCGTTGTCGTGGCCGACAACCGGACCCGCGCACCGAGGGTCTCGGTCATCAGTGTCTCCGCCTCACCCCGTCGTTTGCCGAGCCGCGGGCGTTCACCGATGACCTGTACTGCGACGTTGCCGATCTCGTATCCGGCTGCGCGTACACGCCGAGCTGTCTCGGTCAGAAGCGCCAGACCGGAGGCGTTCGCCCACTCGGGTCGTGATGTACCGAAGTTTCCGCCGAGGTCACCCAGGCCGGCCGCCGATAGCAAAGCGTCGCAGGCGGCGTGGCATGCCACATCGCCGTCGGAGTGTCCCGCCAAACCGGGGGCGTCCTCCCACAGCATTCCCGCCAACCAGCAGGGACGTGTCGGATCGAAAGCGTGGACGTCGGTGCCCACCCCGACTTCAGGAATCGTCACGATCGGACAGCCTACCGGCGGTCGGTAAACCGAACGACTCACGTCCCGGCGACCGTATGGAACATGACGAGGAGCCCACCGTGACGGGGGCTCCTCGTCAATGCATCGAACTCAGGACACCATCGACCGTGGCGAAAGATCGCCGACGGTCGTTCGAAAAAGCATTACGCTTCGGTGAGAACCTTGTCCAGAAGCAATTCGGCGTCATCCTTCGTGCTGGATTCCGCCAAGGCCAGCTCGCCTGCCAGGATGTCACGAGCCTTGGTGAGCATCCGTTTCTCACCCGCAGACAGGCCGCGCTCGCGATCACGTCGCCACAAGTCCCGTACGACTTCCGCCACCTTGAACGGATTACCGGACGCGAGCTTTTCCTGGTTCGCCTTGAATCTCCGAGACCAGTTGGTCGGTTCTTCTGTGTGCGGAGCACGCAACACATCGAAAACCTGGGTCAGACCCTCGGTGCCCACGGCTTCGCGGACGCCTACCATCTCAACATTGGTTGCCGGGACTTGAATCGTCAAGTCGTCCTGCTCGATACGTAGAACGAGGTATTCCCGTTCCACGCCTCCGATGTTGCGAGTCTTGACTGCTTCGATGAGTGCGGCCCCGTGATGGGGGTAAACAACGGTCTCGCCGACACTAAAACCCATAGGATCGAAACCCCTTTCGCTGTGTCAAGGGTAACACGGCCGTGCCCTCCTCCGTCGGTCCGCAACCGGACGAAGACGCAGGTCAGCCGATGTGTGAGCAAGAGCTCGCCCGGTGCGTACCGGTTACCGTGACGGATCGTAAGGACACATTGGTGGATCAATCGATCCGTTTCAAGGGTACCGATCGCCGTCAAAACCCCGTGAGGGTCGGCGGGGTGACACCCTGCTCGGGGACGCTAACCGTGCCGCCGTTGACAACCGACATAACAGCCAAAGCGATATAAAACCCCGAACGAATCCCGGATCGCAGTAGGGGCAAGATCACATAAATAACGACACGGCCTCGCCGTCTGCGGCCAGACCGCGGTCTTCATCGGCCCGTTGGCCATGGCGCGGCGGAATCATCGGTGAAATGTTTCGGCGTGTCGGAACCCATGGAAAACACGGCCCGACCGCGATGGCCGGGCCGTGTGATGTCTTCTCGTTAACGTGCGGTGGTCCCCACCGAGCGCAGGTCTTCGCAGGCCTTGACGATGCGCTGCGCCATGCCGGCTTCTGCGACCTTGCCCCACGCACGCGGGTCATAGGTCTTCTTGTTGCCGACCTCGCCGTCGATTTTCAAAACACCGTCGTAGTTGGTGAACATGTGCGCTGCCGCGGGCCGAGTAAACGCGTACTGGGTGTCGGTGTCGACGTTCATCTTGATGACACCGTAATCCAGTGCCGCACGGATCTCCTCGAGCAGCGAACCGGAACCACCGTGGAAGACGAGGTCGAACGGCTTGTTCTTGCCGTACTTCTCACCAACGGCCTTCTGGATGTCCTTCAAAATCTCGGGACGAAGTTTCACGTTGCCCGGCTTGTAGACACCGTGCACGTTGCCGAAGGTCAGCGCGGTCATGTAGCGGCCCTTTTCGCCAACCCCCAACGCTGCGGCCGTGGCCAAACCGTCTTCGACGGTGGTGTAGAGCTTATCGTCGATAGCACCGACGACGCCGTCCTCCTCGCCGCCGACCACACCAACCTCGATTTCGAGAATGATGTTCGCGGCCACCGCCTGGGCCAGCAGTTCCTCGGCGATGAGAAGGTTTTCCTTCAACGGAACCGCCGAGCCGTCCCACATGTGTGATTGGAACAGCGGGTTCTGACCCGCCTTGACACGTTGCGCCGAAATATCCAGCAGCGGACGCACGAAGTCGTCAAGCTTGTTCTTCGGGCAGTGGTCGGTGTGCAGAGCGATGTTGACCGGGTACTTCGCGGCCACCTCGTGAGCGAACGCGGCGAACGCCGTCGCCCCGGTCACCATGTCCTTGACGGTCGGACCCGAAAAGTATTCGCTTCCGCCGGTGGAAACCTGGATGATGCCGTCGCTTTCAGCCTCTGCGAACCCGGCCAACGCGGCGTTGAGCGTTTGAGAAGACGAAACGTTGATGGCCGGATACGCGAACGCGCCCTCTTTGGCGCGGTCCAACATTCCGGCGTAAACCTCTGGTGTAGCGATAGGCATTTTTTCCTGCTCCTTACGTACCAGCTCGACGAACCCGGCAAGACGGCGCTGTCTCACCTCGCATTCTGCTTCATCAGAACAGCCTGCCGACGCTCGGCTCACCCGATACCGTCGAAACGTGGTGGATAAACGAGCTGAAAACTGGAACGCACCGGACGAAGATCGTCTCGATCAGGAAGCCGAGGTGTTCAACGAAGGTGACGACACGGTCGACTCGGACCCCATCCTTCGTGGTGACGCAAGCGAGGCCGATGTCGTGGATCAGGCCATTGAAGTGCCCGACGACGAGCAGCGAGACGAGTGATTCACACCCCAAGACCGCGAACGGGCCCTACCCCGACAATGCGCGCGTTTCGCTCGTGGAACGTTTTGGTAAGTTGGCGACCGCCGGGAGGCGTCGCATAGTGGACTAGTGCAGCGGTCTTGAAAACCGCCAGGCGTGGCGACACGTCTCGTGGGTTCGAATCCCACCGCCTCCGCAAAGAAGTCCCCAGTCCCAGGCGAAACAACCGATCGCCTGGGACTTTCTCTTGCCTTAATCGTGCTCTTCCTTGACGAGGCGACCGGAAAGCTGATCGTCCAGCAATTGGCGGTCCGCGTCGACCATGAGTTCCGCCAGCTCACGCCAATGCGTCTTGGCCTCCCAGCCAAGATGTTTCTTCGCTTTGGACGGGTCGCCGATAAGTGCGTCCACCTCAGATGGCCGTTCGTGCCTGGAGTCGTGTTTGACGTGCTTTTCCCAGTCCAGGCCCGCGTGGGCGAACGCCACCTGCGCGAAGTCGCGGATGACGCATCCTTCGCCGGTGGCCAACACATAGTCGTCGGGGGTGTCCTGCTGGAGCATGCGCCACATGCCTTCGACGTACTCGGGAGCGTATCCCCAGTCGCGAATGGAGTTTAGGTTCCCCATGTAGACGACGTCTTGGATGCCGGCGGCGATGCGGGCGACCGCACGAGTGATCTTCCGGGTGACGAAGGTTTCCCCGCGACGAGGGCTTTCGTGATTGAACAGGATGCCGTTCGACGCGTGAAGTCCGTAAGCCTCCCGGTAATTGACCACTGCCCAATACGAGTAAATCTTGGCGACCGCGTACGGGCTGCGCGGGTGGAAACGTGTGTCCTCGTTCTGTGGCGGCGGGGTGGAACCGTAAAGTTCGGAGGAGGAGGCTTGGTAGAAGCGTGCGTTGCAGTCGGCGGCGCGCAGCGCTTCCAGCAGGCGGATTGTTCCCAGGGCGTCGACGTTGCCGGTGTAGTCGGGTATGTCGAAACTGACCCGAACATGGCTTTGGGCGGCGAGGTTGTAAACCTCGTCGGGTTGGATGTCGCGCACGATGTTGGTCAACATGCTGGCGTCCGTTATGTCCCCGTAATGGAGAAACAATGTTTGATCCGGGGTGTTGGGCGCCTGGTAAATGCCGTCGAGGCGACTGTTTCCCGTAATGGTCGACGAACGTCGAATGATCCCGTGAACCTCGTAGCCCTTCGAGAGGAGAAGTTCGGCAAGGTAGGAACCGTCCTGGCCGGTGATTCCAGTGATCAAAGCGGTGCGCCTGGGTTGTGACATCCTCATCCCTTTACGTTTTCGTGACCACGGACGGTCGAGACTACACGTGTTTGTTGTGGAGGTCGCCGGTGTCGTGGGCCGGTAGGGTTGCACGGACGAACCAGGGAGAGGAGTGAGCGATGCGGACTGATTTCAGCCACGAGATACCGATGGACGCCAAGGTGTATATCGCCGGACATCGGGGGATGGTGGGGTCGGCGATTTGGCGGCGTTTTGAGGAGGAGGGGTACCGTAATCTCATCGGTCGTCGCAGTACGGAGCTTGACTTGCGTGACCGTCAGGCGACCTTTGATTTTTTCGCGCAGGAACGGCCCGATTATTTGATCGATGCTGCGGCAAAAGTGGGAGGGATTTACGGTAATGACGCCGCTCCCGCGGACTTTTTGTCCGACAACATTCGTATGCAGATCAACATACTGGACGCCGCTAAAGAGTTCGGTCTTACTCGCGCGTTGTTCTTGGGTTCGAGTTGTATATACCCGACGAATGCGCAGCAGCCCATTTCCGAGGATTCGTTTATGACGGGCCCGGTGGAGCAGACCAATTTCGGTTATGCGATAGCGAAGATAACCGGTGTTATGCATGTGCAGGCGTTGCGGCAACAGTTCGGTTGTTCGTTCATTTCAGCGATGCCGTGCAATCTTTACGGCTTTGGGGACAACTTTTCCATACCGGGTGGGCACGCGTTTCCCATGATCATGCGCAGGCTGCATGAAGCGAAGCTGGCAGGCGACCCGCGCTTCTTGATATACGGGACCGGTACGACGTTGCGGGAGTTCCTCCACGCCGACGACGTTGCCGACGCGGCGTTGTTCCTGCTGCGCCGTTACGATGGTGCGGCACCGATCAACATCGGTGCCGGCGAAGACATCGAGATAAACAAGTTGGCGGCGATGATGGCCGACGTGATCGGTTACGACGGCACCTTCACACACGATCTCTCGAAACCCGACGGAGTGAAGAGCAAACTGATGGACTCTTCACGGATACGGGCGCTGGGCTGGGAACCGAAGATCGATCTGGCCGAAGGTATTCAACGGGTTTACGACTGGTTCCTCGCCAACGAGGACTCGTATCGACGCTGACGCGCCGACGGTGTGGTCACGGCCCCAGTTTCCTGTTGCGGCGGGAATCGGTGATGACACCGTAAATGAAAGCGGTGTTGCCGATGAGATACCGCTTCCACAGCCGCCGCGGCTCGGTCGCCAGACGGTAGGCCCACTCCAGGCCGTGCTTTTGCACGAACTTTGGTGCCATCGGTTTGTTCCCGGACCAAAAATCGAATGCGGCGCCGACCGGGACAAGGGTGCAGCGCAGCCGTTTCGTATGGAGAGCCACGAACTCGTCCTGTCTCGGGGTCCCCAACCCCACCCAGAACAGGTCCGGTTTGGCGTCGGCGACTCGGTCCTCGAGCTCGTCGAGTTCGGCGGTGGTGAGGGCCCGAAACGGTGGTGACTCCGCGGCGACGATGTCGACACCGGGCAGTTTTTCCTCCAACGATGTCTTCAATTTTGCGACGGTCTCAGGTGATGCGCCGTACAGATAGTGCTTGAGTCCGTGTTCACGACCGGCGTCCATCGTGTTGTACATGAGGTCGGGCCCGTAGACCCGCTCGGTCATGGCGTCGTGGCCGCGTTTCTTGCCGACCTTGGCCAGGTAGTGCCCGTCGGAGAAGTTGATGTCGGCCTCGTTGAGCATCGCCCGGTACTTCTCGTCGCGCAGCGCGAGGGAAAGCGTGTAGGCATTACACAGGTGCGTGCCCCGAGGGGTCCCGTAGCGCGACTCGAGCAGCGCCGCGGTGGCGGTGTCCGGGGCGTGGCCGTCGATGACGACGCCGCAGCAACGAAACCGGCCTGGGGTGTGGGAAAGGTCAGACATCGAAGCTGAGAATACCGGTGCCACAAGAACCTTGTTTCATCGCGAGGGCACATACCCGAATTAAGATTGAGCGATGTTGGGAGTGGAGATCACCGAATTCGGTGGACCGCAGGTGTTGCAGTGGCGCGAGGTACCGGACGTGGTGCCGGGGCCGGGTGAAGTGTTGATTGAGGTGGCGGCGGCAGGGGTCAACCGTGCTGATCTGCTGCAGCGGCAGGGGCATTATCCGCCTCCGCCCGGGGCACCGGAGATTCTGGGGCTGGAATGTTCGGGTGTCGTCACCGCCGTCGGGTCGGATGTGACGGCCTGGCAGGTGGGCGACGAGGTCTGCGCCCTTCTGTCAGGTGGGGGGTACGCCGAACGGGTCGTGGTGGATGCCTCCTTGGTGTTGCCGATCCCCCGTGGGATCGACGTTGTGGATGCGGCGGGGCTGCCGGAGGCGGCCGCCACGGTGTGGTCGAACGTGTTCGACATCGCGGGCTTGGATCGTGGCCGCACGTTTCTGGTCCACGGTGGTGCCGGGGGCATCGGCACCACCGCCATTCAGATGGCGGCCGCGTTGGATGCTCGTGTCGTGGCGACGGCTCGTTCCGAACTGCGAAATGTGCTCGAAGGTCTGGGCGCCGACGTGGTCGTCGACTACCGCGACGAAGATTTCGTTTCGGCGGTACGCGACTTCACGAACGGACGTGGCGCGGACGTCATCCTCGACAACATGGGAGCGGCGTATCTGGAGCGAAATATTCGCGCTTTGGCGCCGGACGGCTGGTTGGCCATCATCGGGATGCAGGGCGGGCGTAAAGCCGAGGTGAATCTGGGAGCGTTGTTGGCCAAGCGGGGAAGGATCTCGGCCACGGCGCTGCGAGGCCGTGTGCTGAGCGACCGCGTTCGGATCATCGACGCGGTGGCACGCGAGGTGTGGCCGTTCGTGGCCCGTGGCCTGGTTCGTCCGGTGATCGCGAAGCGAATGCCGATGTCGGACGCGGCCGTCGCGCACGAACTGTTGGAGGCGGGCGGTCATGTGGGGAAGGTGCTGTTGACACGGTAGACCCGATCATGTCCACCCTCGGTCGGTTGTCCACAGGCTTCGAGTAAAGAGGTGGACGCGGTATGTACGGGGCCGATTACGATCTAATTATGGGGCGGAGGTTGGAGGCCCCCGGGGCGCGTTCGGTCCGGGCCGTTGGTGGGCCACATCGGCCCGACGGCCGTGGTAGCGGGTGCACGTTATGCGCCCGTGTCTGCCCAGTCGGGGTGTTTGCTGATCCATGCCTGCAGGTTGTCCGTCCTCAATGCCGTGTACAAAGACCCGGCGGCGGCCTGCTGGGGGCCGGGCTGAGTGACGACGTACGAGGTTCCGTTTATGTCTGCCGGTTCGCTCGGGATGCGAATGGTGGAAAGCCCGCCGGGGTTGACGCCGCGCAGGGCCAGCGCGAACTCGGTGACGCTTCGGCCGCCGAGGTCGACCAGGATCTGGTCGCCGATGGTTTCGATGAGGACGCCGATTTTGGTCGGGTCGCTGATGTAGCCCTGTTGTTTCGCCTTGGCCAGTAGTTGTTTAACGAAGTGTTGTTGCATTTTTTGACGCCCGAAGTCACCCACACCCCATTCCGGTGTCCATCCTGGTGTTTCGGGGCCGTAGGCGTAGCGTTCGCGCATGACGCCTAGAGCGACGGTGGAGTCGTAGTCGCGGCAACCCTTTTCGACGTATGTGCCTTTGGGATGGGCCAGCGTCATGTTGAACGGTATACACAGTTCCACGCTGCCGAGAGTGTCGACGAGTTCG